>NZ_JAGTHU010000027.1:0-33834 GCF_019895135.1 Dermacoccus sp. Tok2021
GGGGGGGGGGGGGGGGGGGGGGGCCGCCCCCCCCCCCCCCGCCCCGGCCGGGGGGGGCGCCCGCCCCCCCCCCCCCCCCGGGGGCGGGGCCCCTCGTCCTGTTCGGCGCGCGGGTAGCGACGGGCGTGACGGCCTGTTGCCCACGCGGGGGTGGATTACTTGTCGGTTAGGCGAATTCGTCGGCGGATCACGCACGACGCCTCAACTTGTGCCCTATCCTCTGACCTTAATCAGGCTCGCTCGGAGCATCGTGCGCCGGGCGAGCCACCACCAAGGGGAAGAGAAGACGATGGCAACCAAGGACGCTGCGGCTTCGGCGCAGGATCTGGCCGTGAAGGCCGAGGAAGAGCCCTGGACCGACGCTGAGCTGGCCGAGGTGCGCGAGGAACTCGAGGCTGAGGTCGCGCGCGTGCGAGCCGAACTCGAGAGCCTGGCCAGCGACCTCGAGGGGCTGCTGCGCAACCCGGGTGACGGCGCCGGCGATGACGAGGCCGACGTGGGTAACGCGAACTTCGAGCGCGACCACGAGATCTCGCTGGCCCGCAAGTCCGCCGAGGTGCTCGAACAGAACGAGAAGGCCCTGGCCCGAATCGACGACGGCACCTACGGCGTGTGCGAATCGTGCGGCGGCGCGATCGGCAAACTTCGACTTCAAGCCTTCCCGCGTGCGACCCTATGCCTGTCATGCAAGCAGAAGCAGGAGCGTCGCTGAGTTCCGCGACCACACCCGACCACCCTCGAACGCCCCGCGGGGCGTCGACGAGGCACCTCGCCGTCCTCGGCCTGGCGGCAGCCACGGCCTACGGCATCGACCAGGCGACGAAGGCGTGGGCGCTCGACGCCCTGGCCGACGGGCACCCGCGTGAAGTGATCGGGTCGTTCCTGCGATTCCAGCTCACGCACAACCCGGGGGCTGCCTTCAGCCTCGGCACGAACTCGACGATCTTCATCACCGCGATCGCGGTAGCCGTCGTCATCGCGGTGCTCGTCACGGCGCGCAAGCTGCGCAGCACGGGCTGGGCTCTCGCGTTCGGTCTCATCGTCGGGGGAGCGGTGGGCAACCTCACCGACCGCTTCTTCCGTCCGCCGGGCGGGGGCAAGGGGTACGTCGTCGACTTCCTCCAGCTGCCGAACTGGCCGATCTTCAACGTGGCCGACATCGCGATCTCCACGGCTGCGGCCCTCGTCGTCGTGCTGACGTTCCGCGGCGTCGGCCTGGACGGCATCCGTGACCGTGATCGAGAGAGCGAAACCGAGAACGACGGGAACGAGGACGCAGCATGAGCGAGGTCAAGGCACTTCCGGTCCCCGAGGGTCTCGAGGGTGAACGCGTCGATGCGGCCATCGCCCGGCTGCTCGGGTTCTCGCGGACTCGGGCGGCGGAGCTGGCTGCCGAGGGCGCCGTGAGCGTCGACGGCAAGGTCGTCGCCAAGTCCGAGCGTGTGAGCGCCGGCTCCTGGCTCGAGGTGACGATGCCCGAGCGCACCGGCCCTCGCGAGGCCAAGCCCCGCGTCGAGGCGATCCCCGGTATGCGCATCGTCCACGACGACTCTGAGATCGTCGTCGTCGACAAGCCTGCGGGCGTCGCAGCCCACCCGAGCGTCGGCTGGGACGGACCCGACGTCGTGGGCGGTCTCGCCGCCGCCGGTTACCGCATCTCGACGTCCGGTGCGCCCGAGCGTCAGGGCATCGTCCAGCGCCTCGACGTGGGCACGAGCGGCCTCATGGTCGTGGCCAAGAGTGAGCGGGCCTACACGCTGCTCAAGCAGGCGTTCCGCGACCGCACGGTCGACAAGACCTACCACACCCTCGTTCAGGGGCTGCCGGACCCGATCGAGGGCACGATCAGCGCGCCGATCGGGCGTCACCCCGGCCACGACTACAAGTTTGCCGTGATGAACTCCGGCCGAGCTTCGGTCACCCACTACGAGCTTCTCGAGGCCTTCCGCTCGGCGTCGCTGCTCGAGGTTCACCTCGAGACGGGGCGCACGCACCAGATTCGAGTGCACTTCTCCGCGATGCACCACCCGTGCGTCGGCGACCCGCTGTACGGCAGCGACCCCAAGCTCGCCAAGACCCTGCGTCTGGACCGCCAGTGGCTGCACGCCGTCGAGCTCGGTTTCGAGCACCCAGGCAGCGGTGAGCACGTGACGTTCACCTCGCCGTACCCCGAGGATCTGGCGCGCGCGCTCGACCTCATCAGGGGCTGAACAACACACTTGCCCGTGTTCGCAGGGGTCGTCACGAGGGTCGTGCGCTCGTGGTCGATCCGCCGTGAGCGAACGCGGCGCTCAGCGCACAGGTGGTTGTCGGTGGCCGGTCGTAGACTCGTCCCCGATGTCCAGTCAGTCGCGCAGCTTCGTCCACCTGCACAACCACACCGAGTACTCGATGCTCGACGGTGCAGCCCGTATCGATGACATGTTCGCCCGTGCCCAGGAATTCGGCATGCCGGCGATCGCCACCACCGACCACGGGTACCTCTTCGGTGCCTACGAGTTCTGGTCGAAGTCGCGCAAGTACGACGTGAAGCCCATCATCGGGCTCGAGGCCTACCTCACGCCGGGCACGCACCGCACCGACCGCACGCGTACGACGTGGGGCGAGCGCGGCCAGGAGGCCGACGACGTCTCGAATCGCGGTCTCTACACGCACATGACGTTGCTGGCGAAGAACAACGACGGCATGCACAACCTGTTCCGCATGGGTTCGCAGGCCTCACTCGATCAGGTCTACTCGAAGTACCCGCGCCTCGACCGTGAGTTGCTGCAGCAGTACGGCAAGGGTCTCATCGGCACGACGGGCTGCCCCTCGGGCGAGATCCAGACCCGCCTGCGCCTCGGGCAGTACGACAAGGCCGTCGAGGCGGCCGCCGAGTTCCGTGACATCTTCGGCGAGGGCAACTTCTACTGCGAGCTCATGGAGCACGACCTCGACGTCGACATCGAACGTCGGGTGCGCAGCGACCTGCTCAAGCTGGCGAAGGACCTGGGCCTGCCGCTGCTCGCGACGAACGACCTGCACTACACGAACAAGGAGGACGCGGTTCACCACGATGCGCTGCTGTGCATCAACTCCGGTTCGCGTCTGACCGACCCCAACCGCTTCAAGTTCGGTTCGCACGAGTTCTACCTCAAGTCGGCCGACGAGATGCGTCACCTCTTCCGCGACCACCCGGACGCGTGCGACAACACGCTGCTCATCGCCGAGCAGTGCGAGGTCTCCTTCACCGAGGGCGAAGGCCGCTACATGCCGCGCTTCCCGTGCCCCGAGGGGGAGGACGAGACGTCGTGGTTCATCAAGGAGGTCGAGAGCGGCCTCAAGCGGCGCTTCCCCGAAGGGGTGCCGGACTACGCGATCAAGCAGGCTCGCTACGAGCAGGACGTCATCGTCGGCAAGGGCTACCCGGGCTACTTCCTCGTCGTCGCCGACTTCATCAACTGGGCGAAGGACAACGGCATCCGCGTGGGGCCGGGGCGTGGTTCGGGTGCAGGTTCGATGTGCGCCTACGCCATGGGCATCACCGACCTCGACCCGATCCCGCACGGTCTGATCTTCGAGCGCTTCCTCAACCCCGAGCGAAAGTCGATGCCCGACTTCGACGTCGACTTCGACGAGCGCCGGCGCTCCGAGGTGATCCGTTACGTCGTCGATAAGTACGGAGACGACCGCGTCTCGTACATCGTCACGTACGGCACGATCAAGGCGAAGCAGGCCGTCAAGGACGCCTCGCGCGTCATGGACTTCCCGTTCACCGTCGGTGAGCAGATGACGAAGGCGATGCCCGCCGACGTCATGGGTAAGGGCGTGCCGCTCGCGAAGATGTACGACACCGAGCACGCGCGCTACGCCGAGGGCGGCGAGTTCCGCGCGCTCATCGAGTCCGACCCGATGTTCAAGAACATCTTCGACGCCGGTGTCGGCCTCGAAGGGCTGAAGCGTCAGTGGGGCGTGCACGCGGCCGGCGTCATCATGTCGAGCGAGCCGCTCATGGACGTCATCCCGATCATGCGGCGCCTCCAGGACGGGGCCGTCATCACGCAGTTCGACTACCCGAGCTGCGAGACGCTCGGCCTGGTCAAGATGGACTTCCTCGGTCTGCGAAACCTCACGATCCTCGACGACGCCCTGAAGAACATCCAGGCCAACCGCGACGAGGAGGTCGACCTCGACGCGCTGAGCAAGGACATGACGGACGCGCGCACGTACGACCTGTTGGCGCGGGGTGACACGCTCGGTGTCTTCCAGCTCGACGGCGGCGGCATGCGCCAGCTGCTGCGTCTCATGCAGCCGGACAACTTCGAAGACATCTCCGCTGCTCTCGCGCTCTATCGTCCGGGCCCGATGGGCGCCAATGCCCACACCAACTTCGCGCTGCGCAAGAACGGGCGCCAGCCGATCGACTACATCCACCCCGAGCTGACGGACGCCCTCGAGCCGATCCTCAACATGACCTACGGCCTGATCATCTATCAGGAGCAGGTCATGGAGATCGCCCAGAAGCTGGCCGGTTACACCCTCGGCAACGCCGACCTGCTGCGTCGAGCCATGGGTAAGAAGAAGAAGGAAGTGCTCGACGCCGAGTACGTCAACTTCGAGAAGGGCATGCTCGACAACGGCTTCTCCGTGGAGTCGGTGCAGACGCTGTGGAGCATCCTCCTGCCGTTCTCCGACTACGCGTTCAACAAGGCGCACACGGCCGCCTACGGGCTCGTGTCGTACTGGACCGGCTACCTCAAGGCCAACTACCCGGCCGAGTACATGGCCGCGCTCCTGACGAGCGTGCGCGACGACAAGGACAAGTCGGCGCTGTACCTCAACGAGTGCCGACACATGGGCATCAAGGTGCTGCCGCCCGACGTCAACGAGTCGATCGGTAACTTCGCCGCTGTGGGTGAGGACATCCGCTTCGGTCTCGAGGCGATCCGTAACGTCGGCTCGAACGTCGTCTCCGCCATCGTCGCGACACGTGAGGAGAAGGGACGCTTCACCTCCTTCGAGGACTTCTTGCGCAAGTGCCCGGCGACGGTCCTCAACAAGCGCACCGTCGAGTCGCTCGTCAAGGCCGGCGCCTTCGACGACCTCGGCCACCCGCGTCAGGGCCTCGTGCAGATTCACGAGTCGTACGTCGACGCCCTCATCGAGGAGAAGCGCAAGGAGGAACACGGCCAGGATTCGCTGTTCGCCGGCTTCGGTGACGACGCGCCGGGCATCGAGTTCGCGGCCCTGCCGCAGATCCCGCCGATCGAGTGGGACAAGCAGACGAAGCTCGCGTTCGAGCGCGAGATGCTCGGCCTGTACGTCTCCGACCACCCGTTGTTCGGCATCGAGGCTGCGCTGTCGCAGTTCTCGGACACGTCCGTCGCAAAGCTCCTCGGTGAGGACTCGCTGCCCGACGGGGCCATGGTGACGATTGCCGGTCTCATCACGGGTCTGCAGGTCAAGCGCACGAAGAAGGGCGACCTGTGGGCCATCGCCACGGTCGAGGACATGGACGGAGCCATCGAGTGCCTGTTCTTCCCCTCGACCTATGCCACGGTCTCCACGATGCTCAGTCAGGACGTCGTGTGCGCCGTCAAGGGCCGCGTCAACCGTCGTGACGAGTCGGTCGCGCTCAACGCGATGGAACTCACGCTGCCGGAGCTCACGGACGGCCCACGCGGCCCGGTGACCCTCCACTTGCCCTATGCCCGCGCCACGCAGGGCCTCGCCGAGCGGCTCAAGGAGGTACTCGGCGAGCACCCCGGCATCACAGAGGTGCACCTGCGCCTCACCCGGCCCGGTCGCACGCTCACGGTCAAGCTCGACGACAGTCTGCGCGTCAACGCGACCCCGGCCCTGTTCGGCGACCTCAAGGCGCTGCTGGGCCCCGCCTGCCTCGGCTGAGCCGACGACGAAGAGAAGGAAACATGACGACGAACGGCCCCAGCGCACCCCAGGCGAAGCGGGTGCCGCACGAGCGCATCCACCACGGCGACGTCTTCGTCGACGACTACGAGTGGTTGCGCGACAAGTCCGACCCCGAGGTCATCGCGCACCTCAACGCGGAGAACGGCTACACCGACGCCGTCCTCGCGCCGCAGCAGGAGTTGCGCGACCGGATCTTCGCCGAGATCAAGGGGCGTACCAAGGAGACGGATCTGTCGATCCCGGTGCGTGACAAGGACTGGTGGTACTACGCCCGCACGGTGGAGGGCCAGCAGTACGGCATCAGTTGCCGAGCACCGTACCGCGAAGGCGACAGCCGTCCTGTGCCGACGCCCGAGGCATCGCTTCCGGGGGAGCAGGTGCTCCTCGACGGCAACGTCGAGGCCGAGGGCAAGGACTTCTACTCGGTCGGTGGGCTGGCTCTCAGCCCCGACCAGAACCGTCTCGCGGCGCTCATGGACTTCGAGGGCGACGAGCGCTACAAGATCAGCGTGCGCACGATCTCCACGGGTGAGGTTCTCGAGGAGAGCGTCACCGGGGTCGGCTACGGCCTCGTCTGGGCGGCCGACGGTGAGTCGTACTACTACACGCGCGTCGACGAGGCGTGGCGGCCCTTCCAGGTGTGGCACCACGTCGTCGGTGAGGACCCGAGCGCGGACACGCTCCTGTTCACCGAGGAGGACGCCTCGTACTGGCTCGGCATCGGGGGAACGCACGACGACCGGTGGCTCGTCCTGTCGCTCGGTTCGAAGGACACCGCGGAATTCCACCTGCTCGACCTGCAGGACGTCGAGGCAGGTCTGCGCGTCGTTCAGCCGCGCACTCCGGGGCTCGACTACGACATCGAGATCGACGGTCAGCGCCTCTACATCGTGCACAATCGCGACCGCGTCGACTACGACGTCTCCTGGGCGCCCCTCGCGACGCCGGGAATCGAGCACTGGCAGCTGCTCCTCGAAGGAGGAGAGGGCGAGCGCCTCATGGGCGTCTCCGCGTTCCGCGACTTCGTGCTCGTCGGGCTGCGTTCCGGTGGCCTCGCCACGGTCAAGCTGCTGCCCAAGGAGGGCGACGGTTTCGGCGTCCTACGTGACCTGCCGTTCTCCGGCGAGCTGATGTCCGTGGGCGTCGGCGCCAACCCCACCTACGAGGCGACGACGCTCATGGTGGCCACCGAGTCGTTCGTCGAGCCGCGCTCGGTCTACGACTGGGACACGACGACCGACGAGGTCACGCTGCTCAAGCGCCGTGAGGTGCTCGGTGGCCACGAGCCGTCCGACTATCAGCAGCACCGTCTGTGGGCCACGGCCCCGGACGGGGCGCAGGTGCCGATCTCGCTCGTGGCGCACAAGGACGTCGCGGCCGACGGCACCAACCCTGTACTCCTCTACGGCTACGGCTCCTACGAGTCGTCGATCGATCCGTACTTCTCGGTGCTACGTCTCAGCCTCCTGCAGCGTGGTGTCGTCTTCGCCATCGCCCACGTGCGTGGCGGTGGTGAGATGGGCCGTTCCTGGTACCTCGACGGCCGGTTGGAGCACAAGAAGAACACGTTCGATGACTTCGTCGCGTGTGGGCGTCACCTCGTCGACACGGGTTGGGCTTCGCCGGATCGCCTCGCTGCAGAGGGGGGTTCCGCCGGTGGTCTGCTCATCGGCGCGGTGATCAACGAGGCGCCGGATCTGTTCTGCGCGGTCGTCACGCAGGTGCCGTTCGTCGATGCCCTGACGACGACGCTCGATCCGTCGATGCCGTTGACGCAGGGGGAGTGGGAGGAGTGGGGCAACCCGCTCGCCGACGCCGAGGTGTACGCGTACATGAAGTCCTACGCGCCGTACGAGAACGTGCGTGCCGAGCGCTACCCGGCCGTGCTCGCCACGACGAGCCTCAACGACACGCGCGTGTTCTTCGTCGAACCGGCCAAGTGGGTGCAGCAGCTGCGTCGCACCGTGACGAGTGACCAGAGCGAGCGTCCGATCCTGCTCAAGACGGAGATGGTGGCCGGCCACGGCGGTGTGAGCGGCCGGTACGAGTCGTGGAAGGAAGCCGCGTTCGAAACGGCCTACCTGCTCGATCGCCTCGGCGCGACGCAGATCGTGTACGGCGGCTGACGCGGGGCGTCAGCTCGCCGGAAGGCGGAAGAACACGCGGGCTTCGTCCGCGATGCGCTCGACGAGGTGGCTCTCGCTCACGAGACCGTGACCCACGGCCTCGAACTCGAGGAGCCGGGACGGCACGCGGGCTCGCGTGCAGGCGGCGTGCAAGGTTCTGGCTTCGGGAGCGAGGCTGTCGTCCGTGCCGACCGCGACGAGGGTGCGTGGCAACCGACGAGCGTCCTGGTCGAGGCGAAGCCCGGCGTGTTCGTCGCCCAGCCATTGGGCGAACGCGTGGCTCATGAGGCCGGAGTCGGGTCCGGCCGGCGCGTTCGGAGCGAGCGAGCCGAGCGTGAGGTCGAGGTTGGGGTTGGTGAGCAGCAGACCGTCGACGCACTCGGGCCATTCCTCACCGGCCCGCGCTGTGGCGACAGCGAGTGCGCCACCGGCCGAATCGCCCGCCAGAACGCTCACACCGGTGTTCTCTTCCCTCATTACCGCCTGCACGGCCGCGATGGCGTGAGCAAACGTGTTCTCGGGGGCGAGGGGGTAATCGATGGCGATGACCCCGTGGGCCAACCGCATCGCGAGCAGGCGGCAGTACCCGTCCTGGAGCTCGACGTCCCCGAAGAGGCCGTAGCCGCCGTGGAGGAAGAAGAACGTCGTCGCGGAGGCGTGGATGGTACTGGGCAGGTAGCGACGAACCCGGACGCCGGCGACCGAGTCGTCCGCGATCTGCCCGTCGAAGGCTTGCCCCACCCGTTGTGCGGCCCGCGCCCGCGCTCGGCGACGCAGTTCGCCGATGTCGTACAGGCGCGCACCGTCGTTCATGCGCTCGGACCGGCCTTCGACGTTTCGACACTCGCCTTGATGCGCTTGAGCGTGGCGTTCATTCCGGCGGCGAGGTTGGCCTCGAAGTCGGCTTCGCCACCGAGCACCTTGTCGATGAGGACGCGCGAGATCTGGGTGGTGCCGCGAGTGGGAACGTCACGTCGCTCGACGAGGCGGGTGCGCTCACCCTCGGGAACGAGCGTGAAGCTCCACTCCGTGTTGTTGTCGAGCACGCGGAAGGCGACACGCTGCTGGTGGCTGAAGTCGGTGACCTTGGACCGAGTGGGCCACCACAGCTTGCCGTCACGGTTGACGTTGAGCATGAAGGTACCCTGACGAATCGGTCCGCGCGCGATGACCTTGCGGCACTGGGGCGACCACTGCGGCATCCGGCGTAGGTCGCTGACGACCTCCCAGACACACTCCACAGGAGCATCGATGATCACATCGGATTCAAGATTCTCAGCCATGAGGCCACCGTAGCGCGACGCCAAGAACGCTCGCCTCGGATCGGTTACCGCGGGCTAGTAGGAGTTCCTTCGGCTCGGCGCAAGATGACGTCGGCAACCGCTGCCGGGCACTGGCTCGGGAGCCAGTGATTCGCCCCTTCGAGGACGACGAGCTCGTACGGTGCCTCGACGTGGTTGCCGCAGGCTCGAACGCCCGCCTCGTCGATGAAATCGTCGCCGGTGCTCCACACCATCGTCGTGGGAACCCGGACCGCTGGGCAGCTCTGACTGGAGAAAGGCAATCCGCGGTACCACCCGAGACCTCCGGGCAACGCGCCGTCATCGACGATCTCGGTGCGGAAGCGGGCAACCTCGTCGGGCGTCATGCCACCCGCGCGCATCGCCCGGTCCATGACGCCTCCCGCCCGACGTGCGAGGAGCTCGGGGACCTTCGGGAGCTGGAAGGCTCCCATGTACCAGGAGCGCGCGAGCTGACGCCCGCGCATGGCGCGCAGGAACGCTTCGGGGTGGGGGACGGAGATCGCCGTGAGGGTGCGGATCCTGTCGGGATGGTGCGCGGTCACCGTCCAGGCCACCGCGGAGCCCCAGTCGTGACCGACGAGGTGGACGGGTGCGTCGAGCGTGTCGATGAGCGCCACGACATCCTGGGCGAGCCGCGGCATCGCGTAGTCACGACGCCGCCGCGGGCGAGCGCCGGGGGAGTAGCCACGCTGATCCGGAGCAATCGTCCGATAGCCGGCCTCGTTGAGGCGCGCCGTCACTCCTCGCCACGACGACGCCCGCTCGGGAAATCCGTGAAGCAGCACGACGATCTCGCCGTCCAGCGGCCCCTCGTCGACGATGTCGAACGCCAGAGCGTGGTTACGGAAACTCGTCACCCGAGAAGAAGACATGGAGCCCAGAGTGGCACGGCTCCGAGGCGTCTTGGGCGGGTTCTGTAGACGTTGCGCGGCGTATGTGACGCCGAACGTCTACGGAATGATGAGCCGCCTGCGGCCCGGCAGGGTGTGTCTCCGACGATGGCCATGTTTTTTTGACGACATCTGACCCCGCTCGACTACGGCCGGAGGCCCCGGCGCGGCGCTCGCATTCGCTCGCACCGCATCGGGGCCTCCAACCTTCGTCTCCCAGGATCAGATGTCGTAGTACATCTCGAACTCGTGCGGGTGCGGACGGAACCGGATCGGGTCGACCTCGTTGAGGCGCTTGTACTCGATCCACGTCTGGATGAGGTCCTCCGTGAACACGTCGCCCTCGAGCAGGTACTCGTGGTCGGCCTCGAGCGCGTCGAGAACGGCCGGCAGCGACGCCGGAACCTGCTCGATGGCGTCGTGCTCCTCGGGCGGAAGCTCGTAGAGGTCCTTGTCCACCGGCTCCGGCGGCTCGATGCGGTTCTTGATGCCGTCCAGACCAGCCATGAGCTGCGCCGCAAAGCACAGGTACGGGTTCGCCGACGGGTCCGGCACGCGGAACTCGACACGCTTCGCCTTCGGCGACGTACCCGTGATCGGGATACGCACACACGCCGAACGGTTACGCGCGGAGTACACGAGGTTCACGGGAGCCTCGTAACCCGGCACGAGGCGGTGGTAGGAGTTCATCGACGGGTTCGTGAACGCCAGCAGCGACGGAGCGTGCTTGAGCAGACCACCGATGTACCAGCGGGCGATGTCCGACAGGCCGCCGTAGCCGCGCTCGTCGTAGAACAGCGGCTCGCCGTCCTTCCACAGCGACTGGTGCGTGTGCATACCCGAACCGTTGTCACCAAACAGCGGCTTCGGCATGAACGTCGCCGACTTGCCGTTCGCGAACGCCGTGTTCTTGATGACGTACTTGAACTTCATGACGTCGTCGCCCGACTGCAGAAGCTCGTTGAACTTGTAGTTGATCTCCATCTGGCCGGCGGTGCCGACCTCGTGGTGGCTGCGCTCGACCTCGAGGCCCACCTCGGCCAGACGCAGGCACATCTCGTCACGCAGGTCGGCGTAGTGGTCGACCGGGGGAACGGGGAAGTAGCCCCCCTTGTAACGGGTCTTGTACCCGAGGTTGCCACCCTCCTCCTCGCGGCCCGTGTTCCAGGCGGCCTCGATGGAGTCGATGTAGTAGTAGCTGGCGTTCTGCTTCGTCTCGAAACGGATGTCGTCGAAGACGTAGAACTCCGCCTCCGCGCCGAAGAACGCCGTGTCGGCGATGCCCGTCGACTTGAGGTAGGCCTCGGCCTTGGCCGCGATGTTGCGCGGGTCGCGCGAGTACTGCTCGCCCGTGAACGGATCCACGATCGAGAAGTTGATGATGAGCGTCTTTTCCTTGCGGTACGGGTCGACGAACGCCGTCTTGAGGTCCGGCACGAGCTTCATGTCCGACTCGTGGATCGCCTGGAAACCGCGGATGGACGAGCCGTCGAACATCTGGCCCTCTTCGATCGCGTCGGCGTCGAAGCTCTCGGCCGGGATGTTGAAGTGCTGCATGACCCCGGGGAGGTCGCAGAATCGGATGTCGATGAACTTGACATCCTCATCCTTGATGAATTTCAAGGCCTCGTCAGCGGTCTGGAACATTGATCCTCCTGATCGGATGGGCGAGACCGGTCGGCGTCGCACCGCGTGTTCACCACGACAGTAGTCGGGGGGAGTTTCCCTCTCGTGGCTTCAATGTTTCAGCGGTGTTACACACGTGCCGATCTGTCGAAGTGTCCGGGACGCGTCCCGGACGCACGGATTAAACCTATCGGTAGGCACGGCCCTAGGGTTGGAGCAACACAGATCGTGCCTCACAGTGCGAGACGATCAGGTCCGGAAAAGGAGAGACGATGACGAGCCCCGAGGCCCACACCGACCCCGCCGCAGGGCGCCCCGTCGAGGGGCCGGGTTCACTGGGACGCTTCCTTCCCCGCATCGGCGCACTGCTCATCGACTGGTTCCTGTGCTCCCTGATCGCGGCGGCATTCCTCGACTACCGCTGGGGCGGCTCCGGCGCCGAGGGGTTCAAGCCGCTCCTCGTCTTCGCGATCGAGAACTTTTTGCTCGTGAGCACCATCGGCATGACGATCGGTCACCGCATCTTCGGGCTCGTCGTCCAGCGTCCGGATGCAACGCCTCCCGGTCTGGTCTCCGGCGCCGTGCGCACCGTCCTGCTGTGCCTCGTCGTACCTGCCGTCGTCACCGACGGCTACGGACGAGGACTGCACGACAAGATCGCGGGAACGCTCATCCTGCGCACTCGCTGACGCGTCGCCGCCTGCTGAACGACGAAGGCTCCTTCCCCAAGCGGGGAAGGAGCCTTCGTCGCGTTCGAATCGAGCGGTCAGCGTCCGCGCATGGCCGCACGGTTGACGCGCGCCTTGTTCGGGTCGACGCCGGCGGGCACCCCCGGCTTGAGTCCGCCGAGGGCGCGCAGGCGCTTCGTCACCTGGCCGGACTCGTCGTCGGTGAGCACCTTGGGGAGCTTCTGCATGTCCTTCGTCAGACGCTCGACGGGGACGGCCTCGTCGTCCGTGCCGACGCGGATCGTGTGCACCGGAACCTCGGGACCGAGCACGCGGCTCGTGCGCTTGCTCTCCTGGGCGAGGAGGCGGGTTGCGCCGCCCTTGGGTCCCTCGGCCACGAGCACGACGCCCGGCTTGCCGACGGCGCGGTACACCATCGCGGCGCTGGAGAGATCCTTGACCTGACGGCTGCGACCCATGTCGGCGCCGACCGGCTCCTGCTCGACGAACCAACCGCGACGAAGCGATGACATCGCCGCCGCGCTCGCACCCGGCTGACCCGAGATCGACTTGTAGATCGCGGTGTTCGCACGGCGCGCCAGCACCACCATCGCTACGAGCAGGCCGAACAGCAGCCCGAGGATGCCGAAGTAGATCGGGTGGCCGAAACCGAAACCGATCGCGAGGAACAAGAGGAAGACGAGGGCGAAAGCCCCCACCATCCACGGGATCAGCGCCGGGTCGTTCGCGCGCGTCGTCTCGAAGACCTGCTTGAACTGCGACGAGCGACCGGGAGCCTTGCTCGCCCCCGCCTCACCGCGACCGCGCCGGAAGCGTGACTTCTTGGGCTCGTTCGAGCCGGAGGATGTTGCCATGCCGATCAGGATACGTCGGAGCGCGTGCGCTCGACCAACGACGCCGCCTCCTGGCGGGCCGGGGACGATGCCGCTGCGGCGAGATGCTGGAGGTTCTCCGGCAGGGCCTGGCCGCGCTTGGCCATGACCTGTGCGTAGAGGCGTCCGGCACGGTAGGACGAACGCACAAGCGGGCCGGCCATGACGCCGGAGAAACCGATCTCCTCCGCGCGGTCACTCCAGTGGACGAACTCCTCGGGCTTGACCCACCGGTCGATCGGGTGGTGCAGCTTCGAAGGACGCAGGTACTGCGTGATCGTGATGATGTCGCAGCCGGCCTCGTGCAGATCCTGCAGGGCCTGGTCGATCTCGTGCTCCTCCTCACCCATGCCGAGGATGAGGTTCGACTTCGTCACGAGTTCCTGCTCGCGCGCCATCGTCAGCACCTTCAGCGACTTCTCGTAGGTGAAAGCCGGGCGGATGCGGCGGAAGATGCGCGGCACCGTCTCGAGGTTGTGTGCGAACACCTCGGGGCGTGCATCGAAGACCTTGCCGACCAGCTCCGGCACGGCGCCGAAGTCGGGAGGGAGGATCTCGACGCCCGTGTTGGGGTTGAGTTCGTGGATGAGACGCACGGTGTCGCCGTAGAGCTGCGCAGCGCCGTCCTTGAGGTCGTCGCGGGCCACACCGGTGACGGTGGCGTAGCGCAGGCCCATCTCGCGCACCGACTCCGCGACACGGCGCGGCTCGTCGAGGTCGAGGGGACCGGGCTTGCCGGTGGCGATGTCGCAGAAGTCGCAACGACGCGTGCAGGTGTCACCACCGATGAGGAACGTGGCCTCGCGGTCTTTCCAACACTCGAAGATGTTCGGACAGCCGGCTTCCTGGCACACGGTGTGCAGGCCCTCGCCCTTGACGAGCTTCTGGAGCGAGTTGTACTCCGGGCCCATCTTGGCGGTGGTACGGATCCAACTCGGCTTGCGTTCGATGGGGGTCTCGGCGTTGCGCGCCTCGACGCGCAACAGACGACGGCCTTCGGGCGCGACGGTCAAGACACTGACTCCTTGCGGTGGTTTGGCATGGCCTTTCCAGCACAACAGCCTACGCCCGCCGGAACTTCCCGAGCGACTTCGAGAGTCGTCATGAACGACGCCGGGGCGACAGAAGATCAGGCAGCCGCGCCTCGACGAGGGGAAGCACCTCACGCACGGGCACATCGCGGCCGAGTTCCTTGCTCAGGGTGGTCACGCCCGCGTCGGAGATCCCGCACGGGACGATGGTCTGCGTCCAGCCGAGATCGCAGTTCGCATTGAGGGAGAAACCGTGCATCGTGGCGCGCTTCGAGACGCGCACGCCGATGGCGCCGATCTTGCGGTCGGGACCCTTGTCGTCGGCGAGCACCCAGGTACCTGTGCGGCCCTCGACGGTGGTGGCCTCGACCCCGAGGTCAGCGCACACACCGATCATGAGCTGCTCGATGCGGCGCACGTGCGCCACGACGTCGATGGGGATGGGCAGCGCGAAGATCGGGTACCCGACGAGCTGACCCGGGCCGTGCCACGTGATCTTGCCGCCGCGGTCGACGTCGACGACGGGCGTGCCGTCGAAGGGACGCTCGTGAGCCTCGGTGCGCTTGCCGGCGGTGTAGACGGGGGTGTGTTCGAGCAGGAGAACCGTGTCCTCGCCACCCGCCACGACCTCGGCGTGAATCTCCCGTTGTTTGCTCCAACCGGCCTCGTAATCGACGAAATCAGGATCGAAGCCGAGGTGGATGACGCGCATGAGGGGAGCCTACGCCCGGGCTCATGTCGGGACGCTCGGAGGGGGCTGTGGATAACTTCTGCGCCGCTCGCCGCGATCTTGGCAGGCTGAAAACGGCGACCCGATCGGGCGTCAGATCGCAACGGAGCAGGGAGGCCGTCATGACACATGAGCCACGGCTCGAGGGTTACACGGTGGAGGAGTTCATCGGAGCGGGCGGCAGTGCAGATGTCTGGCGCGTCACCGCACCCGGTGGTGCGAGCCTCGCGGCGAAGGTGTTCCGCGAGGCCGGTGAGGCCTCCGGACGCGCCGAGTGGCGCAGCATGCGTCGTCATGCCGGGGACCACGTCGTGCCGGTTGTCGACTTCCTCCGCGACGACGACGGGCGCAGCGTTCTGCTCATGCCGTACCTGCCGGGCGGGAGCTTGCACGACGTCGTCGTCGGTCGCGGCGGACTCACGGCGGGGGAGTGCGTGACGGCACTCGCGCCCATTGCAGGAGCGCTCTCGCGCATTCACGACGGAGGGTGCGTCCATGGCGACGTCACCCCGCGCAACGTGCTGTTCGACGATGTCGGGCGACCGTTGTTGAGCGATCTCGGTGCGTCACGCGTGGCGGCTCTGCCCGGCGAGGCCGAATGGGGCAGCGCAGGTTTCGTCGCCCCCGAGGTTCTTGAAGGACATGCTCCTGCGGCGTCGAGCGACGTGTTCTCCCTGGCTGCGGTGGCGTGGTTCGCGCTCGTCGGCGAGGCGCCCGCGCCCGCGTCGCTTCGACCGCCGCTGAGCGAACTCGTGCCCGACGTCCCGGAGCCTCTGGAGCGCCTTATCGCGGCCGGTCTGGCGCTCACTCCGTCGGCTCGCCCTTACTCCGACGACGTGGCTCGCAAGCTACTCGAGGCTGCCGACCCGGTGGCTGTGCCCGTCGATCGGTCGCTGCCTCGAGTGGCCGGGGCGGATGCGCCGGCCGAATCGATCACACGTCGTCTGCGGGAGGAAGCGCAGAAGCGACAGCTCGCGGAAGGGCCACAGACGCGCAGAGCGGCAGGCCGGGGCCGCCGTCACGGGGAGGGTCCACAGCGGGGGAGGTCGCTTCTCGTCGGTGCACTGACGTTGGGTGTGACGCTGGTGGCCGGAGCCGCCCTGTGGCCCACGGATGATGCTCCCGACTCGGTGGAGGCTCCGGCACGAGGTGCCGCGGCGGAACACTCGCCGTACGCCGCGCGGGGCACAACCTCCGAGCCGAGAGCGACGACGTCGACGGCGCGCCCCTCGGCCTCCGGCAAGGCGAGCACCGCCTCGAAGGACTCGTCGAGTGCCACCTCGCACCCACCGACCCGCGGCGAGGTGGAGGCACTGCTCGCATGTCGCGCCGAGGCCTGGAACAGCGTCGATCAGCGCCGGCTCGAGCGATGCCTGGCGCCGAAGTCGCCCGCGCTGACGAGCGACAGCGCGGCCCTACGCCAAGCGCAGCGTGACGGCATCGTCTATTCGGGGGTCTCCTACCGCGTCGCGAGCTACACCCCCAAGACAGGCGCTGCCGGGACGGCCGGAGCCACCGCAACAGTCACGCGCTCGGGCTACACGGTGACCCATGGCAACGACCGGTCGCGCAGGGCGAGTCAATCCACTCAGGTGGAGCTGCGCCTCGTGAGCGATGCCGGGCAGTGGCGGATCAGTGAGTGGAGTGGTCGCTGAGATCGGCCGCGAGGCGGTCGAGGACCTGATCGAGGTTGGAATCCATCCATGTGAAGCCGGACGCCTGCAGGACGGCCGGGCGCACTCTCGTCGAGGCGGTGAGCTGGGTCGACATCTCGCCCAGAACTGCGCGCAGTGCGAACTCCGGCGCCGGCGCCACGGCTGGGCGGCGCATCGAGCGCCCCAGCGCCTTGGCGACACCGGCCTGGCGGCACGCGAGTGGCGCCGCGAGGTTGACCGGTCCCGTGATGTCCGGGTGGTCGATGAGGTGGGCCAGCGCGCGCACTTCGTCACGCAGGCTGATCCAGCTCCACCACTGACGACCGGAGCCCAACGGGCCGAGCACGCCGAACTTGGCCGGAAGGGCCATCTGGGCGAAGGCCCCGCCCTGTGCGGAGACGACGAGCGTCGTGCGGGCGAACGCAACGCTGTGGCCGTCGCTCGTGGCCCGCTCGGCACACCCTTCCCAGTCGACGACGAGGTCGGCCAGGAAGTCCGACCCGGCTGACGAGGTCTCGTCGAGGATTTCCTCGCCGCGGTCGCCGTAGAAACCCATCGCCGAGCCGGAGACGAGGCGCTTCGGCGTGCAGTGGGCCAGCGCCTCGACGAGCGTCGTCGTCGTGTCGATGCGAGAGTCCCGTAGGGCTTTCTTGTACGAAGCCGTCCACCGATGGTCCCCGATGCCGGCACCCGCGAGATTGACGACGACATCGACATCGTTCAAGGCGGCGGCCAACTCGTCCACCGGTTCACCGGGGGCGGGCAGCGCGACCTCGTACGGCGGCACGGGGTGCCTGCGCACGAGTCGCACGACAGTGTCCCCGCGTTCGCGCAGAAATGCAGACAGCGCACCGCCGATCAATCCGGAGGAACCGGTGATGGCGATGCGCTGCCTGGTCATGGCTTCAGGTTAAGCCGTCGGACCGCCTGAGGGTCACACCTCGAAGGCGCCCTCTTCCAGACGGGCCTTGACGGCCGAGAGGAAGCGACCGGCGTCCGCGCCGTCGACCACGCGGTGGTCGTAGGTGAGGACGAGGTACATCATCTGGCGGACCGCGATGGAGTCGTTGCCGAACTCGTCCGTGACGACAACCGGGCGCTTCGTCATCGCGCCGGTGCCGAGGATGGCGACCTGCGGCTGGTTGATGATCGGCGTGTCGAGGAGCGAACCGTTCGAGCCGATGTTGGAGATGGTGAACGTGCCACCACCCAGCTCGTCCGGCGTCACCTTGTTGTCACGCGTACGCGCGGCAAGGTCGGCGATCTTCTTCGCGATGCCGGCGATCGACAGGTCACCGGCGTCCTTGACCACCGGCACGAGCAGGCCGCGCGGCGTGTCAACCGCAATGCCGATGTGCTCGGCGTTGTGGTAGACGATGTTCTCGCCGTCGACCGAGGAGTTGACCTGCGGGAACGCCTTGAGTGCCTCGACGACCGCCGTCGTGATGAACGGCAGGTAGGAGAGGTTGACGCCCTCGCGGGACTTGAAGTTCTCCTTGTTGCGCGCACGTGTGGCGGCGACCTTGGTCATGTCGACCTCGACGACGGCCGTGAGCTGCGCCGACGTGGCGAGCGACTCGACCATGCGCTGGGCGATGACCTTGCGCAGACGCGACATTTTCTCGGTCGTGCCGCGCTTGGCCTGGGCCTCGGCGGACGCCTGGGGAGCGGCCTGCGGCGTGGCCGAAGCTGCGGGAGCAGCGGCAGCCGACTCCTGTGCGGGGGCCGGTGCCTCTTCCTTGGGCGCCGAAGCGGCCTTGGCGGCGTCGAGGACGTCCTGCTTACGGATACGACCGCCGACACCGGTGCCCTTGATAGACGACAGGTCGATGTTGTTCTCGGCCGCGATCTTGCGCACGAGCGGCGTGACGTACGTGCCGGAGTTGTCGATCTTCGTCGAGGCCTCCTGCTGCTTGTCACCCTGGTCGCTGGAGGAAGACTCCTTGGCGGGAGCCTCCTGCTTCGGCTCTTCCTTCGGCTCGTCCTTGGCCTCGGGAGCCTTCTCGGGCTCGGAGGTCTCGGACTTGTTCTCGGCAGCCTCGACGGCCTCGTCCTGCTTCTCGGAGTCGACGGACTCCTGCGGCTGCTCGGCCTTCTCCTCGGACTCGGCCGAGTCGTCGGACGAACCGCCCGCCTCGCCCCCGATGACGGCGAGGTCGGCGCCGACCGGCACCGTCTCGTCCTCAGAAACCAGGATCTTCGTCAGCTTGCCCGCCACGGGGGAGGGAACCTCGGTGTCGACCTTGTCCGTGGAGACCTCGAGCAGCGGCTCGTCGACGGCGACGTCGTCGCCCTCGGCCTTGAGCCAGCGCGTGATGGTGCCCTCGGTGACGGACTCGCCGAGCGCCGGCATCGTCACCTTCTCGCCACCGGAGACCTCGCCGCCGCCGGAGGAGGCAGCTTCCTGCTTGGGCTCTTCGGACTTCTGCTCGTCGTCGGAGGACTTGGACTCCTTCTCGGAGGAGGTCTCCTCAGCAGCTTCCTCGGTCTTCTCCTCGCCCTTGTCCTCGGCCTCGGCCGAGTCGTCGGAGGAGTCGGAACCGCCGGAGGCCTCACCGTCGCCGACGACGGCGAGGTCAGCGCCGACCGGCACCGTCTCGTCCTCTTCGACGAGGATCTCCTGCAGCGTGCCGGCAACCGGGGACGGAATCTCGGTGTCGACCTTGTCCGTGGAGACCTCGAGCAGCGGCTCGTCAACGGCAACGGTGTCACCGACGTTCTTCAGCCAACGGGTCACGGTGCCTTCGGTCACCGACTCGCCGAGGGCCGGCATGGTCACGCGGTCAGACATGGGTGGAGGTCTCCTCAATCCAAATTGCACGTTTGGGGTCGCGGATGAAGTTGTCGACTCCGGGGGCGGGTCGCGAAACGGGCTCCCGATCAGACCCCATCTTGTCACTGTCGAGCGAGGTTGCGGAAACCCGGGCCAGTACCCGTCAGTAGGAAGTTGGGCTTCCTCGGAACGGCCCGGGTTCGCGCGGGGAGGGCCGCGTCAGGACGCGGCGACCTCGAGCAGAGTGCGCACGGCAAAGCCGGTGCCGCCCTTGGGGGTGAAGCCGTAGGCGCCGCCCTCGTTGAACGCCGGAGCGGCGATGTCGAGGTGCACCCAGTCGATCTGCTCACCGTTCTTCTCGCCGACGAACTCCTTGAGGAACATGGCGGCCGTGATGAGCCCGCCCATGCGCTCGCCGGTGTGCTTGAGGTCGGCGACCTCGGAGTTGATGCTCGGGCGCAGGTGGTCGAGCAGCGGCATCGGCCACATGTGCTCGCCCACGCGGTCGGAGGCGGAGATGACGTCGTCCCGGACCTCGTCGTTGTTGCCGACGACCGCGGCCGTGCGGTTGCCGAGAGCGAGCACCGCAGCGCCCGTGAGGGTGGCGATGTCGATGATGAGATCGGGCTCCTCGGCGCTGGCGTAGCAGAGGCCGTCGGCCATGACGAGGCGACCTTCGGCGTCGGTGTTGTCGATCTCCACCGTGGTGCCGTCGTGCATGCGGATGACGTCACCGGGGCGCTGGGCGTCGGCGCCGGTCATGTTCTCCGCGAGGCACAGGTAGCCGGTGATGGCGACCGGCAGTTCGAGTTCGGCGGCAGCTTCGACGAAGGCAGCGACGGCGGCGGCGCCGGCCATGTCGCACTTCATCGTCACCATGCCGTTGGCGGGCTTGATGCACAGGCCGCCGGAGTCGAACGTGATGCCCTTGCCGACGATCGAGATGTGGCGCTTGGCGTTGCTCGGCTTGTACGTGAGGGTGACCAGACGCGGCGGGCGCGCCGATCCGCGCCCGACGCCGATGAGGCCGCCGCACTCGGCCTTGGCGAGGGCCTTCTCGTCCATGACGGCGACCTTGACCTTCGAGCTCGCGAGGCGCTTGCGCACGATCTCGGCGAACGAACCGGGGTAGAGGTCGAGCGGCGGCATGTTGACGAGGTCACGGGCCCAGTTCTGCGCGTTGGCGCGGATCGTCGCGTCGGCGACGGCCTGCGTCAGGCCCTTCTCCTTGGCGTCGGCGACGAGGATCTTCACGTCGTCGACGGGCTTCGTCGGCTCCTTCTTGTACTCGCCGTACACATAAGCGCCCAGGAGGACGCCCTCGGTGACGGCGCCGACGGCCTCGGCGTGGCTCGCGGGGAAGGCGAAGACGGCGCTCTCGACGTCCGCGAGCGCGCGGGAAGCGCTGCCGGCGGCGTCACGCTGCGCGCCGACGTCGGTGAGGGCATCATCGCGCTCCTGGCCGGAACCGACGGCGAGCACGACGCCCTCGGTGCCGGCGATACCGGCGAGGCGCACGACCTCGTCGGCGCTCGCTTTGGCCTTGAGGGTGCCGAGGGCGGCGTTGACGGCCTTCACGGTCTCGGCGGAGACGCCCTGCGGGTCGACGACACGGGCTCCGTCCTTCGACTTCGCGGTGAGGACGACGAGGACGTCGGCCTTGGACGCGGCGGTGGCCTTGTCGCTGAGGTTCACGGTGGTCACGTGAAGTGCCTTTCTCTTGCGAATGATCGACCCGCGAGGGGTCGCGAAACTGCTCCTCGTCGACCCTAGCGGCCCCATCCGCCCCGGACGATCGTCCGGGGCGATAGGTTCGGCTGTATGAGTGAAGCGAAACTGTCCCCGCTCGACGAGCGTCACCGCGCCCTGGGGGCCAAGATGGCCGACTTCGGTGGGTGGGCCATGCCGATCGAGTACCCCGGCGGCGGCGTCGTGCGCGAGCACACGGCCGTGCGCGAGCGTGTCGGCATCTTCGACGTCAGCCACCTCGGGAAGGCGACGGTCCAGGGCGAGGGGGCCCTCGACTTCGTCAACGCATGCCTGTCCAACGACCTGCGCAAGATCCAACCCGGCAAGGCTCAGTACACGATGTGCTGCGACGAGTCCGGCGGCGTCGTCGACGACCTCATCGTCTACGTCAAGGCCGAGGACGACCTGTTCCTCATCCCCAACGCCGCCAACACCGCCGAGGTCGTGCGTCGTCTCGCCGAGGCCGCCCCGGAGGGCATCACCGTGCGCGACGCGCACGAGGAGTTCGCGGTCCTCGCCGTTCAGGGACCCAAGTCGGACGAGGTCGTCTCGGCGCTGGGCCTGCCGGTCGACCACGACTACATGAGCTTCGACGAGGCCGAGTGGGAGGGCCGCCCGCTCACCGTCTGCCGCACCGGCTACACGGGTGAGCGCGGCTACGAACTCGTCAGCCGCTGGGAGGACGCCCTCGCCCTGTGGGACGCACTCCTCGAAGCAGCCGCTCCCTACGA
The DNA here is from genome assembly GCF_019895135.1 of Dermacoccus sp. Tok2021. NCBI lineage: Bacteria > Bacillati > Actinomycetota > Actinomycetes > Micrococcales > Dermacoccaceae > Dermacoccus > Dermacoccus sp. Tok2021. The sequence continues at coordinate 22,087 of NZ_JAGTHU010000027.1, forward strand.
GGGCCTGCCCTGCGGGCTCGGCGCTCGCGACACGCTGCGCACCGAGATGGGCTACCCGCTGCACGGTCAGGACCTGTCGCTCGAGATCACGCCCGTCCAGGCTCGCGCCGGCTGGGCCGTGGGGTGGAAGAAGGACTCCTTCTGGGGCAAGGACGCGCTCGCGAAGGAGAAGGCCGAGGGTCCGCGTCGCATTTCGCGCGGCCTCAAGCTGACCGGTCGCGGCATCCCGCGTGCCCACTGCGTCGTGCGCAGCACCGAGGGCGAGGAACTCGGTGAGGTCACCTCGGGCACGTTCTCGCCCACGCTCGGCCAGGGCGTCGCGCTCGCGCTGATGCTCCCGGACGTCGCCGAGGGCGACACCGTGGCCGTCGACGTGCGCGGTCGACTCCTCGAGGCTGTCGTGACGACGCCGCCGTTCGTCGAGGTCCAGACGCGCTCCAACTGACCCCGCGCCGACGCCGCTCGGCGCACTCACGACGAAGCGGCCGCTCCCCTCGCCAAGGGAGCGGCCGCTTCGGTGTGTTCGGCGCCGGCGTCAGATACGCGTGCCGCCACCGAGGACGTTGCCGAGGATGTCGCCCCAGTGCGGGCCCGCCGGCTGCTGGGGCTGAGCCTGCTGACCCGCCTGACCGGTCGGCTGGGCACCCGGCACGGAGCCACCGAGAACGCCCGAGAGGATCTGCGTCAGGATGTCGGCGCTGGAACCGGCGCCGGCCGAGGCGTTGGTGCCCGCGCCTCCACCGAGAACCCGCTTGGCAAGGTAGGAGATGACGATCGGCGCGATGATCGGTATGAGTCGTCGCACGAGGTCGTTGCTCGTGCCCGGCAGACCGCCGAGCTGGTTGACGACGGCGTCCTGCTGGTCGCCGAAGACGTGCTGGGCGATCTTGGCGCCGTCGTCGGTGTTCACCTCGTCGAGCGTGGGGGAGGAGTCGACGTGGCCGCCGAGCGCCTCGAGCAGGGCACTCTGCCCGCCGGGGTGCTGGATGTTGGCCTCCATACCGCCGAGGAGGGCAGGCACGACGCTGCGCACGGCGGCCTCGGTTTCCTCAGGGCTCGCTCCCACCTGCTCGGCGAGCTGGTCGATCGGAAGCTCGGACAGGATCTCGGACGTAGCGGACATGTGCGTCTCCTTCGAAGATCGGTTTCTCCGTCACCCTAGTGCCGCCGTCGACCCGGCACGGCTCGTAGGCTCACAGGCATGGACGAGTGGAACTGGACCAGTGAGACGTCCGCCCGTGTCGGCGGCCCCTTCTCCTCCCAGGAGGACGCCGAGGCCTGGCTGTCGCAGACATGGCAAGACCTTCTCGACGAGGGTGTCGAGGAGGTCTCGCTCATGAATGGTGAGGAGGCCGTCTACGGGCCGATGCCGCTGAACGCCTGAGGCGTCAGTCGATCTTCTCGCCGCGCTTGACGGCGGGCCGGGGGAAGCGGCCGCGGCGGATCTGCATGGCGCGCATGATGGCGTAGCCGGCGCCGCCGCGCGGTGCCGCACCGAACTTCTGGATGAGGCGCTTCTTCGTGCTGCGCCACATGAAGATCGCGTCGAAGAGGGCGATGAGCAGCACGGCCCAGACGATGATGAGCCCGAGAGACTGGATCGACGGGTTCGGCACGAACATGACGATGACCGCGACGAGCATGAGCGGAAGTGCGATCTCACCGATGTTGAGGCGTGAGTCGACACGGTCGCGGATGTAGCGCTTCTCCGGGCCGCGGTCGCGGGCGGGAAGGGCGCTGTCGTCGCCCCGCTCGGCTGCGGCGCGCTGGGCGAGGCGCGCCTCGCGGGCACGCTGCTTGTTCGCCGCTTTGGCGGCTTTGCGGTCGGTCTCCACGAGGGGGCGGCGACGCGCGGCCTCTTGATCCTTGCGCTTGGGCGTCGGGCGGTTCTTGGCGCCCGGACGCTCCTTCACCGGGGAAACGGGGGTTTCCGCCGTCGTGGAGGCTTCGACGCGTGTAGCGCCCTGGGTCGTGGTCTTGTCTCGTCCGAACACCCGATCATGGTAGGTCACCCTCGGTGCGTGGGATCGGACGACTCGCTCGCCGCGGACGATACCGTGGCCGGTGTGAACACGAATAACACCGTCGTCGACCTCGAGCAGCTGCGCGAACGCGTCCGTTCCCTCATGCCGAAGGTCGTCGAGGACCTCAAGGATCTGACCCGCATCCCGAGTGTTTCGCTCGGCTCCTTCGACCAGACGCAGGTTGCTCGTTCGGCCGAGGCCGTCGCCGAGCTGCTCGCTGCGGAGGGCATGGACGTGAAGGTGGTGGCCGAGGGTGGACGCCCCGCCGTCATCGCCCACAAGAGCGGCCCGGCCGGAGCCCCGAAGGTTCTCATGTATGCCCACCACGACGTGCAGCCGCCGGGCGCGGACGCCGATTGGGACACGCCGCCGTTCGAGCCGACCGAACGCGCCGGTCGTCTCTACGGCCGCGGCGCGGCGGACGACAAGGCCGGTGTCATGGCGCACCTGGCCGCAGTCCGCGCGTGGGGAGACGACCTTCCCTGCGACGTCACCCTGTTCATCGAGGGGGAGGAGGAGATCGCCTCCGACTCCCTGCCGGCCCTGCTGGAGAAGTACGCCGACGAGTTGCGCTCCGACGCGCTCGTCCTCGCCGACTCCGCGAACTGGGCCGTCGGTACGCCTGCCCTCACGACAACGCTGCGCGGCACGGTGCGTGCAATCGTCACCGTCCGCGCGTTGAAGCACTCGGTTCACTCGGGGATGTTCGGCGGAGCCGCGCCCGACGCCCTGACGACGATGTGCCGCCTCATGGCCGAGTTGCATGACGCAGAGGGCAACGTCGCGGTACCCGGTCTCGATGCGTCCGAGGACACCGAGATCGAGTACGACGCCGACCAGCTGCGCTCGGACGCCGGCATGCTGCCCGGCACGCAACTCATCGGCTCGGGTCCGCTCACGTCTCGCCTGTGGCTCAAGCCGAGCATCACGGTCATCGGCATCGACGCCCCGGGCGTTGACGTCGCGAGCAACACCCTCACCGCGAGTGCGCGCGCGAAGCTCTCCCTGCGCGTCGCGCCGAGCCAGGATCCGCAGGCGGCCTTCGACGCGCTGAAGAAGCACCTCGAAGACGCGGCGCCGTGGGGCGCCGAGGTCAACGTCGAACTCGACGAGTTGGGCGCGGGCTTCTCCGCCGACGCGAACGGTCCGGTCTACGAGGAGGCGCGTGCGGCCTTCGCGGACGCCTGGCAGAACGAGCCGGTGGACGTCGGCATCGGCGGTTCCATTCCCTTCGTGTCCCTCTTCGCCGAGATGATGCCCGACGCGGCACTCCTCGTCACGGGCGTGGAGGACCCGGACACGCGCGCACACGGCGCCAACGAGTCGCTCCACCTCGGCGAGTTCGAGAAGGTCTGCCTCGCCGAGACCATGCTCCTGCAGCGGATCGCCCGACGCCTCGGATCTGAGTGAACCTCCACTCGAGCGTGAGCCTCACCCTCGCCCCCTCCGCGGTGGACGAGGGTGAGGCTCTCCTGTGGGTGGCCCTCGTCGTCGGGGTCGCCCTTGCGCTCGTGCCGTCGACGTATCGGTGGGGTCGCCATGGGGTCACAGCCGTCCACGAGGCGGGGCACGCGCTTGTCGCGCTGCTCGCCGGGCGACGGCTTCGTTCGATCCGACTCAACCGTGATTCCTCGGGAGAAACGGTGAGTGTCGGACGTTCCGGTGGCCCCGGTGTCGTCCTCACCCTCCTCGCGGGCTACCCGGCGCCCTCCCTCGTCGGGCTCAGCGGGGTGTGGGCCGCCCGACACGACCACGTCGAGGCCTGGGTGCTCGTGCTCCTCGTCGTGCTCGGAGGGACGCTGTTCCTGCTGCGCAACGTCTTCGGCGTCGTCGTCATGCTCGCCGTGCTGGCAGGTCTCGTCGCCCTGCGCCGCTGGGCCGAACCCGAGCAGGCGCTCGCGGCGTGCGCGCTCGTGTCCGCCTTTCTGCTCGCCGCCGGTCTGCGTGGGGCACTCGAACTTTTCGCCTCCCGTGTCGGAGCCAACGACGCCTCCGCGCTCGCCCGAGCCACCCATCTGCCCGCAGCTTGGTGGAAGACGGCCTTCGTCGCTGTGGCCCTGGCTGCCGCAGTCGCAGGCGCCTGGGTGCTCGGCCTCCAGTGGCCCGCGGCTTCCGAATGACCACCCCGGCGGGCGTACAGTGGTACACCGGGAACACGCACGCGCGTGCCGCTGTTGCCCTACACACGGCCTGGAGACCACCAGGACCGAGGACGTGAGAGAGGATCGATCCACGATGACTGTGGAGACGAACACCCAGACCGAAACCGCTACGCACGGCGTCAACCTGAGCGACGTCGCGGCCTCCAAGGTGAAGAGCCTGCTCGAGCAGGAAGGACGCGACGACCTGCGTCTGCGCGTCGGCGTCCAGCCCGGCGGGTGCTCCGGCCTGATCTACCAGCTCTACTTCGACGAGCGCACCCTCGACGGTGATCTCGTGCGCGACTTCGACGGTGTCGAGGTCGTCGTCGACCGCATGAGCGCGCCCTACCTCGAAGGCGCCTCCATCGACTTCTCCGACACCATCGAGAAGCAGGGCTTCACCATCGACAACCCCAACGCAGGCAGCTCCTGCGCCTGCGGCGACAGCTTCAGCTGATCCTTCCCTCGCTGCGTTGTCCGGTCTGAACCCCTCGCAAGCTCGAAGTTCAGCCTCGGTGCGACACAGCTTCGGGCACGACGCGCGAAAAGCCCACCCCTTGTGAGTTCGCAAGCTCACTCCCACCGGGGTGGGCTTTTCGCGCGTCGTGGCGTCCGCTTCCAGCGTGGTCCTGTTCGTGACGAGGGCCGTACTGAATTCGTCCGAGGGCGGTCGCTCGTGCGACAAACGCGCGTTCGGTAGGCCCGGGGGCGTCTCAGTGCGCGTCAGTATCGGCGAGTTTCGACGACGTGGGCGCCCGTCCGCACACCCGCGATAGGTTGGCCCACGTGAAGATCGCAGTGACGGGTTCCATCGCAACCGACCACCTCATGACGTTCGACGGGCGCTTCGCCGACTCGCTCGTCGTCGAGCAACTTGACAAGATCTCGGTGTCGTTCCTCGTGAACGACCTGCAGATCCGGCGCGGGGGAGTGGCCGGCAACATCGCCTTCGGCCTGGGCAACCTGGGCCTCCGCCCCGTCCTCATCGGCTGCGTCGGCGCGGACTTCGCTGATTACGGCTCCTGGCTCGAGCGCCACGGCGTCGACATTTCCGAGGTGCGCACGTCGGAGACGCACCACACCGCACGTTTCGTGTGCACGACCGATCGCGACATGGCCCAGATGGCCTCGTTCTACCCCGGCGCGATGTCCGAAGGGCGCGAAGTCGAGATCGGCCCCATCTCCGAACGCCACGACGGCTTCGACCTCGTTCTCATCGGCGCCCACGACCCCGAAGGCATGCGCCGCAACACCGAGGAATGCCGACGTCGCGGCCTCCCGTTCGTCGCCGATCCCTCGCAGCAGCTCGCCTTCGCCGACGGCCCCTTCATCCGCGAGATCATCGACGGTGCCGACTACCTGTTCACCAACGAGTACGAGTCGCACCTGACCGAGCAGAAGACCGGTTGGAGCGGCGAGGAGATCCTCGAGCGCGTCGGTGTGCGCGTCGTGACGAAGGGCAAGGACGGCGCCACCATCCTGCGCAAGGGAGAGGAGCCGATTCACGTCGACGTCGCCGCCATCTCTGGGGCCGTCGACCCGACGGGCGTCGGCGACGCCTTCCGTGCCGGATTCCTTGCCGGGCTGTCGTGGGAGCTCGACCTCGCCCGATGCGCGCAGGTCGGCTCGGTCCTGGCCGCGCACGTCATCGAGACCGTCGGCACCCAGGAGTACGTCCTGCGCACCGAGACCTTCCTCGAGCGTCTGCGCGCGGCGTACGGCGACGATGCCGTGGCCGACGTCCAGGCGCACCTGAGCTGCCGTCGTCCTTGAACCCACTCGACTTCACGAGCGAGTGGGATTTCTCGCTCGCTCGTTTCGACCTCGACGACGACCTCGTCGCGCTGGGCGCCGACCTCGCCCCGGGCACGATCGTTGCGGCCTACGCGCACGGTGTCTTTCCCATGGGGCTGGGGGAGGGCGGTGCCCAGCCGATGGGGTGGTGGTCCCCGCAGGAGCGGGGCGTCCTGGAACGCGACGCCTTTCACGCCTCCCGGTCACTGCGTCGTTCGGCACGCGCCTTCGAGGTGAGCTTCGACCGCAACTTCGCGGGCGTCATCGCAGGGTGCGCCGATCCTTCCCGCGACGGCGCTTGGATTACGTCCGAGATCGCGGCCGCGTACACACGCCTGCACGAACTCGGGGTCGCGCACTCCGTCGAGGTCTGGGACGACGGCTCCCTCGTCGGGGGCCTCTACGGTCTGGCCATCGGAGGGCTGTTCGCAGGGGAGTCAATGTTCCACCGCGCGACCGACGCCTCGAAGGTCGCTCTCGGCGCGCTCGCGCACGCCGTCTACGAGCGTGACGACGTGCCGAGGCTCATCGACGTCCAGTGGCGCACGCCGCACCTCGGCAGTCTCGGGGTCACGGAAATCGCACGTGACGCGTACCGAGCTCGACTGCCCCAGCTCGTCCACGCCCCGCCGATCGCGGCGTTCGGCGGCTCGGGTCGCGGCCGTTAGTGAATCGTTAACGCCCGGTACCGACCCCCACCCTCAGTGCCACCTGTGCCTGGGATAAGGTCTTACCGTGCCTGGTTTGGATCTGCGGAAGGTGGACGCTGTGCGTCGGCCCCTTGAAAAGACGAGCCCAGCGCGGCGTCGTCGGATTGCTGCTGTTGGTCTCGGTGGAGCTGCGCTGCTCCTGTCGGCGTGTTCGCCGCGCGTCGAGCGCGGTTACCTGCCGCACGGCGTCACGAAGAACGCCAACGAGGTCATCGACTTCTGGCTCGGTACTTGGTACTGGACCTTGGCTGTCGGTGTCCTCGTCTGGGGCCTGATCTTCTGGTGCATCGTGCGCTACCGCCGTCGCAAGAGCGACACCGGTTTCCCGGCGCAGATGCAGTACAACGTGCCGCTGGAGATTCTCTACACGGTCGTGCCGATCGTCATGGTCGCCGTGCTCTTCGGCAAGACCGTGGGCCTGGAGAACAAGCTCCTCGACACGTCGCAGAAGCCTGACGTCACGATCAACGTCGTCGGCAAGCAGTGGAGCTGGGACTTCAACTACGCCGACGAGAAGGTCTACGAGACCGGCGTCATGGCGGACATGAAGGCCGGCAAGCCGGGCGCCGAGAAGGGTCTGCCCACGCTGTACCTGCCCGTGAACAAGCGCGTCGAGTTCGTGCTCACCACGCGTGACGTCATCCACACGTTCTGGGTGCCGCAGTTCATGCAGAAGCTCGACATGATCCCGAGCCGCGTGAACCGCTTCGCCGTCGACACGACGGAGGAGGGCACGTTCAAGGGCAAGTGTGCCGAGCTCTGCGGTGCGTACCACTCGCAGATGCTCTTCAACGTCAAGGTCGTCTCCCAGGAGGAGTACGACAAGCACATGGACGACCTTCGCAAGCAGGGCAAGACGGGCTTCCTGTCCAACTCGCTCAACCGCGCCAGCGTCAACCCAAAGGACCAGCAGTTCCTGCCGGACGGTCTGGACTCGTCCGACATCGTCAAGGAGGGCAAGTAATGGCATCCGTCGCTACCCCAGCGGCTGGAACCGCGGAGCGCCCCGATGGTCGGCGCCCTGAGGACTTCCACGCAGGCCGCACGGTTGTGAAGTGGATCACGACGACCGACCACAAGGTCATCGGCAACCTCTACTTCATCACCTCGTTCATCTTCTTCCTCATGGGCGGCGCCATGGCGCTGGTCATCCGCGCTGAACTGTGGGAGCCCGGCCTCCAGGTCGTGGACAACCCCGAGCAGTTCAACCAGATGTTCACCATGCACGGCACGATCATGCTGCTCATGTTCGCGACGCCGCTCTTCTCGGGCTTCGCGAACGCGCTCATGCCGCTGCAGATCGGTGCACCCGACGTCGCGTTCCCGCGACTCAACATGTTCGCTTACTGGCTCTACCTCTTCGGCAGCCTCATCGCTGTCGGCGGCTTCCTCACGCCGCAGGGTGCAGCCTCGTTCGGTTGGTTCGCGTACGCGCCGCTGTCGAGCTCGACGTTCAGCCCCGGCCTCGGTGGAAACCTCTGGGTCTACGGCCTTGCGCTGACCGGTTTCGCCTCGATCATGGGTGCGGTCAACTTCGTCACGACGATCGTGTGCATGCGTGCACCGGGTATGACGATGTTCCGCATGTCGATCTTCACGTGGACCGTCCTCATCACGTCGATCCTCGTGCTCCTCGTCTTCCCGGTTCTCGCCGCCGCGCTGTTCGGCCTCGGCCTCGACCGCACGATGGGTGCGCACGTCTTCGACTCGGAGACCGCCGGTGCCATGCTGTGGCAGCACATGTTCTGGTTCTTCGGTCACCCCGAGGTCTACATCATCGCGCTGCCGTTCTTCGGCATCATCTCGGAGATCCTGCCGGTCTTCTCGCGCAAGCCGATCTTCGGTTACAAGACGCTCGTCTTCGCGACCATCGCCATCGCGGCGCTCTCGGTCTCGGTGTGGGCTCACCACATGTACGCCACCGGCCAGGTGCTCCTGCCGTTCTTCGCGGTCATGACGATGCTCATCGCCGTTCCGACCGGCGTGAAGTTCTTCAACTGGATCGGCACGATGTGGGGCGGTTCGCTCACCTTCGAAAACCCGATGCTGTGGGCCCTCGGCTTCCTCGTGACCTTCCTCTTCGGTGGTCTCACGGGTGTCATCCTCGCCAGCCCGGCGCTGGACTTCCACCTGTCCGACTCCTACTTCGTGGTCGCGCACTTCCACTACGTCATCTTCGGCACCGTGGTGTTCGCGATGTTCGCCGGTTACTACTTCTGGTGGCCGAAGTTCACGGGTCGCATGCTCAACGAGACGCTGGGCAAGATCCAGTTCTGGATGCTCTTCGTCGGCTTCCACATGACGTTCCTCATCCAGCACGTCCTGGGTGTCGAGGGCATGCCGCGTCGTTACGCGGACTACCTGCCGGAGGACGGCTTCCAGTTCATGAACCAGGTCTCGACCGTCGGTTCGTTCCTGCTCGGCGCGTCGATGATTCCCTTCCTCTACAACGTGTACATCACGTGGAAGAAGGCGCCGGTCGTGAGCGAGGACGACCCGTGGGGCTTCGGTGCGTCGCTTGAGTGGGCCACCTCGTGCCCGCCGCCGCGTCACAACTTCAACAGCATCCCGCGTATCCGTTCCGAGCGTCCGGCGTTCGACCTGCACCACCCCGAGGTCGGTGTCTTCTCGGTGCTGCCTTCGCCTGAGACGGTCAACCAGCTCGACCGAAAGGGCACCAACGCATGAAGACTTCGGCCAAGCTCTTCCTCTACCTCGGACTCTTCTACGTTCCGCTGATCTTCATCTACGGTCACTTCACGGAGTGGTCCGAGCCGGTCGGCGCCGTGGGTCTGGCCCTCAGCGCCGGGTTCGGCCTCATGATCGCGGGTTACTTCGCGATGACCGACCGCAAGATGGACCTCGACCCGAGCGACAAGCCCGAGGGCGAGATCAACGAGGTCTCCGGTGAGGTCGGCTTCTTCTCGCCGTACTCGTGGTGGCCGCTTTGGCTGGCCGCGTCGATTTCACTCCTCGCCCTCGGCCTGGCCGTCGGTTGGTGGATCGTCTTCGTCGCCGCTCCGCTGGTCGCCCTGGCCGTCGTCGGTTGGGTGTTCGAGTACTTCAGCGGAGAGCACGCGATCTGATCGCTTCCTCGCAAACGAAGGGCCGTACAGTTCTGAACTGTGCGGCCCTTCGGCATGCCTGGTCGCGCGAGCAAGTGTGAAGCGGCGTCGGCCTCGTACGAGCTGTGGGTTTGAGGTCAGAAGCGCGCTGAAGGGTGGCCTGCGAAATCTGACCAAAAACTTACCGTTCGTTTCGGCCACCTCGTGACGATGCCGGGTGAGACTCGACGAGTCCCATCAACTCGTGGAGGTTGTCATGTCCGAGCGTTTCACGCACCGTGAAGTCCGAGGAGATGCTGCGCCGCTCAACGGCGGCACTCCGAAGGGGAAGCGGCGAGGGCAGCCCGCGCCGGTCGCGCTGTGGGCCTCTACCGCGCGCGGACGCGCTTTGGGCCGATGGGCGACGGCGTGCTGCGCTGCGGTCGTGCTCGCCGGGTGCAGTGGGGAATCGGGGCCGGCCGCGTCGAGCGGGGACGTGGCACCGTCCGACATGTCTCGAATCGCTTCCGGAAACGCATCGTCCTCCAAGACGACCAGCGCACCATCGAGTACGTCATCGAACACGAATGGCCAGAGTCGTGAGTTCGTCGTCCCGGACGCAGCCAAGGCCCACACCCACGAAGGTGCCAAGGCTTATGCACGCTTCTACTTGGAGACGCTTGGGTCCTTGGACCGGACGCCGAGGACTGGGGTGATACCAAAGTTGTCGACGTCCGCGTGTACATCCTGCGCTAAACAAGAGGAGACCATCGCCTCCTTCGTCAAGACCAATAAGCGGGTAGAAACCAAAGACTTTAAGATTGGTTCGACCACGGTCCGCCCGGACTCGACGGAGGATTCCGTAGTCGTCCAGGTCCGACACTCTGATGGGGGCGCTACCGAGTTCACTCGAGGCAAGAAGACTGCTAACTTCCCGCCGACGAATAGCCACGTCGAGGTACGGACGGACTGGGACGGTAGGTCCTGGAAGGTGGGTGAGCAGGGAGTTGTCGCGGACTAGTCGTGTTCTCATACTGGGGGTTATGGGCGGGAGCCTGACCCTTTCAGCCGGTGCGGCTAACTCCGTAGCCGCTGAGGGGTGCCAGCGGGCACAGGTCGCTTGTACGGGGCGAGGTGGGGTCACCGTGGTTGTGAAGGTGCCCGGTTCCACTCGCTCCGGAGCTCTCGCACCCCGAAAATCTGCCTCCCGGGTGGCGGTTGCTCGTCGACCGGGAACGGCCACGCCTATCGTTCGGGCTGCGTCTAACCTGCCAAGAGGAGGACCTATGTGGCGCGCCTTAGATGTGCCGCTTGGTGAGGGCACAACCGACGGCCTCCCCATGATCGCTCAGGACCCGTGCGCTGTAGCTGATGGCGTGGCGAAGTATTCATGCGTCCGTACGAGGATGAGCGGCGTTGAGGCGGGCGTCGACTTCACGTCGCCGACAGTGCCTGCGGCTTCACCTCAGGGCGAGACGGTCACCCAGGTAGCTGTTCCGACCTACACGCCGGAAGAGGCTGCTGCTCAAGCCTGGACCACGCAGATCTTCACGAAACCGGGCGTGGACATCCAGCCGGTTGGGAACACGACCCTGACGGGCCTCCCGACCTACTTCCGTGCCGCCTTCGGAGCTGAAGGGCTCGCACCGGGGGAGAGCGTCACGACGACGGTCCTCGGTCACACGGTGACCATCCGTCCTGCCAGCGCTCTCTACACCTACCACTACGGCGACGGAACGAGTCACGGACCCACCCCCGATGCCGGCGGCGTCTACCCCTCAGGTGCGGTGACGCACACCTACGCTCGCAAGGGCGTCGTCAACACTCGCATCGATGTGACGCTGACTGGGGAGTTCAGGATTGGCGGGGGAGCGTGGCAACCCATTCCTGGTTCGACGACGGTGGCGGGAACACCAGAACAACTCACCGTCGCGATTCTTCAGTCCCGTCTGCATCACTGAGACTTATCGCAGACGAAGGAGGGGGGGGGGGGGGGGGGGGGGGGGGGGGGGGGGCGGCCGGGGGGGGGGGGGGG
>NZ_JAGTHU010000028.1:0-31822 GCF_019895135.1 Dermacoccus sp. Tok2021
CGGGCGGTTTACTAATTTCTGGGGCGCGGGGGGGGGGGGGGGGGGGCCCGCCCCCACGACCGCCTCATGGATCGCGATGACCGTATCGGAGAACGCGGAGAAGACGATGACCTTGCGCCGGTCCACGTGAGAGACGCCGCGTGGGTCGATACGACGTGCCCGCGTGGCGATCTGACTGAGCTCCGCGACAAGCTTGTCGACCTTCGGCTCCGTTTCGCTCAGGGCCTCGCTGGCCAGATCGCGCAGGTGGCGTAGGAGAGCGACGTCGGAATTCACGTCTGCTTCAAGTTCAGCTACGTGGTAGCCGCTGGCATCGTCTACCTGCTCGTCGTCGTCAAATGCTTCCACGAACGCGTCAAGGTCGTCCGAGTCTGAGGAGACCCAGTCGTTGAGTGCTTCCCCCTTCAGGACATATCCCTGGTGCAACGCGCCCAAGAACGACTCGTGGGACACGATCATGCGCTCAAGCGACGCGTGTAGCGCGTCAGGGCTGGACTCCAGCCGTTTCAACAAACCTGAGCGAAGCAGGCCAGCGTTGGTGATCTGGTACTTCAGCAAGTCCTGATCGAGGGTGTACATACTGGACAGGTAGCGGGCGAGCATCAGACGCTTGGGGTCGAGAGATCGTTCTTCCCACGCCTTGGGCGCGTGCGGGTCGGTGGGGTCGTCGAGGGCGTAGACCATCGCGTCGATGAGTTCCAGCCCGTCCTGGTCGATGTCGTAGTCGAGGCGGCGCACCTTCGGTTGGGGGAACTTGATGGTGGTCGTCTTCCCGTCTGGGCCGACGATCATCTCGTTGGCGTAGTGCTCCTTGACGAACTTTCGAGTGCGGCGGACTGCAACCTGGTCCATCAGGTCGAAGAGGTGCTCTGGGGTGAGGTTCGCGGGGTCCATCGCCTGGGCGTGCTTGATGTACTCCCGGATGCTGGGGATGCCCAGAGACGCGAATCGGGCGTCGTCACGGATGAAGTACTTGATCAATGTTTCCAGGTCCGCAAGCGAGTTGTTGACCGGTGTCGCGGTCAGCAGCACGACCTGTTTCGGCTGGCTGCCGGCGGTAATCACGCGGTCTACCGCTCCCGACCGTTGTGCAGAGGAGTTGCGTAGGTTGTGTGCTTCGTCGATCACGACCAGGGAGTAGTCCTCGATCTCCTGCATGAAGGCGTGATGACCTGGGTGGCCCGGGTCGAGACGGTTGCGTACCTCCTCGTAGGAGTAGACCTGCACCCATCTGGAGAAATCGTGCTCGTGCAGGAAGGGTCCCCACATGGATGTCTTCAACGCAGCAGGGGCCACGATCAGCACGCGTTGCCGATTGATGTTGGCAGTCCGGTAGATGACTTCGCCGGCCAGGTACGTCTTCCCGAGACCGACCTCGTCGGCGACGAGCACACCGCCGTGCTCGTCCAGCAGCCGCTCCATCCGCACAACCCCATCGGCCTGGAACCGGGTCAGGTTCAGGCCGGTCTTGATATGCGGATTCTCGTCGTCCAGGTGTGCTCCGTACAGCTCCCACAGCATCCGCAGGTAGATCAGCCACGGGTCGTGTGGGTCCCACAACCGCCCGTACAACGCGGCCAGATCGTACGGATCGCTCATTGCCCAGAAACGTTCGAACCACTCGTGCACTTTGGCGGCAGCATGGGTACCCCCACCGGTTCCCAGGTTCAACTCGGCGTTCAGTGCCAGGCCTGCGTAGGTCATGTTCGAGGAGCCGGCGATCGCGGCTTGGGTCGCAGAGTCCTCCACCAGGTATGCCTTGCCATGGAGAAATCCACCGGTGAACCGCCGAACTTCCACCCGCGCCGTCCCGTCCGGGTTGAGATGACGCAGCCACTCCACCATGCGTCTCGCGTCCGCGTCTGGCTGTCGTGCGAAGCCCATGGTGTCCCGTTCCATGGCGAGCCAGTCGTCGTGCTGCTGGACCGCAGCGCTGATTCGGGAGTCCATGGTCGCGTCATGGGCGCTGACGGCTCGGACCGCGCTTTGCTCCGGCTCTGCTCCGAGCAGCAGCCGGACACGAGGTGCTCGCTCCAGTTCGTCAGCAAGGAGGACGAACCCGCCCGGGTTGATGTATGCCGTTGCGATCGCGACGGGCGGCGGGCTTACCTTGTTCTCCCGCAGCAACCGGAAGAGCTCGTTCACCCGGTCCGCCACGCGGACCGTGGCCTCGCTCGCGAGGTGATTGGTCGCGAAGTCAGGCAGTTGCGTCATGCTTGCCCCTTCCAGCGTGCGTAGTGTTCGAGGACTGCTTCCAATCGCGGTCGGTAGTTCCAGCCACGGTGGAAGGTGTCGAAGACGTGCTCGACCTGGTCCTCGGTCAGCCCATAAAGGAGGCTGACCAGTGCGTCGAGCTCGGCGATGAGATCGTCCTTCTCGGACTGGGTCGTCACCGACCCGACCGGGACGCCCACCTCGTTGGCCCACTCTTCATATCGCTCGTCGACCGCTGCGAGCTGGGCGGCAATCTGGACGATCCGCGGTGCGATCGGCGACTCGGTGTCGAGCATGGGGATGGGCAGGCCGTTGAGGATGTGCAGGTTCATTCCCATCTCGACGTACTTGCGGGCGTACCAGTCGAGCGGGACCGACGACAGCACTCCGAGCAGATACGCCTCCGCGGAGGCCGAGCCTTCACGTCGGTACAGGTACGGCGCCTTGTTCGTCAGTGCGACAGCCGGTGGCACTAACGCCGCAATCATGGTGCGAGTGTCTGTCGACCGCGCGATGTCTCGGAACGCGATGCGCGGTCGATGCATCGGTAACGTCTCCCGATCGTCTGCCCACTCCTTAGATAGCCCGTGGAACGCGGAACTCTTGCGCTTGATCTGGCGATTCCGCTTGGTCTGCAGGGCGGCCTCGATCGTGGCTAGGTCACCGTGGGCGTACACCTCCTTGGTGCTCGGGTTCCACAGCTCGAAGCCGGCACCACCGAGCACCGGGACGGTCCCCGACCCGCGAGCGTCGAACGTAGGCCGGTCATTGGTCGCATCGAACTCACGCACTGGTCGGAAGTCCCAGCCTGGACGTCGTTCGTCCAACCTCGGAGCCTTGCGGATGGCGTTGAGTACCTGGGCAGACTGGGGGTTCGCGATCTGGGGGATGGTGGATCCAGTCGTCGCCGTCAGTGCCGATACCGCGACCTGGCCTAGTTCGTTGCGGCCGACTAGGAAGGACGTCTCGTCGAAGAACGGACCGCAAACCTGCACGTAACCCGATGGCGTATCGGATCTTCGGAATGTCACCAACGCGATCGAGTATCGAGGGTCGATCGGGAAGATCCACCTTCGCTCGTTGACCAGAGTGATCGCCTGAAGGTCGCCTACCGCGAAACTCGCCTCGCGCCAGATACTCGGTCCTGCGGCGCTCAGAATGGAACGCGGCATGACGATACCCGAGCGTCCTCCCTCTCTGAGGAGCTGAAGGAAGCGCCAAGCGAAAGCCTGGTAGAGGTCGATGTCGCCGGTCCCGAGCCCGGGGTAGGGACCCTTGAGCATGGTCTGGCGGATCTTGCCGACGACCTCTGTGAGCTCCTCCAGGTGCGACACCATGTCCGGGCGCTCCTGACGCAGCCGCTTGATCTCCGACTTGAGTTCGGCTGGCTTGAGTCCGAGCAGACCCGGCCGCACACGGAGCCAGAACTTGGGCTCCTCAACCATGAGCTCCTCCCACGGCGGGTTTCCGATGAGTACGTCGAAACCTGGATTAGATCGGAGGAACACCTCGGGGAAGAGGACTGGCATGTGTGCCGGTCGCAGCTCCTGGATGGTCTGCGTCACCTGCGGGGTGCTGGCGAGTTCGGTGATGTCGTCCTCGGTGAAGATCATCCCAGCATCGACGGCAGCGACGCGTGCGGCGACGGCGACGTCAAACACCCGTTCCGCCGGTGCTGAAGCCTCACGGGCCTGATCGAGCAGCCGCGCGGACTCCTCGATCTCCGCCTTGTTGGCCTCACCGGCGTTGGCGAGATCGACCAGGAGTGTCTTGGCGGACGCGAGGGTGTTCGTGACCACGTCGTCGAAGAACCCACTCTGGCCGGGGGCACGGTCAGGCTGTAGGACGTCCAGAGCCTCGTCGACCGTTCCGATCCCGGTCAGGGAGTCGGCATTGATGAGGCCGTGGTCGAGGTTGCTCATCGGTAGGCCGGGCACGAAAGTGTGGATCCAGAGCGCGAGACGGGCGAGCTCGACGGCCATCGGGTTGGTGTCGAGCCCGTAGATGCACCTGCGGGCGACCTGTCGTCGCAGAAGGCCTATCTCGTCGACGTCAGACTTGGCGACGTCATCCGTGCCCAGAGCTTCCTTGGCGGCGCCGGCGAGCCGGAGCAGCTCGTCAGTGACGCCGGGTACGGCGTGCTGGGCGAGGAACGTGCGCATTAGCGCTTCGATCTTGTCGACCGCAGCGACGAGGAAGTGGCCCGATCCCATGGCGAGATCGGCGACGCGGAAGTCGAAGAAGTCTCGGGCCGCAGCTGCTGGGTCGCCCTTGGTGAGGTGGTCGGCGATCCCCTCGAGGTGCGCGGTGAGCGACGGCACGAGAGATCGTTCGATGAGGTGGTCGACGAGGACCTTCGGGGTGAAGTAGGATCCGGTTGCCTTGCGTTCGCCCGAGGCGCTGTGGAAGTACACCGCGCCTGCTCTGACGTGGACCTCGTCCCCCTTCTTGGCGGGCACCCAGGCACCGTCGCGGTCGAGCGTGAGGTCCTGCTCGGCCTTGGAGAGTGAGCTTTCGAGCAGGCCTTCGTAGATGGTGCCGAACTCGCGCACGCTGAGGGACCGGAAGTCCACGGGTCCGTCGACACCGTCGCGGGTGGTGTCGATCAGCAGGTGCTTGAGGGCTGGCCCCATGGCTCGGTCCGGGATCTGGATCTTGGTGAACAGCGCGCCGTCTGGGGACCGTTCCGGGTCAGACGAGAACAGGCCTCCGTTGTACGCGGGGATCTGCCACTGGGCGTTGCCCTTGTCGATGGCGTCCCACACCTGGGTCAGGTCACGCCACAGGGTGGTGTAGTCGCCGAACTCATCGTCCGCGGCAGTGATGAGGCGTTGGGCGTTGGTCTTGAGGCTGTTCGCGTCGAAGCCTGCATTGCGGCCGGACGGTAGCAGTCCGCGGTCTTCCGCGTATGCCTGAAACAGGAGGCGGAAGAGGATACGCAGCGTGACGCGGTACGCGGTCGCAAGGCCGTCGGCGTCGAGCCGCAGTTGTGCGTGCTTGGCGAGCTGGTGGGTGACCTCGACAGCGAGCGAGGGGATGATCTCCTCGTAGATCCGCTCCCGGAGTCGGTCTCCGAGCTCGGTGGCGTACCGGGTGCTCTCGGCGAGCAGTTGGTCTGTCGTGCCGGCTACGGCCAGAGCGTCTGCGGTGAAGATCAGCGGCAGCAGCCCCGCGAACGTGGCGTCGACCGTGGAGAGGTCGATCTCGAAGTAGGTTTCGGCCTGGCCCTTGGAGCCGACACCGATACCGTCCCGGCCGGGGTAGAGGCGGATCTGGTCTTTGCGCAGGACGACCAGCCACGGAACCTCCTGCTGGGCCGCGACTGCTAGACCATAGGCGACAGGAGACAGCTGGAAGCGAGGGCTCTTGGCGTCGAACTGCTCGGTGTCGTCGAGCAGGACCGCGACTGCGCGTGACGCATCGGTGGGGGTCGACAGCAGGACGGCGCCGCCGGTCGCTGGCTTGGTCTTAAAACCGAGAGCGTCGATGAGCTTCTGTCCGCGCGTGGTCAGCATGGCGGCGCCGGCACGGTTGAGGTCGTCCCAGTCGTGACGCTGTGGAACGTTCTGGGTCAGGTGATGGGTCGCGAAGAGACCGCTGTTCGTGAAGCCTGCGACAGCGGTGGAGTCGTGGGCCTTCCGGAAGCCGGCGATGCGCTCGGTCGCCGCTAAGACATCAGGTTCGTCGAGAACTGATTGGAGTTGCCGTTGCGCCTGTTCCGTGGGTAGCTCGATGGGTTGGGCCTGCGGGTCCGGCCCGAAGAGATGAGTCGTCGAACCGTTGACGACTGCGACGACGAGCTGCAGCTGGGTCTTGCCGCGACGCGCAGCGAACAGGTCGCGAAGTGCCTGTCGCGAGGGTGGAATCGCTGACTTCCCGACGGCGACTTGAACGCCTCCTAGGCCGATCGGGTCGGGCCCGATGAAGATCTTGTCCGTCGTGACGCCGGCATGGGCTGCGGGATCGTTCCAGTTGACGGTCTTGTTTGCGTCTAGATGCATTGGCCGTTTCAGCCTTTCGGGTCGGAGGCCGGCTCTTCGGCCGGTTGGACTGGTTCAGGGACCGGCCGGAGTGTCCGTGCTGGGGTGGGAGCTGGGGCGCGGTTGGACTCGAGGGCCTCGACTGCGATGTGCCGCTCGAGCATCGCGCCGGTCGATCTGGTCTCCCGCAGCTGTTCGCGCAGGCGGCGGTTCTCCGCGGTCAGATGGTCTTGTGCAGCTCGGCGCGCTGCGCCGCAGAGGTGGTGGGCGTCATGTGATTTCTCCTGCGCTGGCCTGCCGCCAGATGCGTGGGGTGGGTCTGAACGAGAGTGGGACAAGCGAGTCCGATGGCTTAGATCGTGGAGGGCATCACAGGCCATCCTCCACGACGAGAGTGAGGAGGTCTTGGACAGTGAGCTGGCGCTCGGGATCAGCCTTGCCGTTCGCGATGACGAGACCTTCCTGGGTCAGCAGATCGATCGGGTTGCGCACGTCGTCAGGATCTTGCCAGTGGAAGTCGGGCGCGACTCGCCCGTCCCATGTCAGCACGCGGTACGCGAGCCGACACTCCGTGCATTTCGAGAGGTGGCTCGCAATGGCCTGCGCGCCTGTTCCCACCGCCTCGGCGAGGTTGAAGTAGCTCGTCCAGTGACCAGCGGGGATCGACTCAATGATCGAGTGAGTGAGTGACCAGTCAAAGCGGTTCGCGTCAGCTTGGTGCTTGTACAGCGCGAGCTCACGTTCAGTGATCTGTGGGCGGGGCCATAGCTGTACGGCCGTGGCGGCTAGGCGCTGAGCCCGCTCCTCAATTTCAGTCGAGCCCCACCCAGTTAGTTGGCCGAGCCCTTCGTTGAGTCGCAGGGGGCTGTCACGGAAACCGCCAACGATGGACTGCTTCTCCGAGAAGGGGCGGTCCGAGTACTCGGGGTTGTAGCCAGTCAGCGTGAGATTACCGAGGGTGTGCAGGTAGCGATCGTGGATCGTCTGCCAGTTCGGACCGAGGGCCTCCCGCCAGGCTGCGTTGGCGTTCTGCGGCATGATGTGCTCGATCGTGTACTCCGCAGTTGGCACGCTTTCCTTGCGGCCCACGTTTTCGAGCTTGCGGAAGAGATAGCCCCGCCGCGGGGTGTGGTACATGTCGGAGGTCGTGAGCGCGTCGGCAAACTCCTCGTCGGTGGGGAAGCGACGGTAGTCCGGCAGGTTCAACAGACGCGCGCACACGCTCGTCGCGTAGTTGTTGCGGTCGATGGACGCTGCGAGAGTCGCAAACGTCTTGTTGAGGCTGTTCGTGGGGATGCGGCAGATGGCGCGGCGGAATAGGTATGCAATCTCGGCGTCAAGAATCCGGGCGAATTCGTCTTCAGAAAGCTGCCCAGCAACGAAGTCGGCGTACAACTGGAGCTGGAACGGGTACGCGACAGTGGCCAACTGGTCGATGTCATCGAAGCGTGTAGCGAGCGAGGCGCGCGGCTCAGCGCCGAGTGCCATGGCAGCGAACCACTTCGCGTTCTGAGCGAGATCGGTAACGAGGTCCTCGCGCGAAGAGGGGCTCTCGTCGAATGAGTAGGCGTACGACTTGAACGCCTCGTAGATGTCATCGATACGGGGGATCTTGTTGGTCTTGAGGGTGAGGTAGTGACGGACGAACTCATCGAACCGGTGCTCGTTCTGTCCCTTGAAGCGTTGTTCCATGGGGTGCCAGAAGGCCTCGTAGAGACGTATCTGCTCAGCGGACTCCAAGTCCATCAGGACGAAGTTGCGGATGAGGTCGGCCTGAGAGAGCCGCTTCCCCGTGGCGTTCATGGATTCGAAGACGAGCTGCGGGTCGTCGGCGCCTCGGGTGAGCTTCACGTCCACCACGACGAGCTTGTCGAGGCCTCGACAGACGGCGGCCACGTTTTCGGAGTTGTGAGCCAACTGCTCCACGAAGTAGCGGTAGTTGGTGATGACTCGAGAGTCTGTCTCGGGCAAGGGGGTCCCCTGGACGACAGCCTTCAGGGCGTCCTTGTCGCGCTGGGTCAGTGTCAACTTGAAGTGGGCATCACCGGAGTTGTATGGATTGGTCAGGAACTGGCCACGGATCTTCTCTGGTGCAAAGCCTGCCACTGGCTCCTGCTGCTCGGGGGGCAGCGCGCTCAGGTGTTCCACGAGAGCGGCCAGGAGAAGGGTCACGGTGGTGACGCGCTGTTGACCGTCGATGATTAGATCCGGTTCGCGCGACGTGTTGGTGCCCTGACCGCTCTCGATGTAGACGATCGAACCCGTGAAGTGGTTGCTCAAGCGCTCGCGGTTGCCAGCTCGCAGTATGTCCGTCCACAGTTGAGCGCACTCATCCGTTCCCCAGGAGTACACACGCTGATAGATCGGGACGATAAAGCACTCTGCCTTCTTCAGCAGCTCCAGCAGATTCGTGTCAACGGCTTTCACCGACTGCCCTCCACTCAGCAGATTTCTCACTCACGAGGACGTTCCCGTAGCTCGAGCGGCGCCCGGGCTGGGTTGACCGCCCATCCTGCTGGCTTGAGACTCTCGTGCCCACGAGGATGAGCGTCCCGCCGAGCGTATCGCGTGGGCAGCGAGTGGAACTCGCCATTGGAGCAAGCGTCTGCCGGTGTCGTCTTGCGCGCTCGTGAACGGGCAGTTCCCGCAAGGACGTTTCGATCCTGGGTGTCTCCACCCTGGCGACGTGACCCGCGTCATGGAGCCTCAGCCCAGTGCCGGCTGGTCGATAGCACCCAGGCCCCGGATCGATCGGCCGGGCGCCTCCTTAAGGACGCACACCACTGACGCGTCGAGCGTGAGAGAGTCCCAATCATGAGCACATCTCCCCTCGAGGGCGTCCGCGTCGTCAGCCTCGCGCCGAACCTTCCCGGGCCTGCGGCAGCCAGGCACTTCGTCCGACTCGGGGCGCAGGTGACGAAGGTCGAGCCGCCGAGTGGTGACTTCATGGAGGCCGCCGCGCCCGCCTACTACCGCGAACTCACCGCGGGGCAGGAGATCGTCACGCACGACCTCAAGTCCGAAGAGGGCAAGGCCGCGCTCGACGACCTGCTCGCCGACGCCGACATCCTGCTCACCTCGTCGCGCCCGTCGGCCCTCACCAAGCTCGGCCTCGGCTGGGACGCCCTGCACGCCGCCCACCCGCGGCTCGTGCACGTCGCCATCGTCGGGCACCCCGGCGACGAAGCCGAGATCGCCGGCCACGACCTCACCTACCAAGCCGTCAACGGAACCCTCGACCCGCCGTCGCTTCCCCGCGTCCTCATGGCCGACCTCGGCGGCGCCGAACGCGCCGTCTCCGCCGGCCTCGCCGCCCTCGTCGAACGCTCCCGCACCGGCGCAGGCAGCTACTGCGAGGTCGCGCTCAGCGACGTCGCCTACGACTTCGCCGCCCCCGCCCGTCACGGCATGACGACGCCCGACGGCCCACTCGGCGGCTCGCTGCCGCAATACGCGCTCTACCGAGCATCCGACGGCTGGGTCGCCGTCGCCGCCCTCGAGGGCCACTTCTGGGCCCGCCTACGCGACGCCCTCGACCTGCCCGACGGGCCGGACGCAGCCAGCGCGCTGAGCGCAGCCCTCGCCACCCGCACCGCTGCGGAGTGGGAGGAATGGGCGCGCGAACGCGACATCCCGATCGCGGCCTGCGCGGCACCGTCGAAGGGGCAGGGCTGAACCTCTGACACGAGCGCCCGCGACCTGCTCGCCGACGTGCGGACACCCCTCCCGGCTGCGCACGCGGTTGTGGTGTCATCGCCTCCATGGGAGCGATCGCCGTCCTCGTCGCCGGAATCCTGTGGGGCACCACCGGGCTGACGGCGCACTACGCGCCGGCCGGGTCGAGCCCCTTCGCCATCGGGGCCGGCTCGATGGGCCTCGGCGGGCTCGTCATGGCCCTCGTCGGCCATGCCGGCGCAGCGCGCCGCGCACCCTGGCGCCCCATCCGCACGCCACTCGCGTGGGGCGTCGCGTGCCTCACCGTCTACCCGATGTGCTTCTACGGCGCGATGCACTACGCCGGCATCACCGTCGGCACCGCGATCAACATCGGCAGCGCGCCCCTCATGGCCATGGCTATCGAACGAGCGACGGGCCGGGCCGCGTTCACCCGACGCAAGCTCGGATCGGCGGCCCTGGCCGTCCTCGGACTCGTGCTGCTGTCCATCGGCGGCGCCGGCCACGGGGGAGCCTCGAACGCTGCGAACCCGCCACTCGGCATCGCCCTCGGCCTCGCGGCGGGCCTGACGTACGCCGGCTACTCGGCGAGCGCGCACGAGATGATCCGACGCGGCTGCCCCTCCGGCAGCGCGATGGGCCGCATGTTCGGCGTCGCCGGCCTCTTCCTCGTGCCGTTCTACCTTGCGACGGGTGGGCCGCTGCTCACCGAACCCCGAGGCTGGGGCGTCATGGCGTACCTCGCCCTCGTCCCGATGGCCTTCGCCTACCTCCTCTTCGGCTACGGCCTCCGGACGACGTCGGCGTCCACCGCGGTGACGCTGACGCTCGTCGAACCCGTCGTCGCCGCCGTGCTCGCAGTTCTCGTCGTCAAGGAGGAGATGGGGATGCTCGGCTGGCTGGGCATGGCCCTCGTCCTGCTCGGCGTGCTGGCGCTGGGGCGCGAGGGGCAACCCCTACCCGCCGACGAGGAAGCCGCCGCCATCCCCTGACCACCGATGTTGAGCGGGCACCGCGGCACCGGTCCCGCGATTCCCAGGCACCATCGCCGCGTCAGGCGCGACGCAGCACGCGCAGCGAGCCGGTGACGCTCACCTGCTCGAAGCCCTCGGCCAGCGCCCGCTCCACGACGTGCCAGGGCGCCTGACCGCCGTCATTCGGGTCGGGGAAGACGTCGTGGACGGCGAGCAACCCACCCGGCGCCACGTGCTGCGCGAACGCCGCATAGTCGTGCTGCGCCATCTCCTCGACGTGGTTGCCGTCGAGGAAGAGGAACTCCACCGGAGTGCTCCACCACGCGGCCACCTGCTCCGTCGTCGCGACAACCGCCGAGACGACATCCTTGACGTGCTCATCCCAGGTGCGGCGGAAACTCGGCAGCGTGTCGAGCAAGCCCGAGTGCTCATCCACCATCGACGTGTCGTGCCACTCCCACCCCGGCTGGTTCTCCTCGCTGCCGTGGTGATGATCGACCGTGACGATCTGGGTACCGCCCACCTCGCGGGCCGCCTGCGCGAGCAGCACCGTCGACTTGCCGCAGTACGTGCCGATCTCCAGCCACGTTCCGGGACGGGCCGTGCACGCCGCCTCGAAGAGCGCACGGCCTTCGTCGAGGGGCATGAAGCCGGTCGTGGCATCGAACGCGTCGAGCACGTTCCGGGGCAGCTCGGGGCTGTTCGTCGTCATGGGGTCTCCTGCGTCGAGGGCTGGAAGGCCGTGGGTTCGAGGCGTGGCGACGCGGAGGAGTCCTCGTCGCCGGCCCACGTCATGGCGTGGAAGAGATTCGCTGCGGGCGTGAGCCCGTCGAGGGCGTCCGCGGCGAGGAGGACGGCGCCGGCGGTCCAGCCCGTGCGTTCCTCGGGCCAGATGGCGGCGTCGTCGACGACGTAGCCCGTCCAGTACGCGCCCTCGTTGTCGCGCAGCTGCTGGATCTCGGCGAACACCTGGCGCGCTCGCTCCCTGGCCTGCGTTTCGTGCGGGGTGTCGTCGAGGCAGCACAGCGCCATGACGAGCTCGGCGCTCTCGCCGCCGGTCACCCACGGCCGATCGTCGACGCAGCGGACGCCCTGGCCGGCCCAGACGAAGCGCTCCCAACCGTCGTCGAGACGGGTTCGGGCCGCGTCACCGGTGAGTGCGCCGCCGAGAACCGGGTAGAACCAGTCCATCGAGAAGCGGTCACGGTCGGCGAAGCCGGTGGGCGAGCGGCGCACCGCATGGGCCAGTCGCCGTCCCGCGGCGAGCCAGTCGCTCGCGTCGTGGCCGAGGCGCATCGCGAGAGCACACGCGGCCCACAACGACTGCAGGATGCTCGCGTTGCCCGTCAACAGCGCGTGATCACCCAGGCCACCGCGCGGGTTGATCGCCCACGCGATCGTGCCGTCGTTACGCTGCGCCGTCAGGACGTGGTTGATCGCATCGCGCACCATCGGCCAGTAGCGCGCGCCGACCTCGTCCTCACCGGTCGCGAGCACGTAGTGCCATACGCCGACGGCCGGGTAGGCACACTGGTTCGTGTCGCTCTCGGCGTGGACGACAGCGCCATCACGCACCTCCATCGGCCACGACCCGTCAGGACGCTGGGTATGCGCCAAGTGGTCCAAACCCGCTCGGGCGCAGGCGAGCAGCCGCTCACCCTCCACCTCGTCGGTCGCGCCAACGACGACGCCCGAAACCGTCAGGCCCATGAGCGCCTCGGTGTGGTTCCACGCGTCCCACTGCCCACCGGGAAACCACGGTAGCGCGCCGCCGTCACCCTGCATCCGGGCGAGAAACGCACCGGTCTCGGCGATCTGCGCTGCGGTGAGGGCGGGCGGCATCAGACCTGGGCGGGCTTGCGCAGGTAGACGACGAAGCTCTTGCCCATGACGGGGTTGAGCGCCTTCTCGGCGGTGCGCGTCAGCTTGGGCGCCTTCATCATGTCCCACACGAGCAGGCGGTGGTAGGCCTTCACCGCGGGGTTGGTGTCGTTGTCGACCCCCACGGCGCACTTGAGCCACCAGTACGGCGAGTGCAGCGCGTGGGCGTGGTGCGTCGCGAACGCCTCGAGGCCCTGACGCTCGAGCCGCTTCGTCAGGTCCGAGCCCTTGTTGATGCGCACGTGGCCGCCCTCGACCTCGTGGTACGGCGTGGAGAGCATCCAGCAGATCTTCTCCGGCCAGTACCGCGGCACCGTCACCGCGACGAGCCCGCCGGGCTTCGTCACGCGCGCGATCTCGGCCATCGCGGTCTCGTCGTCGACGATGTGCTCGAGCACCTCGGAGGCGATGACGCGGTCGAAGCTCGCGTCGTCGAAGGGCATCTGCCGCGCGTCCCCGGCCACGGTGCGGTACGCGCCCGACGCCGGCACCTGACCCTCGGCGTCCATGGCGCCGAACATGGTGGAGACCTCGGCGAGGTCGTCCTCGTTGAGGTCGAACGCTGTGACGTCGCCGCCGCGGCGCAGGGCCTCGTAGCTGTGACGGCCCTGACCGCACCCGACGTCGAGCACACTCATCCCGGGCTCGACGGGGAAACGATCGAAATCAACGGTCAGCACGGGCGATCTCCTGCTCGTAGACACGGACGGTGGCGCGGGCGACGGCCCGCCAACTGTACGTGGATTCCGCACGGGCGCGCCCGTGCATCGCGAATTCGTCCCGCAGGGAGGGATCCGCGAGAAGGCGTTCGATGCCCTCGGCCAGGGCCGTCGTGTCACCCGGCTCGACGAGCAGACCGGCATCACCGCACTCGTCGTCGGGCGTGCCTTCGACGAGCTGTGGCAGCGCGCCGACGCGGGAGGCGACAAGCGGCGTGCCGCACGCCATCGCCTCGACGGCCGGCAGCGAGAAGCCCTCGTAGAGGCTCGGCACGACGTGCACCTCGGCGCTCGCGATGAGGCCGGCGAGTGCCTCGTCGCTGATGCCGCTGACGAAGCGGACCTTCTCCTCGATGCCGTGACGCGCGAGCCGTCGTCGTGCGGCGCCGTTCGCCGTGCCGACGACGACGAGTTCGCTCCAGGCGTCCGAGGGCAGCTGAGCCACGGCGTCGAGGAGCATGTCGAGACCCTTGAGCGGCACGTTGGCGCTCGTGATCGTGGTGAGTCGCCCCGCCACCTTCTGCTCCGGCCTCGGCGTGAAGACGTCGACGGCCACGCCCACCGGGACGACGTGGAGGCGCTGCGGGTCCACACCGAACTCGCGGACGATGTCGTCGCGGCTGCCGTCACTCACCGTGATGATGCGGCTGCTCGCGCGGGCGACGCGGGCTTGCATGGGCACGAACGAGTACCAGCGCCACTTCGTGTACTTGCGCCACGGCGTGCGGGCGTCAGCGATTTCGAGGCGCCGGTCGGCGCTGATCGGGTGGTGGATCGTCGTGACGACCGGCAGCCCGGCGCGTTCGACGGCGAGGATGCCGGGCGCGAGGGTCTGGTTGTCGTGCAGGACGTCGAACTCGCGGACGCGCGGTGTGAGAAGGCGACGCAGACGACGCCCGAAGGTGCGCGGCTCGGGGAAGGTGCCCGAGAGCATCCCGGCGAACTCCGCGACGTCAAGGGCGTCACGGAACTCCGAGCGCGCGGGGCGGCGGAACGGGTTCTCGTCGTTGTAGAGGTCGAGGCTCGGCACCTTCTCGAGGCGCACGCCCTCGTCGAGTTCGGGGTAGGGCTGGCCGGAGAACACCGTCACCTCGTGGCCGAGCGCCACGAGCTCGCGGCTGAGGTTGCGCACGTAGATGCCCTGCCCGCCGCTGTGCGGTTTGCTGCGGTAGGAGGACAGGGCGATGCGCATCGTGACGAGTCCTTCGGCCGTGGGGGACGGGTGGCTTCGCACGTACTGTACGGCGCCGCAACCGAGCCGGATGTCAGGGCCGGCATTCTCCGACGGGCCGGAGAAACCCACCGGGCGCCAAACCACTGTCGACTCGATCGTCCGGATAGCCTCTCGATGGTTTTCAGGTCACCCATGTGAAGGAGCGTCCGTGTCGTCAGCGTCAGCACCCGCCACGCCGAGCGGGCTCGCCCCGAGGAACTCGGTGATGAGCAACATCGCCCGCGGCAGCCTCGGCAACCTCATCGAGTGGTTCGACTTCTACAACTACGCCGTCTTCACCACCTACATCGCGAACAACTTCTTCGCGAAGGGTGACGAGACACAGGCGATGCTCGACACCTGGGCCGTCTTCGCCATCACCTTCCTCATGCGGCCGATCGGCTCCTGGTTCTTCGGCCGCTTCGCCGATCGCCGCGGGCGCCGCGCCGCCCTGACGACGTCGGTGCTCCTCATGGCGCTCGGCACCCTCCTCATCGGCGCGGCGCCGACGTACGAACAGATCGGTATCTGGGCCACGGTTCTCCTGTGGGTGGGACGCGCGATCAGTGGCTTCAGCGTCGGCGGTGAGTACGGCACCACGGCGGCGTACATGTCGGAGATCGCCACCCCGAACCGTCGCGGCTTCTACTCGAGCTTCCAGTACGTCACCCTCGTCGGAGGGCAGGTGCTCGCCGCACTGTTGCAGGTCTTTCTCCTCCAGGTCCTGACGAAGGATCAGATGCACGACTGGGGTTGGCGCATCCCGTTCTTCATCGGAGCCGTCGGCGCGCTCGCCGTCCTGTGGCTGCGTCGCGGCATGGACGAGACGGCCACGGCCGCCGTCGAGGGCCAGGCCAAGCAGCCGGGATCGCTCGGCGTCCTGCTGCGCGAGTACTGGCGTCCGTTCGTCATCGTCATCGGCCTGACGATCGGCGGAACGACCTCGTTCTACGTCTACACGACGCTCATGCAGAGCTACATGAAGAAGGTGGCCGGCCTCGACGCCGACACCGTGGCCACCGTCAACCTCTGCGCACTGGCGATCTTCATGGTCATCCACCCGTTCTACGGCATGCTGTCGGACCGCATCGGACGCCGCACGATGCTGCTCATCTTCGGCGTCGGCTCCCTGCTCATCACGTGGCCGGTGCTCGGCGCGATCCGCTCGGTCGAGTCCGCCCTCACGGCGTTCGGACTGCAGTTGTTCGCCCTGCTCGTCGTCGGGTTCTACACGTCGGTCAACGCCGTCGTGAAGGCCGAGCTGTTCCCGACGCGCATCCGCGCCCTCGGCGTCGGTCTGGGCTACGGCTTGGCCAACGCACTCTTCGGCGGTACGGCGCCGTACATCGGTACGTGGTTCGCCTCGAACGGCAACGAGAAGGGCTTCCGCGTCTACCTCCTGTGCTGCGTCGCCGTTTCGCTCGCTGTCTTCCTGTGGGGGCTGCGCAACAAGGAGTTCAGCCACCTCGACCGCGACTTCGGCTCGGCCTGGGGCCACGACGAGGACGGCCGGCATGCGGTGAAGGAACCGGCCGACACCACGGCTCGTTGATGCGGTGAGGGGCGTCGACTCGACCTCGATGCCGAAGAAGTCTCACCAGGAAGGATGACGACGATGTCCGACCTCACACGCTGCGCTGCGGTGGGCGCAGCCGGCGCCCTCAGCGGACTCCTGCCGATCGGCAAGCTCCACGGCGCGGGCCGCGTCGCCTACGTCGCGATTCCGGGCGCTCTGGGCGCCGGTGCTGCGACCTACCTGTTGCGGGAGGAGCCCATGAACAAGCGGGTCGCAGCGGGTGCGCTGACGGGCGGCGCGCTTATGCTCGGCCAGTCGCTCGCCGTCACGCTCGATCGCGCGGCCGTTGGGTGGCTGGACCAACGCGGTGTCGCCCGTCCCCGCCTCGTCATCGCGGGTGTCTCCGCCGTCATCGGCGCCGTGGTGGAGTACCTGGACGACGAGTCGGCGGCAACCGACGCCACCTGAACCGGCGACGACGCAGCTGGGCAGACCTGCCTGCTCGTGGGCAGTGTTCAACTCGGCCCGATCGCAGGAAAGTCTGCCCACCGCCCCGCGGGGTGTGGGCCACCCGACACACCGCAGGCGGGAAGGGATAGCGCGGCTCGGATGTTTGAATGAACGACGACCCACAATCTTCCCGAGGAGCAGCCCCCGTGGCCACCATTGACCTCACCGGTGAGAAGTTCACCGAGACCATCGAGAACAACGACATCGTCCTCGTCGACTTCTGGGCGGCGTGGTGCGGCCCGTGTCGTCAGTTCGCGCCCGTCTTCGAGGAGGCGAGCAACAAGCACGAGGACATCGTCTTCGCGAAGGTCGACACGGACGCCGAGCAGGAACTCGCGGCGGCGGCGAACATCCAGTCGATCCCGACGCTCATGGCGTTCCGTGACGGCCTCATGGTCTTCTCCAACTCCGGCGTGCTGCCGGCGAACGCCGTTGACGACCTCATCCGTCAGATCCGCGAACTGCCCATGGACGACATCCGCGCGCAGGTGGAGGCCGAAGCCAAGGGTGCAGCCCCGGCGGGCGGCGGCTGCGGTTGCGGCGGCTGCAACTGCGGGGGAGCCAACAACGGCTGACCTCGATGGTCCTTTCCGACGATGAGATCGCGGCGCTCAGCACGGCTGAGCGCCGCGATCTCATCGAACGCCTGCAACGTCCGATGAACGACGTTCTGCCCACGCACATCCGCACGATCCGCAGGGTCCGCCTCGGCCTCATGATCAGTGGCGCCATCGTGCTCGTGCCGTGGGTGCTCTACCTCAACCTCACGCTGCCGGTGCAGTACCGGGCACACAACTGGCGCTACACGTGGGTCGGCTTCGACCTGCTCCTCGCCACGCTCATGGCACTCACGGCGTACTGCGGATGGCGCCGCAAGCAGGTCGTCATGCCACTCTCGTTCGCCACCGGCGTTCTGCTCGCGTGCGACGCCTGGTTCGACGTCATGACGGCGGCACCCGCAGAACGCGGCGAGTCCCTCCTGTCGGCGGGGTTGCTCGAGCTGCCGCTCGCGTTCGTCATGATCGCCGGTTCTCTGCGTCTGCTTCGGGTGGGCGCGCTGCGCAGCTACCGCCTCCACGACAGCGAGTCGCTATGGAGCCTCACCATCCCCGCGGCCTGGATCGAGCGAACCCCCCGCCGTTGAGGCGTGCCAGGATGGCGGGATGACCTCGGCATCACCGATCGCACCCCACCTCGTCCTCGGCACGATGTACTTCGGTACGAAGACGGACGAGGCCACCTCGTTCGCACTCATCGACCGCTACGTCGAGGCCGGCGGCACGGTGCTCGACACCGCCAACTGCTACGCGTTCTGGGCGAATCCGAGCGGCGCCGGCGGGCAGAGTGAAGCGACGCTCGGCGCGTGGCTCCGGGCCAACCCCGGGGTGCGCGACGGGCTCACGATCGCGACGAAGGTGGCCCAGGAGCCCGTGCGTCCCGGCGACTTCACCGAGTGGGAGGGCCTTGCGCCCGAGGTCATCGCCACGCAGTTCGAACGCAGCCGTGAGCGCCTCGGCGTCGACGTGATCGACCTCTACTGGGCCCACGGCGAGGACCGTGCCACGCCCCTGGCGGACGTCGTGGCCGCCATGGGCGCCCTGCACGCGAACGGCTCGGCGAGGCGTCTCGGCGTGAGCAACCACCCGACGTGGCGTGTCGAGCAGGCACGCATGCTCGCCGAGCAGCAGGGCGTCGAACCGTGGACGGCGCTGCAGCTCACGACGAGCTACGTGCGCCCCCGACCGGACACCCAGGTGCCGGGCAAGGACCACCGCTTCGGCTTCGTCACCGACGAGACGATCGACTACCTGCAGACTCACCCCGAGATGGAGTGCTGGGCCTACAGCCCGCTCGTGCAGGGCAGTTACGACCGCGCCGACCGCCCGTTCCCCGACGTCTACGACCACCCGGGGACGACGGCGCGTCTCGCAGCTCTCGCCGAGGTGGCCGAGGCGCACGGTGCCAAGCCGGGGCAGGTCGTGCTCAGCTGGCTCGTGCAGAGCGAGCCGAGCCTGCGACCGATCGTCGGCGTCAGTTCACTCGAGCAACTCGACGAGGCGCTCGCCGCGCCTCAGCTCACCCCCGACGAGATGGCAAAGCTCAACGAGGCTAGCTGAGCGTCACGAGCGACGGGTCATTCGGCACGCACGACGACCATCGCGATGCCGATGCGTCCTTCGACGCCGAGCTTGCGCTGGATCGTCGCGACGTGTTGCTTGACCGTGCTCTCGCTGAGGAACAGCTCGGCAGCGATGGCCGGGTTCGTGCGTTCCACCGCGACGAGCCGGGCGATCTCGACCTCCCGCTCGCTCAACCCTTGAAGCAGGCGACGTGCCTCACGACGCCCCTCGCCTCCGCCGTCGAGGTAGCCCGAGCGCAGGTGACCCGCGCTGCGCGCCGACATCGGGCTCTCGCCCGCGTGCGCTGCACGAACAGCGTCGTACAGCTCCTTGCTCGCGGCCGACTTGAGGATGAAGCCCACCGCTCCCGCGTCCATCGCGCGCGGCACGTGCTCCTTCTCGTCGAACGTCGTGAGGATGACGACGCGCGGCGGGTGGGGCCGCTTCGTCAGCGCGGCGGTGGCGTCGATGCCGTTGAGGCGTCGCATCTGCACGTCCATGAGAACGACGTCCGGGTGATAGGCCGTGACGGCGTCGATGACCTCGTCGCCGTCGGAGGCGGTGGCGACGAGGACGATGTCGGGGGCGCCCTTGAACATGACGCGCACGAGGTCGAGCACCATCGGGTCGTCATCGACCGCGAGCACGCGGATGGGTTGTTCGGCGTTCGTCATGGGTGCTCTCTTCGCGTCGGGAGTGTGGTGAGTCATCGGGGCAGGTGCCAGGGCAACCTCGCCGTGGCGGTGTAGGTGCGGCCGTCGTCGCTCGGCCCGGCCCAGAACTGGCCACCGAGATCGTTGGCTCGCCGTCCGATGCTGGCCAGGCCACTCTGGCTGCCGGTACCCGAACCGCCGGGGGCCATCGGATTCTCGGTGGAGATGACGAGCCCGTCCCGTGGGTTGCCGTGGATGCTCAGGCGGACGAGGTTTCCGGGGGAGTGCTTGCGTGCGTTCGTCAGCAACTCGGTGGTGATCCGGTACGCGCTGCGCGACACGACCGGATCGAGTGGCTTGCTCTGGTCGACGAAGACGTTCGACGAGACGGGGGTGCCCGCGTCGATGCACTCGGTGACGAGCGTTGCGATGTCGGCCAGTTCGTACGGGCGCTCGCCGGCCTGCGGCCCGTGACGCAGGATCGACAGCAGAGAACGCAGATCGTTCATCGACCCGGCGGCACCCTGTTGGATCTGCCGCGCTCGATCTTCGACCTCCGGCGCCCCGGCTGCCTGTGCCTCGATCTCGAGCGCGTTGGCCTGCATGGCCAGGATGCTCAGCCGGTGACCGAGAACGTCGTGCACCTCACGAGCGAGAGCTTCGCGGTCGTCCTGCTCGGCGATGCGGCGTCCGAGGTCGTCGGCCTCGGCTCGGGCCGCCTCCGCGCGGTGACGGTGGACGTCGGTGTCTGCCCGGCTGCGCCGCAGGAGGGCTGTGCCGACGAAGAGCGCGACGAGCAGGCCTGCCACGAGGAGCACCTGCCACCACGGCATGGCGGGCCAGGTACCCGCGCTGCCGTCCGGGTGTTCGAAGCTGTTCCAGAAGCTCTTGCCACCCGTCGTTCCACGGGTGTCGCGCCACACGGCCACGAGCGTCGCGATGCCGGCCAGAACGGGCACACCCCAACGGGCCCGAACGTCCGGGTGCCAGACGACGACGCTCGCTGCCCCGATGAGCGCGGGCAAGCTGTCGGTGGGCAACACGAGGGGCGGCAGACACGCCACGAGTGCTGTGACGAGCAGTGCGCGCGGGGAGCGCAGTCGGAAACACAGCATCACCGCCGCCGCGACGGAGACGAGAAAGGCGCTCAGCGTCAGATTGCCCGCAGGCTGGCCGGGTGCCGCGTCGTAGAGGCGCATGTCGGCCGCGCCCGCGGCGAGTGCAGCCGAGCCGACGGTGGCGACGACGATGCCGACGTTCGTCCACACGCGGCGCGTGCGAGCACCTTGCCCCGAAGGGGCATGCCCGGCGTGCGGGCCGGTGAGCGTTGGCTGTGTCACATCGCACACCCTAGGGGTGAGCACCGACAACGTGTGTCGGACCGGGCACGCCGATCGGGCAGAAGTGTCAGGAACGTCCGGCCCACGTGCCGAGCGTCGCGTGCCAGCGTCCGATGAGTCGCTGCGTCACCACACCTTCGACCTCGAAGGGGTCATCGTCGAGCAGGCGGGCCGCCTCGCCCGCGTCCGCCGCCTCGAGGAGCAACAGGCCCCGCGGCATGCCCTCACCGCTCAGCTGGCCGGAGGCCAACAGGCGTCCACTGGCTTCGAGTTCCTGGAACCAGGCATAACGGGCCGGACGCCGCGCGCTGAGGCGCCGCTCGTCGTCGACGTACGTGCAGGTCACCGCGAAGATCGTCATGGCGTGACCGTAGTCCTGCGGTACGGCATGATGCTGCCTACGTCCGCACCGAGCGCAGGAGCCCCATGAGCACCCACCCCGCCGACTCCCACGAGATCATCCGCGTCGAAGGCGCGCGGGAGAACAACCTCAAGGACGTGAGCGTCGAACTGCCGAAGCGGCGCCTCACGGTGTTCACCGGTGTGAGCGGCTCCGGCAAGAGTTCGCTCGTGTTCAAGACGATCGCGGCCGAGAGCCAGCGCATGATCAACGAGACGTACTCCTCGTTCGTCCAGGGCTTCATGCCGACGCTGGCCCGCCCCGACGTCGACCTGCTCGAGGGCCTGACGACGGCGATCATCGTCGACCAGGAGCGCCTGGGCGCCAACCCGCGCTCGACGGTCGGCACGGTCACCGACGTCAACGCGATGCTGCGCATCCTGTTCAGTCGCCTCGCCACGCCGAACATCGGTGGGCCCCGCGCGTACTCGTTCAACGTCGCCTCGGCGTCGGGTAGCGGCTCGCTCAAGAGGGCCGACGGCACGCGTGAGGTGCGTCAGTTCAGCGTCACGGGCGGCATGTGCCCGCGCTGCGAGGGTCGCGGCAGCGTGAGCGACTTCGACCTCGACCAGCTCTTCGACAAGGAGAAGTCGCTCGCGGAGGGCGCCCTCACCGTGCCGGGCATGACGATGGACGGCTGGTACGGCCGCATCTTCGCCGGCTCCGGTTTCTTCGACATGGACAAGCCGCTGAAGAAGTACTCGAAGCGGGAGATGGACAACCTCCTCCACAAGGAGGCCACGAAGATCAAGGTCGAGGGCATCAACCTCACGTACGAGGGTGTCATCCCGAAGATCCAGAAGTCGATGTTGAGCAAGGACGTCGAGGCGATGCAGCCGCACATCCGCGCCTTCGTCGAGCGGGTCGTCGTCTTCCGCACGTGCCCCGAGTGCGACGGCACGAGGCTCACGGAGGGTGCTCGCACCTCGAAGATCGGCGCGTACTCGATCGCCGACGTGTGCGTTATGCAGATCACCGACGTCGCCGAGTGGGCGAAGAGCCTCGACGAGCCGTCCGTAGCACCGCTGCTCGACGGGCTGACGGAGACACTCGACTCGTTCGTGCAGATCGGTCTGGGTTACCTCTCCCTCGAACGCCCCTCGGGCACGCTGTCGGGGGGTGAGTCGCAGCGCGTCAAGATGATTCGTCACCTCGGCAGCTCGCTCACCGACGTCACGTACGTCTTCGACGAGCCGACGGTCGGGCTGCACCCGCACGACATCGAGAACATGAACGACCTGCTGCGGCGCCTGCGCGACAAGGGCAACACGGTGCTCGTCGTCGAGCACAAACCGGAGACCATCGCCATCGCCGACCACGTCGTCGACCTCGGCCCCCGCGCAGGCAGCGAGGGTGGCCGCATCATGTTCGAGGGCACCGTCGCAGGCCTCGCCGGGTCCGACACGCTGACCGGCCGCCACCTGCACGATCGCGTCACGCTCAAAGAAGCGACGCGCAAGGCGACGGGCGCCCTCGAGATCCGCGGCGCGAACGCGCACAACCTGCGCGACGTCGACGTCGACGTTCCCACCGGTGTGCTCGTCGTCGTGACGGGCGTGGCCGGCTCGGGCAAGTCGACCCTCGTCCACGGCGGGCTGGGCGGGCGAGACGACGTCGTCGCCGTCGACCAGAGCGCCATCAAGGGCTCGCGCCGCTCCAACCCGGCGACGTACACGGGCCTGCTCGACCCGATCCGCAAGGCGTTCGCCAAGGCCAGCGGCGTCAAGCCGGCCCTGTTCAGCGCGAACTCCGAGGGCGCATGCGAGGCGTGCAAGGGTGCCGGCGTCATCTACACCGACCTCGGCATCATGGAGACCGTCGAGACGCCGTGTGACGTCTGCGAGGGCAAGCGCTTCAAGCCCGAGGTGCTGGAGTACGAGCTGGGTGGCAAGAACATCGCCGACGTGCTCGCTCTCTCCGTCGCCGACGCCCTTGCCTACTTCCGGGGCGAGACGAGCGACGGCGCCGCGAAGGTGCCGGCCGCCGTCAAGGTCCTCGAACGCCTCGACGACGTGGGCCTCGGCTACGTGAAGATCGGTCAGCCGCTCACGACGCTCTCGGGCGGGGAACGTCAGCGTCTCAAGCTCGCCACGCACATGGGTGACAAGGGCGGCACTTACATCCTCGACGAGCCGACCACGGGTCTGCATCTCGCGGACGTCGAGCAGTTGTTGTCGCTGCTCGACTCCCTCGTCGACGCGGGCAAGAACGTCATCGTCATCGAGCACCACCAGGCCGTCATGGCCCACGCCGACTGGATCATCGACCTCGGCCCGGGGGCCGGCCACGACGGGGGGCGTGTCGTCTTCGAAGGCACCCCTGCGGAGCTCGTCGCCGATGCTTCGACGCTCACCGGCAAGCACCTCGAGGCCTACGTCGCATCGTGACGGCCACGGGCCCGGCCACCGGTGATGCGAGCGACCGCCCGGCGGTGCCGGTCCTTGCCACCGCGGCGCGCACGGGGCGGGCGTGACCGCGCGCTCGCGAACCGGTGCGACGGCGCCGCGCCACGTCCGGACGGGCGTCAGCAGGCGCTGCGTCTGGCCGTCAGTTCGAGAGGCTTGATAATCGTGCTCATGCCCTTGGGCACGCGCGAGCACACGCTGGCCGCGGAACCGGAGTACTCGACGTTGAAGACAGGCTTGTTCGCCGCGAGCATCGGCGCGTAGCGGTCGCACTCGTCGTAGGCGACACATTCTTCGTTGACGGCGAAGTCGATGCTCGTCTGCAACTGCGGGAGGATTTCCAGGCTGTTCTTCAGGCCGATCGCCAGGCCCCGCTTGTGCGCGTCGGCGATGAGCTGACGTTGGTAGGCGACGGCGTCGGACTGCTTGATGGGGAACCCGCTCGTCGCGGCGTAACCGTCCATGTTGTCAGGGTCGACGGCGTCGAAGCCCTTCGCCTTGCACACGTCCATGCGCTTGGCCATGATCGGCGCCAGCTTGGCGCGCTGGCGCACGTCGAGCCAGCGCTCGCCCGGCCAGTCATCGAGCGGCTTGCCGAGCGTCGACGCGGGGAACTTCTTCGCGTCCGGACGCCACTGCTCGTACCCGCCGGCGTTGATGTAGCAGATCACCTTGATGTTGCGCCGGTGCAGAGCGGTGACGGTCTTCGTGCTCGTCCCCTCCCAGTCGAGGTTGTAGACCGATGCCTTGACGGAGGTGTCGAGCGCGCCGCTGTACTGAATCTGCCAGCTCTGCCCACGCGCGGGCTTCCACCACGTGGCGCCCGGCTTGCCGTTCGACGTTGCGGCGCTCGGGGCCGTTCCGGCGGCACTCGCGGACGGCGGGAGGGCCTGGTCGTCCGTGGCCGCGCACGCACTCGTCGTGAGCGCGAGCACGAGCGCGCCCGCTGCGGGGAGCGAGGTCTTCATCGTGCCTTCACGAGTTCAGGGTGACAGTCGGCGTACGGCGCGGGCAGCACGTCCCACGGGTTGGGCAGGCCACGGTCGGTGGCCCAGCTGAAGTGCGCCCCGCGGCTCGCGGCCAGGGCCGGCACGGAGGCGAGGTGCTCGGGTGGCACGCCGTGCACGAGGTGCCACTGCTTGTGCGGGCTGACCGCCTGCAACCACTCGGGCATCTGCAGGTGGGCGTAGTCCTGCCAGGCAGCCTCGGCCACACAGGTGACGTCGGCCGTCTCGACGAGGCGTCGCGTTGGCACGACGCCGGGGTTGGCGATGACGTGCTCGACCCCGGCACGCCGCAGCGCGTCGATCCACTCGACCGACCAGGCGCCCTGACGATCCTGCGACGGGACGCAGTCGAGCATGACGTCGTGGATGCCGTACCACCGCTGCCACTGTTCGACCTGCTCGAGCACGTCACCCCAGGGGCGCTGGCCGTAGCCGACGTTGACGTACCCGACCGTCGTCGTGGCGAGCCCGCGCGCGAGCGGTTCGCGGTAGTAGGGATCCTGTGGTCCGCGGCCGGGCCCGTTCTCGATGTTGACGACGACGAAGCCGAAACCGAACGCGCCCTCGGCGAGGCGCTGCCAGGCGAGCGGAGCCTGCGCGGGGTGGATGTACCAGGGCACGGCCGGGGTGGGTTGAAGGACGTGGAACACGGGGGTCACCAATTCGCGGAGTGGGAGGTGCGTCGGGCCGTGACGGCGCTGACGGTGACGAAGAGGACGAGCGAGGCCAGGAGGAGGCCGACGGCGTCGCCGGCGGGCAGGCAGACGAGGACGAGGCCGAGGCTGCCCACCGCCACTGCGGCAGCGCCGAGGGCGTTGCCGGTGCGCAGTTGAACGCCGGAGCCGGTCGTGGCGAGGGCGGTGATGAGCACGGCGGGCAGGAAGACGTGGGCGTCGTTGCGGTCACCGCCCGCGGCAGCGAGCATGCAGAACGCGGCGATGAGCCCTACGCCGCAGACGAGGCCGACGGCGAGAATGCCGAGCCCGGCCGTCATCCACCGCAACTGACGCCAGCTGTCCGTGAGGAACGCGAGGCGCTTCGCGCCGAGCAGGGCACTGTCGAGCACCGGTTCGCAGGCCGCGGAGGCCGCGAGACCAGCGATCGCCATGGGCAGCGTGAACGCGTTGCCGACGTGGGCGACGAGCACCATCAACTGGGTGATGAGCGCGAGCGTCTGAAGGGTGCTCCAAGCCAGGACGGGATGGAGCACCTCGCGCGCCAGACTTCGCGCGCGCTGCTGTTGCTCCCGGGCTGCGCTCGTGACGATGTACCCCGTCACCGCGGCGAACCCGACCACGATGACGCGGCTGACGACCGTTGCCGCGCCCGGTTCGACGACGAGCAGTACCCCCGTCAGCGCGGCGCAGGGCAGGACGGCGACGAGAAGCTGCACGGGCGAACCGATGACGACGAGAGCCGAGATCGCACAACTCCACAGGGCCCACAGCAGCGGCACCCACGAATCCACGACGAGGCAGGCGCCCGCGGAGAGCAGGAGGGAGACGGAGCCGACGCAGGCGCCGTTCACCTTCGCCTTGAGGCGACTCGCAGAGGACAGCCCCTGCCACATCGTCGCGCTGACGAGCTGCCCCGCGAGCCAGCCGACGGCGCCCGCCGTGAAGACGGCGTTCGTGTTGTACGACGTGACAGTCGC
Organism: Dermacoccus sp. Tok2021; assembly: GCF_019895135.1. Classification (NCBI taxonomy): domain Bacteria; kingdom Bacillati; phylum Actinomycetota; class Actinomycetes; order Micrococcales; family Dermacoccaceae; genus Dermacoccus; species Dermacoccus sp. Tok2021. The sequence continues at coordinate 26,262 of NZ_JAGTHU010000028.1, forward strand.
GATGCAGATGAGGACGCCGCACAGCATCGTGAGGGATCGGGCGAGCGCCTGGCTCCAGGCCCGCCTCCACGTGCGCACCTCGTCCGTGCGCTCGCGGCCCGTGAGGACGACGGCGCCGGCCAGGCGCGTGCGCACGAGCGCGTCAGCGTGCGCGAAGGTGTTCGCATAGCCGTGGCGCACCGAGCTGCGGCCCCCGAACCCCATCGATTCGAGGTGAGCGGCGGCGTCGAAGAGGTCGACGGTGTTGTCGACCGAGGCGGCGAGCTCGGGGTGCGTCTCGTCGTCGCCCGTCGCCCTCGTCCCGGTCGCTTCCTTGAGCGTCATCGACACGACTCGGCCTCCGTGGTGGGTGCGGCGTGGGTCGCGGTGGCGTACTCACGTGTGGCGCTCGAGTCGGCTGCCTCGAGGGCGCGGCGGACGTCGTCGAGGTCTGCCTTGGGCACCGTGGCGGCGCTGCGCTGGTAGATGCACCGGTAGCGTGCGGTGAACTTCGCGAGGTCGAACGTCGACAGGGCGCGCTCGCGCGCACGGCGTCCCATGGCTTGCCGTTCCGCATCGTCGACGAGCAGGCGCACGAGCGCCTCACCCAGGGCCTGGGCGTCGCGTGGCGGTACGAGCAGCCCGCACGTCTCGTCGCGCCCGACGCACTCGTTGACTCCACCGACGTCGGTGTTCACGGTCGCGCGGCCGCACATCATCGACTCGATGACGGTGTAGGGCAGCCCCTCGGAGATGCTGGACAGGGCGACCACGTGGCCCGCTTCGATGGCGGGTCGGGCCGAGGGCACCGCGCCCTCGAACGTCACGCTCGTTTCGAGGCCGCATGCGACGACCAGCGCGTCGAGTTCCGCCCGGTAGGCCTCGTTGCCGGCTGGCGTCGGGCCGAAGAGCCGCAGGCGGGCATCCGGTACCGAGTCGCGCACGATCGCGAACGCCTCGATGAGGGTGGCCAGGTCCTTGAGCGGGTCGATGCGACCCACGAAGCTGACGGTCGGCACGTCCGGCTCGCCCTCGACGGGTGGGAAGGCCGTGGCGTCGACGGCGTTGGGCACGGTGATGACGCGCTGCGCCTTCGCTCCGAGCTCGCGCTCCCATCCTGCGTTGAACTCGCTCACGGGCGTCATGAGTTCGCAGTGGTTGTAAACTCTGGCAGACGGCGCGCGTCATCGCCATGAGGGCGTAGCGCACGGTCCAGGGGAAGTTCGCGGCGCGCAGCGCGAGGTAGCGCTCGCGCAGGTGCACGCCGTGCTCGGTCAGGACGATGGGTGTGCCGTCCCGCCAGTGCCGGCCGAGTGCCATGAGCCCTGCCGGACCGTTCGTCGTGGCGTGGATGAGGTCGACGCTCGGCCATGACACGTTGAGCACCGCGAGAAAACGGTCGACGTGCCGCGAGACGTCCGCCGCCTGCGACCCCGACAGCGGTGGTAGGCCCGTGCCCTTCACGTGCGACGCCCAGGCGCCCATGAGCGCCTTCGTCCCCAGGCCGCCCGTGAAGTGCGCCATGAGGGGTTGGGCGTACTCGGCAGCGAGGACGCGCAGCCCGGCCGTCGCCGCCTGCAGGTCGGCCGATCGACCTGCAGGCGGCAACACGGCCGACCACAACTGGCGGTAGGCGGAGTCGATCGCCGACGACTCACCCCAGGCTCGCAGCGCCTCGAACGACCACCGACGCCTCACCTCACCCCACATGGGTTTGGCCTGGAACGAGCGGACGTTGGAGGGCAGCGGCCACACGCTCTCGTGCTGCGTGCCGGTGAGCGTCACGATGGAGAACTCGTGTTCGGGTAGGTTCTTCACCAACTGGTCGCACCAGGTGCTGACCCCGCCGCGCACGACCGGATACGTCCCCTCGTTCAGCAACGCCACGTGCATGCGGGTCTCAGCCGGCGGCCGCGATCAGGTCGCTGTCGGCGACCGGCTGGACGATCTCTCGCGTCGACGTGCCGTCCTTCGCCGTGCCCGGTGTGAGGGCAGGCGCGCTCGGGGTGGCGGGCGTCGCGGCGGCGGAGGTGTCCCACGAGGCGCTCGTGGCGAAACCGGTCGCGGTGGGCAGGGTGAACGTCTTGAGGCCGAGGCCGCTCAGGCGCACCCAGTCGGACGACTGCCCGCCGTAGCTCTGCCCGAACGTCGAAAGGCCCGAGCGGGTGCCGGACGGTGCCGTCACGGGCACGTCGATCGCGGAGAAGGAGTTGTTGAACAGCTGCAGCTTGGTGCCGGAGATCGTCGCCTGCACCTGCGAGCTCCTGGCCCGCCACGTCTGCTGACGCACGAGCTGCGTGCCCGCTTCGGCCGTCGTGACGTTGACGATGGGAGCGTTGTCGGCGTAGACGCCGCGGTAGGAGACGAGAATGCTCTCGACGACCGGGTAGAGGATGCGGTCGCCCGTCAGGTTGCTCTGGTGGGCGTAGTGCGGGCGGGCGTCGTTGTCGAGCACGTGCCCCAGGGCGATCTGCTTCTCCTTGGGCACGATGTAGGAGTCGAACCCGTCCTGCGTCAGCGGCGTGATGCACGTGCTCGTGGCCGGATTGTCCTCGCACAGCCCGGATCCGCCGTCGGCGCGGCTGGTGTAGAGCCAGTTGTACTCGTCGACGGCGTTAGCCTTCGTCGAGGTGTTGTAGTAGATGTTCATCGGGTGGCGCGGCACGGTCGTCGCGGAGCCGAGGACGCGCGGTTCGCTCTCGCGCGAGGCGTCCGAGGCGATCCACTTGATGCGCTGCTGCGTCAGGGCGGGCGCGAGGTAGGGGTTGTCGGCCGGCATCTGCGGCAGCGACTTCAAACCCGAGTGCTCGCCGGTGACGAGGCTCGCGGCGTCGAAGTTGGGCAGCGTGTTCGTCTTGGCGTACGCGACGTTCTTGCTGATCTCGGAGGCGATCGTGGCCTGCGAGGCCCAGTTGATGCCACCCGTCGACGTCTTCGCGCACTGCCACGGCGTCGTCGAGTCGTCGTGAACACAGCCGAGGTAGGGGTGCGACCACGTGTGGTTGATCCAGCGGAACTCGTTCTTGTTGGCCAGCAACGACGCCTCGAGGGCGTCGGAGCCGGTCTCGGCCTTCTGGTCGGCCGCACCCGCGCCGTTGAAGGCGACGTCGAGCTTGACGCCGTTGGTGCGCTGCCAGGCGGCGAGCTGGTCGACGTCCTGGGCCGTCATGCGCGAGGTGGCGCCGGGCGCCGTCTCCGGGTAGGTGGCGGGGTTGCAGTCGTCGCCGACGGTGCAGTTGCCCTCGGCGTTCCACTCGGCGTCGGGCAGCAGGACGTCATCGACCTGAACCGCGAGGAAGTTGCGCGAGTAGGAGGTCGAGATCCCCCGGGTCAGCCACGAGACGATGCCGTGCGAGAGCACCTTCCAGTGCTGCTGCGAGGCGTTGGACGCGACCGTGCTGATGAGCTGCTCGCGCCCGTCCTTGGCGTAGACGCCGAGGAGGGAGCCGTTCTCGCCCGTTCCGGGCACGGGGAGCGTGAGATACGGCGTATAGGTGGCGCCGTTGCTCGTGGCGGCCTTCTTCGCGATGTATCCGTAGCTCTCGGAAACACCGGGGGAGAGGTCGTCGAACGTGACCGATCCCTTGAGGTACTCGAAGCCGTTGGTCTTCGCTGCGCCGGACAGGTCGGCGGCCATGCCGTCGACGGCGCCGCTGTACTGGTTCTCCAGGCCGATGCCCGCGCTGGGCCAGTTGTACGCGCTGAACTCGCGCACCTTGAAGGTGCTCTCGTATCGCGCCAGGGTGGCCCGCTCGGCGGCGGTGAGGCTCGCCGGTTCGGCGCTGGGCGTCACGACACCCATGAACTTCGCCCGAGTGGTGAGCCACCCCTGGCTCGCGAAGAATGCCGGAGTCAGCTGCGGGCGCGAGGCGGAGGTGAGGTCGACCTTCTCGTAGTCGACGCCCTCCTTCGCGAGGCGGTCGACGATGGCACTGACCATGGGCTGGCCGTCGTCGAGGACCAGGACGGTGGCCTGGATTTCCACGGGGCGCGTGGCTGCTGCTGCAGGCGTGGCCAGAGCCACGCCTCCCGTGGCGAGCATGGCCGTAGCGGCCGTCGTCGCGATCGTGGTGGTACGCAGACGTGCGCGAATCGAGCGAGCGTTCATGTACTTCTTTTCCTTGCGGCTGGCCGAGATGACGGCTGCGATCAAGTCGGGCTGAGGCCGGACCGGGGGCGGAGCCCGATCCTATGGTATGTGCGATAGCAGAATTAAATTTCGCCCAAGAAGCTCACGGGCGTCTAGGGCGGGTAGGTTGAAATGGGCAGGGGTTCGCCAGAAGGAGCTGTCTGCCCAGTACTGGCGCCAAGTTGGTCGTGCGTTCACCGGTTGTTATTTTGATCGGTCGGCGTCGAGTGAGATGTCGGTCACTTTTTGGGTGCGCGCGGGGGCCCTGGGGCCATTGCCCTTTCAGAGGGAGTTCATAGCTTCGCGGGTAGCTCGTCGTCGGTGGCGAGTGGTTCGCCGGGACGGCTCGGCGCGGACGGTGCGCCCCGACCGATCGGGCAGGTGGATTCTGCCCGATCGACCGATGTGCGCGAGGGGATCGAGCGCGATGATCCTTCGGGTGTCGCCGCCGGATGCGAAGCGTACGAGGGGGCGACATCAACCATCGCCGTCGGCGCCACGCCGACCTTTTCCCCGGAGAGTCACATGAACGACGAGAACAACACGTTCCAGCAGCAGGGCCACTACCCCCAGCAGGGCTACCCGCAGGGTGGTTGGCAACCGCAGCCGCCGCCCAAGAAGAAGATTTGGTTCCTGCGCCACAAGTTCCTCACGGCGATCCTCGCGCTCGTCCTGATCGTGGGCTTCGGATCGGCAATCGGGGGAGGTGGCTCCAAGGGTGGTGACGACGCGGCGCCGAGCAGCAGCTCGAAGAGCAAGACCTCCGAGGGCAACTCGGATGGCGGGTCCAAGGACGGCGGAGACGCCTTGCCCGCGGTGGGTACGCCGGTGCGCGACGGCAAGTTCGAATTCACGATCACGAAGGTCGAGCGCGGCAAGAAGACGGTGGGGCAGCAGTACGTGAGTGAAACCGCTCAGGGCGAGTACACCCTCGTCCACGTCACCGTGAAGAACATCGGCGACCAACAGCAGGGCCTCTCGGACTCCGACCAGAAGGCCATGGACGCCTCCGACACGCAGTTCTCCGCCGACACGATGGCAGGCGCTTCCATCCAGGGAAACGACGTGCTGTTCAACCAGATCAACCCCGGTAACCAGGTCAAGGGCGTCCTCGTCTTCGACGTCCCGGCGGGCACGAAGCTGACCCAGATCGAACTGCACGACTCGATGTTCTCCGGGGGCGTTAAGGCCGCCCTGTGACCCGCGAGGTGTCCGCCCCATCGGCGGGCGCCTCGCGTGGCCGGTCAGAACGGCTCGATCCGCCGGATCGCGTCTGCTTTCGCGCACGACCTTCCCCCGTGCCGGTTCTGGCCCGCCGAGCAAACTCCCTGCGCTCTCGTTGCGCGGGGCTCTGGGGAAGAGGGAGGGGCGGCCCCCCCCCCCCCCCGGCGCCCCCCCCCCCCCCCCCCGGGGCGGGGGGGGGGGGGGGGCGCCCCGCGGGCGGCGCCCGCCC
>NZ_JAGTHU010000029.1:0-28043 GCF_019895135.1 Dermacoccus sp. Tok2021
CGGCGAAGGGAGGGGTTCGGAGGGCACGGGCGGCGCAGCCTGAGCCGGTGCCGACAACACCGCGAAGCTTGCCGCGGCTCCGGTAGCCGCGCACGTGGCGACGGCCTTACGCATGAAGGTGTGGTTCACGAAGATCCTCCTGATTCGGGCCGCCCGGTTGCGACCGCAGTGAACTGTGCCACACCACAAGGGAATTGGTTCAGTTACTCGCCAGGAACTTTTCAGGAAGCGCTCAGGCGCGGGCCATGCGCCACCCCGCCGCGAGAGCTTCGCTTTCGGAACAGAACCAGCGCTCGCCCTTGCCCATCGAGATCTTGGTGCGCTCGTACGCCGAGTCGCCCGGGCGATGAGCGATCTTCTCGCCGTCGGAGTTGATGTTGCCCTTGATCGCGCAGGCGCCCGGCTCACTCGTCGAGGCTGACGGGGCGGCCGAGGGTTTCACCGCAGGCGCGGAGGCGGTAGGTGCCGGCTGCGCAGGCGCCTTGGTGGCGAGCCCCTCGTGGAACCCGTTGCACGGCGGCCCCCACGTGCCACGCTTCGCCGTCTTCGCCCGGTTCATCGCCGCCAGGTATTCGAGCCGGTGCGCGTACGGCCCGTCGTAGGTGTACTCCTTGCCGAACCCGCCCTCGATCTGCGCGAGCGCGACGTTGGTCGAACCGCCGACGAAGACGTGGCGCAACAGGCGCCCGTACCGATCGCGCTCCCCCTGGCTCGGGTCGGCCTCGAGCTGAACCTGCTTGCTCTGCACGAGCGACTGCATGTTGCTGCTCGCCTCCTTGCCGAAGCACTGCACCGGCGTATTCGGCTTACGCGTCTCCGGGGTGTCGAGCCCGATGATGCGGATGCTCTCCTTCACCCCGTTGATGCGCACCTTGATGGTGTCCCCGTCCGAGATACCCACGACGTCGTACAGCGGCCCCGCGCCTGTGCCCGCACCGATGCCGCGGCGGTCGCCGTCCGCCCCTTCGGCCGCTGACGTGCTGCTCGGGTCGCTCGACGCGTCGCTGGAGTTGCCGGACTCGTGGGCGTCATCCGACGTGGTCGGTGTGGACGACGGAGCATCGGTCGGCGGCGACGTCTCGTCGGTGGGTGCCTCAGTGCTGCTCGTGGTCGAGGCATCCGACGGTGATGGCGAAGAGTCGAGCGAGCCACACCCCGTCACGCCCAGCACGGCCGCCGAGAGAAACAACGAGCAGGTGGCAATGCGGGAGCGAGAACGAAGCACGCCCCGAACTCTAGGAGACGCCACCGACAACGTCGGGCCGTTTGCAGGAGAAACGAACCCCTCGGTCCGCAGGGTGCCCGATCGAGCGTGGCCGGTCTCGGGCGACACTCCCTTCCCGTCCAGCCGCCACCGAGGTGACGGTGGAATGATTGCGCCGTGAGAACGTCTCGTCGCTTCGCTGCCCTCGCCCTCGTGGTTGCCACTGCTGTTGCGGGGTGCACGACGGACGACCCGTCCGGCTCGTCGTCGGGCTCGAAGGGCGCCTCGGCGAAGCCGAGCGTCAGCGTCTCCTCGTCGGCGCCCAAGGTGTCGCCGGTGAAGCTCGAACTCGACGCCTCCGACGTTCGTGCCGAGAGCTCGTGGAACGCCCCCCGCTACTCGGCACAGTGGCCCACGCTCCCGGGATCGGAGAAGCTCTCCGAAGCGCTCGAGCGCCAGATCCAGAGCTGGCGTCGCGATTACGTCGGCACGTACTCGGGGCCGCGTTCCGGCATGACGGTGGTGTGGGAGCCCGTCGTCAACGCCTCGGGGTTGTACGGCATCCGGCTCCGACACACCGTCACGGCAGCCGATTCTGCGGCCACCTCGACGACGCTGTACGGCGACGGTGACTCCTCCTTCACCTCGCTCCAGCTCATCGACGACTCGCAACGCGCCGCCCTCGTCAAGGAACTCGAACGTCAGGCCGTGCAGGTCAACGGCGGCGGCGAGCCGTTCGAAGGTGCCACACCCGAGGAAGTCTTCACCGACGTCAGCTTCACCCCCGACGGCACCCTCGTCGCCGCCGTCGCCGAGGGAACGATCGGGCCCATGTCGGCCGGGCAGCACTACGCCACGGTGAAGAACCCGGAGCGCTACCTCTCCGACGACGGGCGCCGCGTGCGCGAGGCCGCGATGAAGAGCCCGGCGTCGAGTACGTCACCGGCGCCGTCGACGTCCACCACCAAGCCGGAGAACGCCGGCAAGAAGACCGACTGCACCAAGGCCAAGTGCATCGCGCTGACCTTCGACGACGGCCCGGGCCCGTACACGAACTCGATCCTCGACACCCTCGAGAAGAAGAAAGCGCGCGCCACCTTCTTCACCCTCGGCCCGGCCGTCCAGGCCGCGCCCGCCACCGTGCGGCGCATGGTGAAGCTCGGCATGGGGGTCGGCAACCACAGTTGGTCGCACCCGCAGTTCACCACCCTCACCGACGCCCAGGTGACGAGCGAGATCACCCGCACCGCCGACGTTCTCAAGAAGATCACGGGCAGTGACCCGGTCGCCGTTCGCCCGCCCTACGGCGCCTACACCGAGGCGACGCCGCACGCCGGCGCGCCCTTCGTCCTGTGGGACATCGACACCGAGGACTGGAAGAACCGCAACGCCGACACGACGACCAAGCGTGTCGTCGACGGTGCGCACCCGGGCGCCATCGTCCTCATGCACGACATTCACCCGTCGACGGCGAAGGCCGTGCCCGGCATCGTCGACGAGCTGCAGAAGCAGGGTTACACCCTCGTCACGATCGACGAGCTGATCCCGTCGATGACGAAGGACGGCGTTTACTCGAGCGCGCCGACGAAGTAGGCACGACATGACGAAGCCCGCTCACCTCGTGAGGTGAGCGGGCTTCGTCACGGCTCGATCAGGGCGTGACGAGTTCGCGCAGACGCTGCGGGCCGACGGCCAGCAGGAGCGTGGGAAGGCGCGGGCCCGTGTCCTTGCCGATGAGCAGGTTGTAGAGCAGCTTGAAGAACTCCCTCTGGCTCGCACCGAGCTCGGCGGCCGTCTCGGGGTCGGCCTTGCGGTCGGGGCGGAAGTTCGCGTCCTTGCCCGCCTGCACCTTCGGCACGCCGTAGACCTGCGTGGTGAGTCCGTCGAGCGTCCACGCGTCCTCGATGCGGCCGAGGCCCTCGGCGCCGTCGACGTCCTTGCCGTCGAGCAGGATCCGAAGCTGTTCGCGCTGCGAGTCGGTGGCCGCGGCAATGCCTGCCTCGTCCTTCGTCTCGCGCACGACAGTGCGCTCGTCGTCGGGCATGTACCGCTCGACCCAGCGCTCCACGCAGCTCAGGCGCGGACGCAGGACGTCGAGGCTCGAGGGCGCGTTCGCCGGGTCGAGGTTGCCGACGATGCGAAGCGTCTGCTCCTCATCGCCCGTCGTGATGTCGTTGATGCTCGCGAGGGTGCGGTAGGCCACCGGGTGCGGCGTGGAGGGCAGCTCGCCCTCGGCCGTCGTCGAGGCGCGCACGAGCGCAGCCACGTCACCGGGCTGGCCCTTCTCGGAGCCCACCTTGGCCACGAGCGCGTCCCACTCGTCGTACATGCGCTGCACGTCGGAGTCGAACGCGACGGTGAAGCTCTGGTTGGGCTTCTTGCGCGCGTACAGCCAGCGCAGCAGCGCGGGCTCCATGATTGTCAGGGCGTCGGTGGGAATCGGCACGCCACCCTTGGACGAGCTCATCTTCGCCATGCCCTTGATGCCCACGAAGGCGTACATCGGGCCGAGGGGACGCTCCCACCCGAAGATGGGTGCCACGTCCTTGCCGACGACGAATGAACTGCCGGGGCTCTGGTGGTCGACGCCGGAGGGCTCGAAGACGACGCCCTCGTACTTCCAGCGCATCGGCCAGTCGATCTTCCACACGAGCTTGCCGTTGTGGTGCTCGCGCAGAACGACCGTCTCCTCGTGGCCGCAGCGGCACGTGTAGGTGAGCTCGGTGGTCTCGTCGTCGTAGGCGGTGACGGTCGTGAAGTCGGTGCCGCACTTCGAGCAGTAGGGCTTGTACGGGTAGTAGCCGCTCGAGCTGCCGCCGTCGTCCTCACCGGCCGCGCCGGAGCCCTCTTCTGCCTCGGCCGCCGCGGCCTGCTCCTCCTCCGACAGGACGGGCGCCTTCTTGCCACCCTTGACGGGCTTCGCAGCGGCGTCGTCCTTGGGAAGCGTGCGGTAGCGGGCGAGGATGGCGTCGAGCTCGTCGCGCTTGCTCATCGCGAAGAGGATCTCGTCGGTGTAGGCCCCGGACGTGTACTGCTCGGTCTGGCTGATGCCGCGGTAGACGACACCGAGGGCGTCGAGGCCGGCCTCGAACTCGGTGCGGAAGTGCTCGGCCCAGCTCGACGCGCTGGAACCCTTCGGCGCAGGCACGCGCGTGAGCGGCATGCCGATGTACTGCTGCCAGGAGTCGTCGACGTTCGGGACGTTGGGCACCTTGCGGAAGCGGTCGAAGTCGTCCCAGCTGATGATGTGCTCGCACTCGACGCCGCGGCGGCGGATCTCGTCGACGACGAGGTGCGGGGTCATGACCTCGCGCAGGTTGCCGAGGTGCACCGGGCCAGAGGGGCTGATGCCGGAGGCGACGACGACCTTCGTGCCGCGGCGTTCGGCCTCGGCGATCGTCTCGTCGGCAAGTCGGGAAACCCAATCGGCGTCGGGCGGCAGCACAGTAGTCACCCGGCCAGTTTAGAGGGCGGCGGCGCGGCAGCTCGACCGGGTTTCGGCGCGTTTGGCGACGGAGGGGTCACCTCATGCCGTTGGGCGGAGTTTGCTGCGGTCGGGCCGAGGCAGCGACTACCCAACCGCAGGGAAGTCTGCCCAGCGCCGAGGGCGTCGAGCGGGCGTACTCGGCTCAGATCTTGGCGAGCCAGGCTCGGTGGGAGCCGTCGAAGGGCGCTTCACCGTTCTCGATCATCGAGCGGACGGCGTCGGCCGCTTCGCGAGCAGCCGTGACGAGCCGTGCCGGGTAGGCGAAGTCGCGCGTGTGCGCCTCGAACTCGTCCTCGTCGTCGATCTCGACGACGCCCGTCGTCCGCTTGATGACGTCGACGTCGAGGTCGAGCGTGAAGGCTTCGCCCTGGTTGACGGTGGTCGGCGTCGTGATGTCGACGTAGACCTCGATCGTGCGGCTGCGCCCGGCGGGTTCGGCGTTGAACGTGGCGACCCACCACTGCTCGTCAGGAATGAGCACGACGTGGTTGCACGGCACCTTCTGGCTCGTGCCGGGCTTGCTCACCTCGGTGCCCTTGCGCCCGCCGAGCCACAGGCCGTTGGCGTCCTGGCCGAGGATCTCCAGTTCGCTGCCCCAGTGCTCGTCGCCGTTGTACTTGCCGAATTGAAGTCGTGTTTTCTCGCGCGCCACGTCGTCAGCCTACCGAGAGGGGTGGTTCGGGGCGTCCGATGCGAACTTCGGCGCGATGACGGACCGGACGGCACGACGAACGGGTGAGGGCAGCCGGGAGAACCGCGCGAGGGGTCGGTCGAGTTCGCGCAGTGTGGCGAAGGAGCCCGACAGCGCGCCCGGTTCGGCGCCGTCGACGAGCACTGTGCCGAGCATGCCCGACAGGGCTGCCTCGACGACGCTCGCGGGCGAGACGAGCCCCTCGACGGGACTGTCGACCATCGCTCGCTCGACCGCCTCGCCGACGACCGTGCGCCACTCGCCGAGCAACTCTCGCGCCAGCTTCGCCAGCGCCTCGTCCTGCCCCGCAGCGGCGAGGAGCTGAGCCATGAGCGCGGCACCGCCGTCAGCGCGGTCGGTGCCGAGTTCGGCCTCCACCGCGTCGAGGACCTCGCCGAGCCCGTGGGCCGAGGCGAGGGCCTCGCGGTATCGCTCAAGCGCCTCGTCGACGGACTCGCGGTAGGCGGCCGCGACGAGGTCGCCCAGTTCGCCGAAGTGGTAGAAGATCAGCGCCTGGTTGACGCCTGCCTCGGCCGCCACGGATCGCGCCGTGACGGACGCGAGTCCGCGCCGTCCGACGATCGTGACGACGGCCGCACGGAGACGACGCTGGGTGAGTGCGGCTGCTTCCCTCGCCATGGAACTCCTCCCCCGAAACCTTTGAGCGGTCGCTCAATGAGCCCTACATCAGCAATTGAGCAACCGCTCAAATTTGCGGAGAAGGGCGGAACGCCATGTCACAGCACGTCACCTCGGGTAGAACGCGTCCGACGCACCCCTCACCCGGCTTCTCGCGGAACGACGCTCGACTCGTGGCGATCCTGAGCGGAGGACTCGGCGCTCTCGGCGCAGTGGTCGGACTCGCCGTCGGTCTCAGGACATATACGCCGACGGCGTGGTTTGCGGCGCTCGAGGTCGGTGCGCCCGCTGCCTGGCTCGGGTTGATGCTCGGACTCACCATCGTCGGAGTGCGCCGCCTGGCCGCCCGGCGCCATCGCGCTCACTGATCACGGACCCGACATCGTCCCTTCTTTTGCGCGACCGGATGCCCCGCCCACCACGAGCGCAGAAATCTTCCCCACGTGTGCGCAAGCAAGCGCCTTGCACACCACGAGGGAAGAGACCTTCCCTTCTTGCGCGCAAGCAGACGTCTTGGACACAAGAAGGGAAGAAAACATCCCAATTCGGACCGACCCGACCCGACGCGACGCAGGCCATGTCCCGAAGACACGCCCGACCTCACGTCCGAGCAGCAACGAAAGCCGAAACCCTCCCCCAGAACGGCACCACGCTGGAAGCGGACGCCGTGAGGTCGAGCGCGGCGCAAAGCAGCGGCTGAGCTTGCGAAGCCGGTGCGAGCCCCGCGCCCGACCTCACGGCCCGAAGCCCTGTCGCACCGAGCGAAGGCCCCCGAATTGCGAGCTCGCTCGCAGTTCGGGGGCCTTCGCCGGAAGACGGGGCGAGGGATTACACCAGCTCGTGGCGTTGAATGATCTCGTCGCGGCCGGGGCCGACGCCGATGGCGGAGATGCGTGCGCCGATCTGCTCCTCGACGAAGAGGATGTACTCCTGCGCGTTTTCCGGCAGGTCCTCGAAGGTGCGGCAGCCGGTGATGTCCTGCTTCCAACCGGGCAGCATTTCGTAGACGGGCTTCGCGTGGTGGAAGTCGGTCTGGTTCTCGGGCATCTCGTCGAAGCGCTTGCCGTCGACCTCGTAGGCGACGCAGACGGGGATCTCGTCGAAGGTGTCGAGGTTGTCGAGCTTCGTCACGACGAAGTCGGTGACGCCGTTGACGCGTGCGGCGTAGCGGCCGATGACGACGTCGAGCCAGCCGACGCGGCGCGGGCGGCCGGTCGTCGTGCCGAACTCGTGGCCGATCTCGCGGAGGGTGTCACCGACCTCGTCGTGCAGTTCGGTCGGGAACGGGCCCTCGCCGACGCGCGTGGTGAACGCCTTGAGGATGGCGATGACGCGGTCGATGCGCGTGGGCGGGATGCCGGCGCCGGTGCAGGCGCCCGCGGAGATGGCGTTGGACGACGTCACGTACGGGTAGGTGCCGTGGTCGACGTCGAGCAGCGTGGCCTGGCCGGCCTCGCAGAGGACGACCTCGTCGGCGTCGAGAGCCTTGCCGAGGAGCAGGGACGTGTCGGCCACCATGGGGCGCAGGCGCTCGGCGTACTGCAGCAGGTCCTCGACGACCTCGTCGACCTCGATGGCGCGGCGGTTGTACGTCTTGACGAGCAGCTGGTTCTTCAGTTCGAGCGCCGCCTCGACTTTCTGGCGCAGGATCGACTCGTCGAAGATGTCCTGCACGCGGATGCCGATGCGGTTCATCTTGTCGGCGTACGTGGGGCCGATGCCGCGGCCGGTGGTGCCGATCTTGCGCTGGCCGAGGAAGCGCTCGGAGACCTGGTCGATGACCTTGTTGTAGCGCGGGATGAGGTGCGCGTTGGAGGACACGACGAGCTCGGACGTGTCGACGCCGCGGGCCTCGAGAGCGTCGAGCTCCTCGAAGAGGACGCCGAGGTCGACGACGACGCCGTTGGCGATGACGGGCGTGACACCCGGCGTCAGGATGCCCGAGGGCAACAGGTGCAGGGCGTACTTCTCGCCGCCCACGACGACGGTGTGGCCGGCGTTGTTACCGCCGTTGAACTTCACGACGTAGTCGATGCGACTTCCGAGGAGGTCGGTGGCCTTGCCCTTGCCTTCGTCGCCCCACTGGGCACCGACGAGCACGATTGCCGGCATGCGGATCAACTGCCTTTGGTTGCTGCTGGGCCGACGCCCTCGGGCGCGGCGCGTGCCGTGCGGCACACCCGCGCGGGGCGTCGACTCTTACCGCCCAAGGGTACCCGCTCGCCCCGTCGGGGCCGTGATGACGCTCACGGCGGCATGGGGACGTTCAGGCTCCGGAGCTTCTTCGCTGACCTGAGCCGACGATTCCGCGCTCGGTCAGTTCGACCGCCAGTTGGAAGCGTGTCTCGACGTCGCACTCGTCCATGAGCGCGGCGATCCGACGGCGGACGGTGCGCAGGCTGACGCCGAGCACGCGGGCGATGGCCTCGTCCTTGAGGCCGGCCTGCATGAGCTCGACGAGACGCTCCGATGTCGTGTCGACGCCGTCGTCGACGGTGGTCGAGGCTGCCCAGAGGCGGTCGAACAGTTCGACGAAGGCCCGCACGACGACCGGGTCCCGCAGCACGGCGTATCGGCCCTCGTCACCACCCCACTCGGTGTTGGCGAGGACGAGATCGGTGCCGTAACAGACGAATTCGTTCGGAATATGGTTGGCGAGGCGCTGACTCTCCCCCATGGCCGCCCACTGGGCCACCTCGAGGGTGCGGCTGCTCGCGGCGTCGAACTCGTGCAGTCCGTAGAGCCCGCGCCCCTCCTCGACGAGGCGGCACAGGACGGGCTGTTCGTCGGGCGTGAAGGCGACGGCGTCGGTGTGCGTCATGCGGATGGGGCCGGACGTCGACGCCGCGAGGTGCTCCATGACGTCGGCAAGGCCGGAGGCGTCGATGTACTCGCGGGCCGGCTCGTCGGACGACGAGTGCTCCTGCCCCGCACGGTGGTCACCGGCGAATCCGTCGATGGCGTCACGCAACCGGGCGAGGTCTCGGCGGCGCTCCGCGAGGCGCGCCTCCTCGGCCGAGAGGATGCGTTCGAGGCCGGCGCGCGGGTGGTCGGCCTGGACAAGGCCTTCCTCGTTGATACGCACGAGCCGCATGGCGCGCAGCGCCTCTGTGGCGTCGTCGATCTCGGCGGTGGACCGGTTGAGGCGCGCGGCATACACGGACGCGGGACGCGCCTGATCGCGTAGCACCTGGCGGTAGAGCTGTTCGGCAAGGTCGTCGAGGCCGAGGACGGCGAGGCGGTTCACGCGTCCACATTAGGACAGACGAGGGGGACATGACCCCTCCCGGCCATGTCCCCCTCGTCCCCGCCACCGCGGACGGTGGCAGACGATGCGCACGCTGTTCCCTCGTTCGCTCGTCCCCCAGAGACGAACGCTCCCTGAACGCGCCATCGCACAGCTCTGACGCAGGCGGGTGACGATCGGTTCCCTCACGTGACGACGAATCGGGACAGCACCAACGCGAGTCGCGCCGGGGCTCGATCAGCTGGTCAGAGGCCGAGCTCGCGAGCGCCCGTGGCCGAGGAGTCGCGCAGGAAGTCGGCGCAGCGACGCTGTTCGTCGGTTTCGCCGATGGCGCCGGCGGCCTTGCTCAGCGCGCCGAGTGCACGCAGGAAGCCGCGGTTCGGCTCGTGCTCCCACGGCACCGGGCCCTGGCCGCGCCAGCCGGCCTTGCGCAGCGAGTCGAGCCCGCGGTGGTAGCCGGTGCGGGCGTAGGCGTACCCCTCGACGGCCTCGCCGTCGTCGAGCGCGTCCTCGGCGAGCTGGGCCCACACGAGCGAGCTGGCCGGGTACATGCGGGCGACGTCGCGCGGGTGGACGCCGGCGTCGAGCTTCTCGGCGGCCGGGTCGACGTCGAGCTTGGTTTCGGGGATGCCCAGAAGATTGTCCATGAGGCCATTCAAGCATCGGGTTCCGACAACGCTGCTGCACCGTCGGGTGCGGTTGCGGGGACTTCCCGCCCGGGCATTGTCATGAATGCCGTGTGGCCCCGAGCGGAACGTCCCCCACAGGGTGGTGCCGTTGTCAGTGATCGCCGCCATACTCGAGGTATGAGCAGCGACAGCACACACGAATGGCGCAGTGGGCCGGGCGAGATCGCCGAGCGAACACTGGAATCCATCGACCGGTGGTGGCGCGCCGCGAACTACCTTTCGGTCGGTCAGATCTACCTCCTGGACAACCCCCTGCTGCGTGAGCCGCTGCAGGCGGAGCACGTCAAGCCACGCCTGCTCGGCCACTGGGGCACGACGCCCGGCCTGAACTTCCTCTACGCCCACCTCAACCGCGTCATCGCCGAGCGCTCGCAGCCGACGCTGTACGTCACCGGCCCCGGCCACGGTGGCCCCGGCATGGTGGCGAACACCTACCTCGAGGGCACCTACTCGCAGATCTACCCGCGTGTGGGGCTCGACGAGGCGGGCCTGCAGAGGCTGTTCAAGCAGTTCAGTTTCCCCGGGGGCATCCCCTCCCACGCCGCCCCGGAGACCCCCGGTTCGATCCACGAGGGCGGTGAACTCGGTTACGCACTCAGCCACGCCTACGGCGCGGTGTTCGACAACCCCGACCTTCTCGCGTTCACCGTCATCGGCGACGGTGAGGCCGAAACCGGCCCGCTCGCCACCTCGTGGCACTCGAACAAGTTCCTCAACCCGGTCACGGACGGCGTCGTCCTGCCGGTGCTGCACCTCAACGGCTACAAGATCGCGAACCCCACGGTGCTCGCGCGCATCGACGACGCCGAACTCGACGCGCTCATGCGCGGATACGGCCACACCCCGTTCGTCTTCACCGCAGGCTTCGACGACGAGGACCACACCTCGGTGCACCGGCGCTTCGCGCAGCTTCTCGACGAGGTGCTCGACGAGATCGCCCGCATCAAGCGCGAGGCGCACGAGGTCGGCGCGGAGAAGGCCGAACGTCCGCGCTGGCCCATGATCGTCTTCCGCACGCCGAAGGGATGGACCGGCCCGAAGACGATCGACGGCAAGATCACCGAGGGGCACTGGCGCAGCCATCAGGTGCCGCTGTCGAGCGCCCGCGACACCGACGAGCACCTGCACGATCTCGAGAAGTGGCTCTCGAGTTACGGGCCCGACGACCTGTTCGACGAATCCGGCTGCGTGGCCGAGGACATTCGTGGTCTCGCACCCGCGGACGAACTGCGCATGGGCGCAACCCCGTACGCCAACGGCGGTGAGCTGCGCGTCGACCTCGACCTGCCCGATTTCCGCGATCACGCCGTGGAGCGCAGCGGCGACGACGAGCGTGGCTCGGTGACATCGGAGGGCACACGCGTCCTGGGCGAGTGGTTGGCCGAGGTCATGGCTGCGAACCCGAACAACTTCCGACTCTTCGGCCCGGACGAGACGGCTTCCAATCGTCTGCAGGGCGTCTACGAGACGTCCCCCAAGCAGTGGCTCGGTGACTACGAGCCGAACGATTCGGGCGACCCCATGGCGCGTGTCGGCAAGGTCATGGAGATGCTCTCGGAGCACCAGTGCCAAGGCTGGCTCGAGGGTTATCTGCTGACCGGTCGTCACGGTGTGATGTCCTCCTACGAGGCCTTCATCCACATCGTCGACTCGATGGTCAATCAGCACGCCAAGTGGCTCAAGGTGACGAACGAGATCCCGTGGCGGCGCCCCATCAGCTCGCTCAACTACCTCTTGAGCTCCCACGTGTGGCGTCAGGATCACAACGGTTTCAGCCATCAGGATCCGGGGTTCATCGACCACGTCGTGAACAAGAAGGCCGAGGTCGTGCGCGTCTACCTGCCGCCGGACGCGAACACGCTGTTGTCGACGTTCGACCACGTCCTGCGCACGTCGCAGTACGTCAACGTCGTTGTCGCGGGCAAGCAACCGAACCCGGTGTGGTTGTCGATGGACGAGGCGGTGCGCCACTGCGCGCGTGGCCTCGGCATCTGGGAATGGGCCGGAACCGAGGATGAGGGCGGGGAACCCGACGTCGTCCTCGCCTGCGCGGGTGACATCCCGACGGTCGAGGTGCTGGCGGCCGCCGGCATCCTAAAGGACCGGCTGCCGCAGTTGAAGGTTCGGGTGGTCAACGTCGTCGACCTCATGCGTCTGCAGTCGTCCGAGGAGCACCCGCACGGCCTCTCGCAGCGCGAGTTCGATGCGATCTTCACCACCGACAAGCCGGTGGTCTTCGCCTACCACGGTTACCCCTGGCTCATCCATCGTCTGACCTACCGACGCACCGGCCACGCGAACCTGCACGTGCGCGGCTTTATCGAGGAGGGCACCACCACGACGCCGTTCGACATGGTGATGCGCAACAACCTCGACCGGTACCACCTCGTCATGGACGTGCTGGATCGCGTCGAGGGGCTCGGAGCCCGTACGGCCGGTCTGCGCCAGGAGATGCAGGACGCCCGCCTGGAGGCACGCGCGTATGCGTACGAGAACGGCGAGGACATCCCGGTCGTGGCGAAGTGGGTGTGGTCGGACGCCGGCGACACCGCCACCGAGCGCGGCGGTCCCCAGCAGGATACCGGTGGCGACAACGGCTGATCGTCGGGTGCTTGCGCCCCACGGCGACGGCGGGCGCTGCTAGGCTCCCGTCGTCGCCTCAAGATCGAGGAACCCGGTGAGAGTCCGGGACGGTCGCGCCACTGTGAGCGGGTTTTCCGCGAGTCAGGAACTCGAGGGCGAAGCATTGTCGGGACGCGTCATCCCGGGAAGGTGCATTGCCATGCATATTGCCGAGGGCTTCTTGCCACCCCTCCACGCGGCCGCTTGGACGGCCGTCTCCGCGCCGTTCGTCGTTCACGGCGTTCGCCGCATCACGCAGATCACGCGTGAACACCCTGATTCCAAACTCCTGCTCGCCGGCGTCGGTGCCTACTCGTTCGTGCTGTCGGCCATCAAGCTGCCGTCGGTCACGGGCAGTTCGTCGCACCCGACGGGCACGGGTGAGGGCGCCGTCATCTTCAAGCCACCCGTCATGGCCGCGTTGGGCACGATCGTGCTCATCTTCCAGGCGTTGCTGCTCGCGCACGGCGGCCTGACGACGTTGGGCGCCAACGTGTTCTCGATGGCGATCGTCGGGCCGTGGGTCGCCTACGGCACCTACCGTCTCCTGGGCCGGGCGCCGTTCTCGGTGGCCGTCTTCTTCGCCGTCGCCCTGGCCGACCTGGCCACGTACGTCGTCACCGCCACGCAGCTGGCCATCGCGTTCCCCGACGCCCAGAGCGGCTTCTTCGGCGCATGGTCGCGCTTCCTCGGCCTGTTCGCGCTCACTCAGATTCCACTCGCCGTCGTTGAGGGCCTCATCGGCGTGCTCCTCATGAACGCCCTGCGTTCGTGGGCGGGCCCGCAGCTGCAGGGCCTCGGCTTCGGCAAGGGCCGCCGCGATGTCTTCGACGACGAGCCTGGCGAATCCGACACTCCCGCCACGACCGACGACACCCTCAACACGCCCGCCGGAGGTGCCCGATGAAGCGCTCGACCGTGTGGAAGAACGTCGCACTTCTCGCCCTGGCGGCCGTCGTGTTCGCTATCGCCCTGCTCATGGGCACCCACTCCGGCGGTGAGTTCGGCGGAACGGACGCCGCTGCCTCCGAGCAGATCGAAGAGTCGAACAAGGACTACGAGCCGTGGTTCTCGCCGATCTGGGAGCAGCCCGGCGGCGAGGTCGAATCCGGCCTCTTCGCGCTGCAGGCAGCGATCGGCGCCGGCATTCTCGGCTTCGTGCTCGGCACGTTCCGCGAGCGCCGTAAGCGTTCGACGGAAACGGCGCCGAACGCCGACGACTCCCCGCAGAACGCCGCACGCACCCCCGAGTCGACAACCCGCAGCAGCTGACCGTGGGAGCCAGGACGGGCTCCGGCCCGGCCGTCGATCGCGCCGCCTGGAGCAACCGGTGGCGCGATCGCTCCGTTCTCGAGAAGGCGGTACTCAGTCTCGGCCTGCTCGTCGTCGCGATGGTGACGAGGGCGCCCTGGCTCCACGCCGCCCTCGTCGTGGTCTGCCTGGTCGCCATCCTCGTCGGCGCCCGCGTCGAACCGAGGCTCGCCTCGCGCGTGCTCACGCTGCCGGTGGCGTTCATCGTGATCGGCGCACTCGCTGCCGCGGTGTCGATCGGCCACCCCGCTCCTGACGCCGTGTGGTCGTTCGGCCCGTTCTGGTCGGCGCCGGCGTCGATCGAGCGTTCCGTCGAGACAGTCGGCCGCTCACTCGCGGCGGCCTCGGCCCTCATGATGCTTGCCCTCACCACCCCGATGACCGACCTCCTGACGGCGGCCCGTCGCGCCAAGGTGCCCGCGACGATGGTGGAGATCGCGGGCCTCGTCTACCGAATGCTCTTCGTCCTCCTCGACGTCTCAGGCAACGTCCGCACGACGCAGGAGGCCCGCCTTGGGTACGCATCGGCGCGCATCGCCCGGGCCAGCGTCGCGTCGTTGCTGTCCGCCACGCTCCGAACGGCCTGGGTGCGGGCTCAGCGTCTCGGCGAAGGGCTCGAAGGGCGCGGCTTCGACGGCGCGCTCGTCGTC
The DNA here is from genome assembly GCF_019895135.1 of Dermacoccus sp. Tok2021. Taxonomy (NCBI): domain Bacteria; kingdom Bacillati; phylum Actinomycetota; class Actinomycetes; order Micrococcales; family Dermacoccaceae; genus Dermacoccus; species Dermacoccus sp. Tok2021. Next base: position 14,541 of record NZ_JAGTHU010000029.1, read on the forward strand.
ACGCCCCGAGCGCAGAACGTCTCGGTGCCGTTCGTCGGCCTCAGCGCTTGCGTGGTCCTCGCGCTCGGCGTCGTCGCGGTGATGACCCGATGAGTGCGCTCGCCCTGCACGGGGTCAGCGTCCGGTACGGCCGCGACGCGTGGGTGCTGCGCGACGCCGACGTGGAGGTCGAGGCGGGCCGTCGCCTCGCGCTCATCGGCGCCAACGGTGCGGGCAAGACGACGCTCCTGCGGACCTTGAGCGGCAGCCTGCGGCCCACCGCCGGCGAGGTCCTCGTCGACGAGACGCCCCTGAACTTCAAGCGCACAGCACTCACCGCCCACCGCCGCGCCGTGCAGCTCGTCCTACAGGATCCGGACGATCAGCTCTTCTCCGCCGATGTCCACGCCGAGATCTCCTACGGCCCCACCAACCTCGGACTCGACCCCGACGCCGTCCGTGCGCGGGTGGCAGAGACCGCTGAACTGTTGGGCATCACCGAGCTGCTCACCCGCCCCGTGCATCACCTCTCGTACGGCCAGCGCAAACGCGTCGCCCTCGCCGGCGCCGTGGCGATGCAACCGCGCTTCCTCCTGCTCGACGAGCCGACGGCCGGCCTCGACCCCGCCGGATGCGCTGCTCTCCTCGCGTGTCTCGAGCGGCTCGAAGGCGCGGGCACGACCGTCGTCCTGTCGACCCACGACATGGCGCTCGTGTGGGAGTGGGCCGACATCGTCACGCTGCTCGACGCCGGGCGTGCTGTCAGTGACGACGCCGGCGCCCTCCTGGGCGACGCCGACCTCCTGCGTCACGCGCAGCTCGATCGACCGTGGCAGGCGGACCTGCTCGACGCCGCAGGCCTCCCCGTCTCGGCAGCCGACCGCCCGCGTTCCCGCGCTGACGTTCTGGCGGCAGCCCTCCACCGCTGAACGCCGCACAACGAAACGAGCGGCCGGCCCACGATTGTTCGTGGACGGGCCGCTCGCGTCGAACGACTCGGGTGAGGCGTCAGGCCTTCTTGGCGCCCTGGCTCTTGCCGGCGGAGCCGAGGTGCTCGCACGCCTCGACGACGCGCTTGGCCATGCCCTCCTCGGCAGCCTTGCCCCAGGCGCGCGGGTCGTACTGCTTCTTGTTGCCGACCTCGCCGTCGATCTTGAGGACGCCCTCGTAGTTGCCGAGCATCCAGCCGGCGATCGGGCGGGTGAAGGCGTACTGCGTGTCGGTGTCGACGTTCATCTTGACGACGCCGTACGACACGGCCTCCTTGATCTCCTCCTCCGACGAGCCCGAGCCACCGTGGAAGACGAGGTGGAACGGCTTGTCCTCGGCCTCGGAGAACTTGGCCTTGACGGCGTCCTGCGCGTCCTTGAGCACGGACGGGCGCAGCTGGACGTTGCCCGGCTTGTAGACGCCGTGCACGTTTCCGAAGGTGAGGGCGGTCATGTAGTACACGTCGGTACCGGCGCCGAGAGCCTCGGCCGTGGCGATGGCGTCCTCGGGCGTGGAGTACAGCTGGTCGTTGATCTCGTTGTCGACGCCGTCCTCTTCACCGCCGACGACACCGACCTCGATCTCGAGGATGATGTTCGCCTGCTGGCACTTGTCGAGCAGCTCCTTGGCGATCTCGAGGTTCTCCTCGAGCGGCACGGCCGAACCGTCCCACATGTGCGACTGGAAGTACGGCTGACCGCCGTCCTTGACGCGCTCGATCGAGGCGTCGACGAGCGGGCGGACGAAGCTGTCGAGCTTGTCCTTCGGACAGTGGTCGGTGTGCAGCGCGATGTTGACGTCGTAGTTCTTCGCCACCTCGTGGGCGAAGGCCGACATCGCGAGGGCGCCGGTGACCATGTTCTTCACCGTGGGGCCCGAGAAGTACTCGGCGCCACCGGTGGAGACCTGGATGATGCCGTCCGAACCGGCCTCGGCGAAACCACGGATGGCGGCGTTCAGCGTCTGCGACGACGAAACGTTGATGGCCGGGTACGCGAAGCCCTCACGCTTCGCACGGTCGAGCATCTCGCGGTAAACCTCGGGGGTTGCGATGGGCATGTCCACTCCCTTGTCGATCTGCGGTTCGCGGGCCGTACCGGGTGCTGGCACGGCCGTCCGATTCATCCTTTCACGCACCACACGGACGTGGGCGTTACGGCGCCGGACGGGCCGAGGAGTGAGCAGCGATGCTCAGCTTTCGGACACTGACACTGCGGGGTCATTCGCCGATGCGCTGGCCGAACACGTGCCGACGGATCCAGGCGTGCATCGTGACGGCGGCCGCGGCGCCGGCGTTGATCGAGCGCGTCGAGCCGAACTGCGCGATGTCGAGAACGGCGTCGGCCTTCTCGAGCGCTTCCGCGCTGACGCCAGGGCCCTCCTGACCGAACAGCAGGACGCAGTGTCGCGGCAGGTCGAACGTCTCGAGGGGCACGCTGCCCGCGACGTTGTCGATGGCGTAGACGGGCATGCGCGTCGCGTTACCCGCGGCGTCAGCCGGGCCCGCGGTCGCCACCCACGTGAGCAGGTCGTCGACCGACGTGTGGTGCATCTCGTGCTGGTACCGGTCGGTCACCATCGCGCCCCGGCGGTTCCACCGGCGCCGGCCGACGATGTGGAACGCCTTGGCGTTGAACGCGTTGGCCGTGCGGATGACGGAGCCGATGTTGAAGTCGTGCTCCCAGTTCTCCACCGCCACGTGGAAGTCGTGCCGCGACTCGTCGAGGTGCCTGACAATGGCGTCGTGGCGCCAGTATCGGAACCGGTCCTCGACGTTGCGGCGGTCGCCGTCACGCAGGAGTTCCGGGTCGAAGCGAGCGTCGAGTTCACCGTCGTCATCGAGCGGCCACGGCCCCTGCCACGGTCCGACCCCGACGACGTGATCCGGACGTTCCTCGATCGCTTCACCCACGAGCGTCAAGGGTAGTGGCCGCCCCGGCGGCCCGCGCGAACCTCTCATTTGCCCCTCACCGCCGCGGCGTTGCTCACAGGCCCCACACCGGCCACCCCGGTACGCTCGACAACGTGATGCATGCCCTCGGCCCCGACTTCATGGACCCGAACTACCTCCTCAGCCACTTCGGCGGAGCGTTCTTCTGGGTCTCCCTCGCCATCGTCTTCGTCGAGTGCGGACTGTTCTTCCCGCTCCTTCCCGGCGACTCCCTGCTCTTCGCCATCGGCATGTTCACCGCGACGTCGGCGACGAGCGGCTTCGACATCCCGCTCTACGTCTCGCTGCCCGCGCTGTGCATCGCAGCGTTCCTCGGCAACGTCGTCGGCTACGAACTCGGACGCCTGCTCGGCACACCGCTGTACGAACGCGACGGCAAGATCCTCAAGAAGAAATACTTCGAACAGACCAACGCGTTCTTCGACAAGCACGGCAACAAGGCCCTCGTCATCGGCCGATTCGTGCCCATCGTGCGCACGTTCATCACCGTCGTTGCCGGCGCCAGCCGCATGGAGCGCAAGCGCTTCTTCACGTGGTCGGCCGTGGGCGCCGTGCTGTGGGTCTTCTCCATCACGTTCGCCGGGTATTTCCTCGGCAAGGCCTTCCCCGGCCTCGGCAAGAACATCGACATCGCCATCATGGCCATCGTCCTCGTGAGCGTGCTGCCGATGGCCTACGAGTGGTTCGCCCACCGCCGTCGCACCAAGGCTCTCGTCAAGGAAGCCGGCGACATCATCGACCACGACCCGACGAACTGACTTCCTCGCCGCATTGTGCGGCTCGACCTCAGGCCCCCGAGAAGGTTCTCGGGGGCCTGAGGTTTTCTCGCGCGATACGACACGGTTCGGGAGAGGCCGTCGTTCCGTGTTGCACGCTCACGACGGCGACATCGCGGGCCCACCGGGGCCACTAGGATCGGACGTGTGGATACCCAGGCCGTCCTGACCATGCTGCAAGAAGCCGCCGACGAGTTCATCAACCCCCGATTCGAATCTCTCGCCCGACACGAGGTCATGGAGAAGAACCCCGGCGACCTCGTGACGGTCGCCGACCGCGAGGCCGAGGTCGCCATCACCGCCCGCCTTCTGGACGCCTACCCGGACGCACTCATCGTCGGCGAGGAAGCGGTCGCCGCCGACCCGAGCATCCTCGACCGAACCGAGCACGCCGATCACTGGTTCACCGTCGACCCGGTCGACGGCACGAAGAACTTCGTCCACGGCTCCCCCGACCACGGCGTCATGGTGGCCGAGATGCGCGGCGGCGACGTCGTCCGCAGCTGGATGTGGCAGCCGCAGCACGGAGTCGCCTACGTCGCGGAGAAGGGCGCAGGGGCGTTCCGCAACGGCGAGCGCATCGCCCCGCGCACCGTCGGCGAGGTCGCCCAGGGCGTCACGTCGCGCCCCACCCGCGTCGGTGAGTCGCTCGACGGCCTGCCGCCGCTCAAGCTCTCCTGGGTGTGCTGTGCCGTCGACTACCCCCAGATCGCCTCCGGCGGCGCCGACTACATCCTCTACGTCACGACGAAGCCCTGGGACCACGCACCCGGCGCGCTGTTCATCCGCGAATCGGGTGGTGTTTCCGCCTACGCCGACGGCACCGACTACGACCCGCGCTTCGAGCGCACTCCGACGCCGCTGCTCGTCGCCGCCGACCCGCAGTTGCACGAGCGCCTGCGCTCACACCTCTGACTCGGCGCCAGCGAAGACAGAAGAAGGGGCGAGGACCACCACGGTCCTCGCCCCTTCGTCGTCATCGCGGGTTTTCCTGGGTGGACGCTCAGGCGAGCCGCTCAGACGCCGGCGCCTGGGCGACGGCCTCGGCGATCGGCACGTCACCGTCGGTGAACGGCAGCGCCTTGCCGATCGTGGAGTCGTCGGCGAGCACCGCGGCGATGACGCGGGCCACGTTGGCGCGCGACGCCTTCACGTCGCCGGGCGTCGTCGTGATCTCGATCGAACCGCTCGGCTCGTCAAGCGACAGCGACGTCGGCCCGACGAGCGTCCACTTCAGCGACGTGCCGCGCAGGTGCTCGTCCGCCTCCGCCTTCGCCTGGGCGTAGGTGTGGAAGTCGTTGTCCTCGGGCACCCCGTGATCGAGCGATGCGCCGAGGTAGGACACCATGACGTAGCGCTCGGGCCCGACGGCGGACGCAGCGTCCATCGTGCGGATCGCGGCGTCGCGGTCGACGGCGATGGTGCGCTCCGGGTCACCTCCTCCGGCACCGGCCGACCACACGAGAGCGTCGAAGCCCTGCTCGGTGAAGAGCTCCTTGATCTCCTCGGTGCTGAGGGCGGAGATGTCGGCGACGAGCGCAGTGGCTCCGGTCGCCTCGACGTCGCCCACGTGGTCAGGGTTGCGCACGATGGACGTCACGTCGTGCCCTGCCTCGACGAGCAACGGTGCGGTGAGCAGTGCGATCTTGCCGTGTCCTCCGACGATTCCGACGTGTGCCACGGGACCTCCTCGGTCGATTGCGTTGGTCCTTCCTGACAACGGCGACGGTGCCGTCTTTATGCCCACGCCGTCAATTCGCTCGCTCAATGGGCGGCCAGCACCTCGTAGCTCGCGGCGACGCGCTCGCGCCACCACGCCTCGCTCTCGGCGCTCGCCCGGTAACGCTCGAGGCGTTCTGGGTCGAGCGCACGCGCGTCGTCGATCTGAGCGACTGTGAGGTTGCCACCCACCGGCACGAGCGATCGCTCGACGACGTCGCCGTCGAGCAGGTTGATCGTGCCGAGGCCACACGCGTGCTCGAGCCCCGGCAGTGCGGCCGCGAGCGCCAGGCCCGCCGCCATGCCGGGGCTCGAATCGAGCGCGGAACTGACGACCATGGGCAGGCCCGTCTGCTCCGCGATGCGCAGCGCGCCCGTCACCCCGCCGAGCGGTGCAACCTTGACGATGGCGAGGTCAGCGGCATGGAGTTCGACGACGCGCAGGGGGTCGTCGGCCTTGCGGATGGATTCGTCGGCGGCGATGCGCACGTCGACGCCCGATGCGGCGAGGCTTCGGCGCACGCGCGCCAGGTCGTCGACCGGCATGACGGGCTGCTCGACGTATTCGAGGTCGAAGGCCGCGAGCCGCGTGATGGCTGCGACGGCGTCGTCGACGCCCCAGCCGCCGTTCGCGTCGAGGCGCACTCTGCCTTCGGGCCCCAGCCCGTCACGCACCGCGGCGACGCGGGCAACGTCGTCGTCGAGCGCCTGCCCCTTCTCCGCCACCTTGACCTTGGCCGTCGAGCAGCCGTCGAAGCGCGCGAGCACCCGCGGCACGTCGGCCGCCGGGACGGCCGGCACGGTGGCGTTGACGGCGACGACGTCACGCACCGGCTCGGGCCACCCCACGTATGCAGCCTCGAGGGCGGCCGCGAGCCATCGTGATGCCTCGTCCGGCTCGTACTCGAGGAACGGGGCGAACTCCCCCACGCCGCACGGCCCCTCGATGTAGGCGATCTCGCGGTGCTGCACGCCGCGAAAGCGCGTGTTGAGCGGCAGTGAGACGACCTTGAGGCCGTCGAGCAGGTCGGAGAGCGGGGGCAACGCCATGATCGAAGCCTAGGACCAGGTCAGATGCGCGGCCCGTGGGACCCGACGCCCGCTCCAGTGCGAACGTGGCTGCCCGGCGTCATCGGCGCGGGCTCGCGTTCTCCTGCTGCGCGCAGCCGATGCACAGCGTCGCTGTCGGCCGCGCTTCGAGGCGCGCATCGCCGATTGGCCCACCACAGCGGGCACAGGTGCCGTACGCGCCGTCGTCCAGACGCCGCAGGGCCGCCTCGATTTCACGCAGCTGTTCGCGCCCCTCCTGCGCGAGCGACGCGACCTGGGCGCGTGAAACGGCCACGGTCGAGCCCTCCGGATCGTGCTCGTCGTCGAGGTTGCTGTCGCGCACCGACTCGACGATGTCGGCGAAGCTCTCGTCGAGCCCCTTGAGGCGCTGCGTCGTCTCGGCACGTTTGGCGAGCAGCGCGGCGCGTGCATCGAACGTCATCCCGTCAGCGTAGACAGGCGCCGCAGTCGAACCACGTGGGAGGTCGGCCGCCGTCCGGGTGACGTTCTGGTGAACAACGCCTTCGACCGCGTCACGGCGCGTCATACGCATTTAGGTTCTTGTCATCGGGGAACGACCATCTCAGGGAGCAATCGTCATGGAGTTTTCGACAACGCAGGAAATTCACGCGGACCTCGCGACGGTCTGGGCCGCGCTCGGCGACCCGCAGAACTGGGTGAAGTGGATGGATGACCTCACCGACGTGAAACCTGAGGACGGTACGACGGCCCCCGGGCCCGGCGCTCGGTACAGCGCCTCCCAGGCCTGGTGGCGCTTCGACAATCAGCGTCTCACGATCCACGACTACCAGCCGAACGAGCGCCTCACGTACTCCGCGGAGACCACCGGCGGCGGCGTCACGTTCGAGTACACGCTGCGCCAGGTGGACGAGCGTCACGTCGCTGTCCACTTCCTGCTGCGCATGGACAGCACATTCGCCAAGGTGAACGCGTCCATGAGCGGCCCGCTGCTCGAGAAGAAGCTGAACGCCGAAGCCGCACAGCTTCGCGACTACTGCGAAGCGCAGACGTCGACCCGCACCGCGTGAAGCGCGTCAGCGCACCCACGCGCGTTCGACGGCGTCGAGCATGACGTCGAACGCGCGAGCCGACTCCGCCTTCGGCTGAGCGGGCCACAGTTCGAGTTCGAGCGACACGGCGCCGTGCACCGAGCCCCAGATGGCGAGCGCCGCCGCCTGCGGGTCGTCGCCGTGCAGTCGCCCCGCCTCCGACAATCGCGTCACGGTGTCGAGCAGGGGCTCGAATGCCGCCGCTTCGTGCGTCTCGCCGGCACTGCCTGCGCGGCCGGTGAAGATGACGGCGTACAGGCTCGGATGCTCGATCGCCCATGCCCGGTAGGCGACGCCGAGACGCCTGAAGTCGGTGTGGGCATCCTCGCCCGTGACGGCATTCGCCTGCGCTGTGGCGAACGACAGAGTGGCCTCGTGAACGACGGCTGCGATGACGTCGTCCTTACCCCCGATGAGCGAGTAGACCGCCGTGGTCGAGACGCCGGAGTCGGCGGCAAGGGAGCGCAACGAGAGTCCCGAGGCGCCCTCCGTCGCGATGACACGGGCAGCGCGTTCGACGATCCGCGCACGGTCGGCGTCGTCGTAGGTCTTGGGTCGAGGCACTTGACGACGGTAACAAAACATCGTTTTATAACAGTGTTACGGAACTCGGCGACCGGAGGCTGCCATGACCATCAACACTGCTCGCACGACGGCGACGACGGACGGCGACGTCACCGTCTTCCTCATCGGCATGCGCTTCAACTCGCTGTGGCGCCCTGACCGTTGGGGGCCTGTCGCCGTCTCGATGCCCCGGATGCTGAACCACCTCGTGCGGGACCCGGACGCCGGTTTGCTCCACCACGAACAGTGGTTCGGGCGCACCACGATCTCGGTGCAGTACTGGCGTTCCCCCGAGCACCTTCACGCCTTCGCCGCGAACGCCGACGCTCCCCACCTCAAGCCGTGGCGCGACTTCCGCAAGCTCGGGCGTGAGGGACACGTGGGCATCTGGCACGAGACCTACGTGTGCCCGCCCAAGGGGTACGAGTCGGTGTACGTCAACATGCCCGAGTTCGGCCTCGGGAAGGCGCTGGGAACCGTCCCGGTCGGACCGGGCCTGGCAACGGCCCGTCAGCGCCTGGCGCAGACCGGGGCACCTGTGGACGCCGCTGACGGCGAGATCCGATAGGGCTCACACTGGGGGCATGAATCGCGTCGCCGTCGTCACCGGAACCTCCAGCGGTATGGGCCTGCACGCCGCCGTGGCCCTCGCGAAGGCGGTGTGCACCGTCGTCGCAACGGTCCGCTCGAAGGAGCGCGCCGTCGCGCTCGAAGAGGAGGCGGCCGGCGCCGACGTCACACTCGACATCCGTGAACTCGACGTCACCGACCATGCCGCGAACGCCCGTTTCGTCGAGGGGGTCGTGCGCGATCACGGACGCCTCGACATCCTCGTCAACAACGCCGGTCGCGGCTGCGTCGGCACCGCGGAGACCCTCTCGATGGATGTCGTGCGCGAGCAGATGGAGACGAACTACTTCTCCGTCGTCGCCCTGACGCAGGCCGTCCTCCCGCACATGCGCGAGGCACGACGCGGAACGATCGTCTCGGTCACCTCCGTCGGCGGCGTGGTCGGACAGCCGTTCGCCGACGCGTACTGCGCCGCGAAGTTCGCCGTCGAAGGCTTCATGCAGTCGCTCTCGACCGTCGCCGCTCACGTCGGCGTTCGCGTCTCCGTCATCGAGCCGGCTGCCGTGGCAACCCAGTTCGTCGACAACGTGGAGAAGATCGACGGCGGACCGTATCAGGAACAGCTCGACGCCTACCTCGCGCGCACGGCGGGCGCGTTCGCGAACGCGCAGTCGGCGGAGAGCGCCGGCGAGGCGATAGCGGGCGCGGCCCTCGCCGACGAGTACCGCTTCCGCTGGCAGACGAGCGACGCTGCCGCGACGTTCGCCGGGGTGTCGCTCGGCGACCTCGACGGCTCGCGGGTTCTCGGTATGACGACGCCCTGGACGCAGGCCTGATCGGCTCGACCGACCCCGCACCGCAGCGAGCGACGATGCCTTCGGGCTCGCCACACTGGCGTTGGTCCCCGCGAGAGGAAAGCCGGCTCAGTGCGCGCCGCTGGCGCCGAGCTCGATGAGCAGCACACCCACGACGATGCAGCCGATGCCGACCCACATCGTCCGGGTGAGAGGCTCGTCGAAGAGCACGCGGCTCGCGAGCGCCGTGAGCGCGACGCCGCAGGCGGCCCACGTTCCGTAGGCGACGCCGAGCGGGACGCCTGCGGCCAGCGTCAGGGCGAGCAGGGTGAACGCGGCGAGGTATCCCGCCACCACGGAGGCGTACCAGCGCCGACGCCCGGTGACGGTGGCCTGCCGCAGCGAAAGGGTTGCCGTCACCTCGCAGATGATGGCGACCGCCAGGTAAGCCCACCTCACGACGCTGCCTCCACCGTGTCGCTCGCCTTGGGGTGCGATCCGAACTCGACGAGCAGAACACCTGCGATGACGAGGAGCACGCCGAGGTCCATGAGGGGCGTCAGAGGTTCACCGAAGATGGCGGCACTGAGAACGGCGGTGAGTGCGACGCCCGTGGCGCCCCAGATGCCGTAGGCCTTGCCGACGGTCATTCCCGTACGCAGCACGAGCGCGAGCAGAGCGAGTGACGCCGTGTACCCGACGGCGGTGAGGACGTACCAGGCGGGCACATCGACAGCCGCCTTCATGGCAAGCGAACCGGAGACCTCACACGCGACCGCAACGGCCAGCAACCACCATGCTCTCACCGCTCCAGTGTCTCCCTCGGCGTCGATTTCTCGCTGGTTCGCTTGTCCGACAGGGCAGTACGAAATGCCGATCAGAAGTACCAGGGGAAGCCCGACCAGTCGGGGTCGCGCTTCTCGAGGAACTGGTCGCGCCCCTCGACAGCCTCGTCGGTCATGTACGCGAGGCGCGTGGCTTCGCCGGCGAAGACCTGCTGGCCCATGAGGCCGTCGTCGGAGAGGTTGAACGCGAACTTCAGCATGCGCTGCGCCTGCGGCGACTTGCTCATGATCTCGCGGGCCGCCTGGAGGGCATCCGACTCGAGTTCGTCGTGCGCGCTGACGATGTTGACCGCGCCCATGCGGTGCATGTCGTCGGCCGTGTACGTGCGGCCGAGGAAGAAGATCTCGCGCGCGAACTTCTGGCCCACCATCTTCGCGAGGTACGCGGAGCCGTAGCCGCCGTCGAACGAACCGACGTCGGCGTCGGTCTGCTTGAAACGCGCGTGCTCGCGGGAGGCCATCGTCAGGTCGCAGACGACGTGGAGGCTGTGGCCGCCACCGGCTGCCCACCCGTTGACGAGGCAGATGACGACCTTCGGCATCGTGCGGATGAGGCGCTGCACTTCCAGGATGTGCAGACGCCCACCCTCGGCCTTGACGCGCAGTTCGTCGACGCCGGACGCCGTCTGGTCGCCGTCGTGGTCGGCCGCGTACTGATAACCCGAGCGGCCGCGGATGCGCTGGTCGCCGCCCGAACAGAACGCCCACTTGCCGGCGCTGCCGGTGCCCTCGGGGCCGGGGCCATTGCCCGTGAGGAGGACAACGCCGACGTCCGGCGTGCGACGCGCGTGGTCGAGAACGCGGTACAGCTCGTCCACGGTGTGCGGGCGGAACGCGTTGAGCACCTCAGGGCGGTCGAACGCCACGCGCACGCAGCCGAGTTCGACGCTGCGGTGGTAGGTGATGTCCGTGAGATCCTCGAACCCCTCGACGACCTTCCAGGCCGTGGGGTCGAACGGGTTGCCCGGCTGCTTCTGCGTCTCGTCACTCACGCCGGTCAGCCTATCGGTGCCTCCTCGGCGTGGTGCGTCACGCGTGAACGGACGCCGTCACCTCGTCGGGGGTGTCCTCCGGCGGCGTGATGGTGCTGGCCGAGCGTGACGCAGTGATGGCGGAGCCGGCGCCGGCGATGACGACGAGCGCCACCGCGAGGGCGCTGACCGTGCCGAAACCCTGATCGAGCAACAGCCACCCGGCGAGCGCCGCGATGACGGGCTCGAGCGCCAGCAGCACCCCGAACACCGCCTTCGGTAACAGGCGCAGCGCAGAAAGTTCCAAGCCGTACGGAATGACCGACGACAGCATGCCGACGCCGAGCGCCAGCATGAAGAAGTGGGTGTCCGTGAGGCCCTCGACGGCCCCGGGAGCACCGAACGGCATGATCGCGAGCGTGCCGATGACGAGTGCCATCGCCAGACCACCCGCACCGTCGAGGAGCGAGCCGACGCGCTCGCTCGCCAGAATGTAGAGGGCCCAGAAGAAGCCCGCGCCGAGCACGTACGCGACGCCCACCGGGTCCAGCGAGCCGCCCACGTCGTCGAGACCGAGCATCGCGACGCCGGCGAGGGCGAGGCCGATCCACGCGAAGTCGCGCAGCTTGCGCGAGAGCACCGCCGCGAGACCGAGCGGGCCGAGGAACTCGATGGCCACGGCCGGACCGAGCGGAATGCGCGCAATCGCCTCGTAGAACAGGCCGTTCATGCCGGCCAACGACAGGCCGAACGCGACGACGGCGAGCCACTGCTGCTTCGTCCAGGAGCGCAGGTTCGGGCGAGTGACGAGCAGCAGAAGCACGGCGGCGAAGCCGAGACGCAACGTCGTCACGCCCGCGGCGCCGATCTCCGGGAAGAGCTGGACGGCGAGGCCGGCACCGAACTGCAGCGACGTGCACGATCCGATGACCATGAGCACCGCGGGGGCTGTGCCGCCCCGGGTGCGCAGACGTGGGGTCGACAACGAGCCACCTCCTGAGAGCGCTTCGGGCCGACGCGTGGACCCGATCAGTCATGAATGCGGCCAACCGACCGGGCCGCATTCACCCACCGTAGAGCCGCGGCATGCCGCGTTGGAAGAGGGTCCGCCCGCCGAGCAGTTCGGCGGGCGGAACGCGCGTCGGGCGCGCCGGTCAAGACGTGCGGAACACCTTGTGCTGGGCCGCCTGAGCGCGCGGGCGCACGACCATCTGGTCGATGTTGACGTGCTCGGGCAGCTCCGCGATGTACGTGACGGCGTCCGCGATGTCCTCCTGCGTCAGGGGCGCCTCGACTCCCGCGTAGACGGCTGCGGCCTTCTCCTCGTCACCGTCGAAGCGCACGAGCGCGAACTCGTCGCTCTTGACCATGCCCGGGTCGATCTCACACACGCGCACGGGCTTGTCGAACAGCTCGAGGCGCAGCGAGCCCATCATGGCGCGCACCGCATGCTTGACGCCGCAGTACCCGCCGCCGCCCTCGTACGAGACGAGCCCGGCCGTCGAGCCGATCGTGATGATGACGCCGTGCGCCGCTTCGAGGGCGGGCAGCGTCGTCTGGATCGTCGAGAGCGTGCCGAGCACGTTGATTTCGTACATGCGACGCCAGTCGTCGAGGTCGGCGCTCGCCACGGGGTCGGTGCCGAACGCTCCCCCGGCGTTCGCGACGAGGACGTCGACGCAGGGCCCGGCTTCGGCGGCGAGACGCTCGACGTCCTCGCGGTTCGTCACGTCGCACTGGACGGCGCGGCCGTCGATCTCGCGAGCGAGTTCCTCGATGCGATCGAGACGACGGGCCGCGCACACGACCTCGTAGCCCTTCGCCGCGAGCGCGCGGGCGCTGGCCCGCCCGATGCCGCTGCTCGCACCCGTCACCACTGCCACCTTGCGATTCGTCATGGGCTCATTGTGTCGCGTGGTCTCCACAATGAGCGCTCAGGTCCGCGGTGGAGGGCTGCAGATGAGTACGGTCGGAACTGTGCGCCGCGCGATCCTCCGCAGGCGATGAACTCAACGCCTGAAGGGGAGCCATGGTCCGTATCGGAATCGCCGTCATCGTCGTCGGCCTGTGCCTGTGGGGGCTCGGCGAGTACAGCAACCGCAACGACGAGGTGATCGGGGCGAACATCGGCGCCGGCCTGATGATCCTCGCGAGTTGGGCCGTCATCGCGATCGGAGCGGTCATCACGCTCATCGGCGCGCTGCGTCAGGCCCGACGACGAGGC
>NZ_JAGTHU010000003.1:0-159731 GCF_019895135.1 Dermacoccus sp. Tok2021
CCCCCCCCCCCCGGGGGGGGGGGGCGCCCCCCGCTTCGGCAACTCGGCGATCAGGCCGGGTAGCTGCGCTCGGTGGCGCCGGTGTAGACCTGACGCGGTCGGCCGATCTTCTTGGCCGGGTCCTGGTTCTGCTCACGCCACTGCGCGATCCAACCGGGCATACGGCCGATGGCGAACAGTACGGTGAACATGTCCGTCGGGAAGCCCATCGACTTGTAGATGAGGCCGGTGTAGAAGTCGACGTTGGGGTAGAGCTTGCGCTGGACGAAGTAGTCGTCCTTGAGCGCGGTCTCCTCGAGGCCCATGGCGAGTTCGAGCTGCTCGTCCTTGCCGTTCTTCTCGAGGATCGTGTGCGTCGTCTTCTTGATGATGGCCGCACGCGGGTCGTAGCTCTTGTAGACGCGGTGACCGAAGCCCATGAGCTTCACGCCGTCGACCTTGTTCTTGACCTTGTCCATGAAGGACTCTGCCGTGTCGCCCGTCGACTGGATTGTCTCGAGCATCTCGAGGACGGCCGAGTTGGCGCCGCCGTGCAGCGGACCCGACAGGGCGCCGATGCCTGCGGTGATCGACTGGAAGAGGTCGGCCTCCGAGGAGCCCACCATGCGCACCGTCGAGGCGGAGCAGTTCTGCTCGTGGTCGGCGTGCAGGACGAAGAGCATGGCCAGTGCATCGACCGTCTCCTTGTCCTCCTTCTTGCCGAACATCATGTGCATGAAGTTCTCGACGTACTCGAGCGACGGGTCGGGAGCGATGAAGCTCTCGCCGATCGACTTGCGGTACGCGTAGGCCGCGAGCGTCGGGATGGCGCCGAGGAGAGCGGCCGAGGCCCTCTCGATAGCGGCCTCGTCCTTGATCGACAGCGAGTCGGCGTAGTAGGTGCCGAGCGCCGGGACGACCGAGGAGAGGATGTGCATCGGGTGCGCGCCCTCGGGGAAGGCGTCGAAGATCTTCTCGAGGCCCTCGGGAAGCACGGACGCTTCGCGCACGGCTTCCTTGAGGGTGGAAAGGCGCTCCTGGGACGGCAGTTCACCGTCGAACAGCAGAGCGGCGACCTCGAGGAAGGTGGCGTGCTCGGCCAGTTCGTCGATCGGGTAGCCGCGGTAACGCAGGATGCCCTCGTCACCGTCGATGTAGGTGATGGCGGACTTGCACGCCGCCGTGTTGACGAAGCCGACGTCGAGCGTGACGTTGCCGGTCTCCTTCATGAGGGACGAGATGTCGTAACCACTGCAGCCCTCGACCGCGGGCACGAGCGGGAACTCGAGTTCCTTGCCGTCGGCCGAGAACGTGGCGTTGCCCTGTGAAGTCATTCGGTTGTTCCTCCTTGCGGACCGGCAGGGTTGTACCGGAGTAGCGAGCACGACGTTACCCGAGAATTTCCCCTGCTTTTAATCCGCTACTCGTACGTAGTCGGAAATCGTTGACGGACTGTCAAAGTGTTGTGAGGCGCGTCACAGCCGCCTGGATGCGCTCGTCGGTCGCGGTGAGCGCGATGCGCACGTGCGCCTCCCCGGCGCGGCCGTAGAAGTCGCCGGGCGCGACGAGAATGCCGAGTTCGGCGAGGTCGGCGACCGACTCGCGACACGGGCGGCCCTGGGTGGCCCAGAGGTACAGCCCGGCGTCGGAGTGATCGATGCGCCAGCCCGCCTTCTCGAGCGCGGGACGCAGCATCGCGCGACGCGCGGCGTAAACCTTCTTCTGCGCGGCCACGTGCTCGTCGTCCCCGACGGCCACCTCGAGAACCCGCTGCACCGGACGGGGCACGATCATGCCCGCGTGCTTGCGCACCTCGACGAGGCGTCCGACGATCGCCGGGTCCCCGGCGACGAAGCTCGCCCGGTAACCGGCGAGGTTCGACTGCTTACTCAGAGAGTAGACCGAGAGCAGGCCCGAGTGGTCACCACCGCACACGCGGTCGTCGAGGATGCTCGGCGCTGTGAGGTTGCCGGGGCTGGCGGCACCTTCGCGCCAGTCGAGCTCGGCGTAGCACTCGTCGCTGGCGACGATGACGCCCCGCTCACGCGCCCACGAGACGACCTTGGCGAGGTGTTCGACGGGCAGCACCTGCCCGGTCGGGTTGCCGGGGCTGTTGAGCCACAGCAGCTTCGGCACCTCGGGGCCGAACTCGGTGAGGTTGCGCATCGGGCGCGGCGTTGCGCCGGCGAGGCGCGCACCGACGTCGTACGTCGGGTAGGCCACCTCGGGGAAGGCGACGACGTCGCCGGGGCCCAGACCGAGCAACGTCGGCAGCCAGGCGACGAGCTCCTTCGAACCGATCGTCGGCAGGACGCCGTCCGGGTTGACGCCGGTTGCGTTGCGCCGGCGCGCATACCAGCCCGCGATGGCCTCGCGCAGGGGCGGCGTGCCCCAGACCTGGGGGTAGCCGTGCGCGTCGGCGGCCTCCGCCAACGCCTCCTGGAGGACGCGGGGCGTGGGGTCCACGGGCGTGCCGACGCTGAGGTCGACGATGCCGTCGGGGTGCTCCTGGGCCTTCGCCTTGGCCGCAGCCAAGGAATCCCAGGGGAAATCGGGGAGATCGAGCGCCATGCGTCCATCCTCTCACCGGGTGCGACGCGGGATTCACACTGTCCACGCATCCGGGTGACCACGCTCTCGGGAATACGCGAAGCCCGCCGCCCCACACGGGACGACGGGCAGCGCGTCGGTCACGAAGAAGAGGCTTCGCCTCACTCCTCGTTCTGCGGAGGCAGCTCCGCGATGATCGGGTGGTCCTTCTTGATGACGCCCATCTTGGCGGCGCCACCGGGCGAGCCGAGGTCGTCGAAGAACTCGACGTTCGCCTTGTAGTAGTCGGCCCACTCCTCGGGGGTGTCATCCTCGTAGTAGATGGCCTCGACCGGGCAGACCGGCTCGCAGGCACCACAGTCGACGCACTCGTCAGGGTGAATGTAGAGCGAACGCTCACCTTCGTAGATGCAGTCGACCGGGCACTCTTCGATGCAGGCCTTGTCCTTGACATCGACACAGGGCTGGGCGATGACGTAGGTCACGAATAGCTCCTCGCTGATCGTCGTGCGTTGCGCTTTCGACTGCGGAAGCAAAAGCGAACGTTATGCATTTAAGAACATTACGTTACCAACGTTCCGAGTCCCACTCCTAGTATGCCGATGTGAGCAACTCGCCTGGAAATCGGCCCGACCCCACGTCCGCGCTGCGGGAGGGCACCCGCGTCATGGTGCGCCGCCGGTTGAGCGACGCCGAGAGGGCCTCTGCCGCCGGGACGCCGGACGCCGGGCACACCCTCACCGACGTCGTCGGCACCCTCGTGCGTCGCGATGTTTCGACGCTCGTCGTCGAACCGCGGCGCGGGCCGGACGTCGAGATCGCGGTGTCGGATGTCGTGGCCGCCAAGGAGATTCCGCCGTCGCCCGGGCGGCGAGGCCGCCCACACCGGGCCGTCACGGTGAGCGACCTCGAGGAACTCATGGTGGACGGCTGGCGCCCGCTCGAGGTCGAACGCCGTGGGCGCTGGCTGCTTCGAGCCGGCGAGGGCTACACGCGGCGGGCCAACTCGTGCCTCGTTCTCGGGCCCACCGAGCGGGAAACCGTGACGGCGCTCGACGACATCATCACCTGGTACCGCGAACGAGGCTTGCCGCCCCTGCTCCGGGTACCGCTCGCACCGGGCTTCGGACCGCAGGACGACGACTTCGTCCGTGAGGTCACGGCCCTGGGGTGGCAGGTGACCTCCCCGACGCTCGTCATGACGGCGGCGAGCGCCGAGGTGAGCGACCGAGGCACCGAGCCTTCGGCGAGGTCACTGCACGTCGAGGTCGACGCGGACATCACGCACGAGTGGTGGCAACTCGCCGATGAGCGCGCCCGCTCGCACGACGCCGTGGCACGACGGATCCTCACCGGCTCGCCGAGTCAGGCCTTCGTCACAGTGCGCGAGGAAGGCGTGACGGTGGCGCACGGGCGCATGGCCCTCGCCCAGGGTTGGGGCGGGTTGTTCGAGGTTGCCGTCACGCCCGAGCGGCGCCGACGCGGTCTCGCGCGAGCCCTCGTCGGGCGGTGTGCCGACGAAGCGGCTCGCCGCGGTGCGCGCTCGCTCTACCTTCAGGTCGGTGCCGAAAACACGCCTGCCGTTGCGCTCTACGAGAGCCTTGGGTTCACGGTGCACCACACCTACGTCTACCTTCGCACGCCCGAACCGGCGAGCCCGCGAACCGCTTGACGCGCCCGTGCGAGTCGACGATTCTGCCTGCATGTCTGCCGACGCGCGCACCATCGACCTCAACGCCGACATGGGCGAATCCTTCGGGGCCTGGACAATGGGCGACGACGCGGCCCTCCTCGATGTCGTCTCCTCGGCGAACGTCGCCTGCGGCTTTCACGCCGGCGACCCCCTCGTCCTCGCCCGCACGTGTGCCGCAGCAGCCGAGCGGGGCGTCACGATCGGCGCGCACGTCGCCTACCGCGACCTCGCCGGCTTCGGGCGCACCTTCGTCGACGTCGAACCCGCCCGCCTCGAGGCCGAGGTGCTCTACCAGCTCGCCGCCATCGACGGCGTCGCCCGCGCGCACGGCACGAGCGTCGGTTACGTGAAACCCCACGGGGCGCTCTACAACGCCATCGTCCACCACGAAGCGCAGGCCGAGGCCGTCGTCCGAGCCGTCGAGCGGTTCAACGCGGCCGCGCGGCAGCCGCTCGCGATCCTGGGGTTGCCCGGTGGCGTCGTGCTCGACCTCGCCGAGTCCCGCGGTATCCGCGCCGTGCGTGAGGCCTTCGCCGACCGCGCCTACACCGCCGAAGGAACCCTCGTCCCGCGGCGCGAACCCGGCGCCGTCCTCCACGACCCCGCCCTCGTCGCCGAGCGCATGCTCTCGCTCGTGACGACCGGCGAGGTCGAAGCCATCGACGGTTCGCGGGTGCGCGTCGACGCCGAGTCCATCTGCGTCCACGGCGATTCGCCCGGTGCCGTGGACATGGCGGTACGCGTCAAGGAGTCGCTCACCGGAGCCGGCGCGGCGATCGCGGCGTTCGTGTGACGTTCGAGCTGCGCCCGGTCGGGGAGCGTGCCTTCCTCATCGACCTCATCGATGCCCAAGAACGTCGCAGGGTCGACGCGGCTCTGCGCCGCACGTCGATCGACGGCGTCGTCGAGCACGTTCCGGCAGCGACGACCGTGCTCGTGCGCTGCACCGATCCGGACGCCGTGGCCGGAGTGGCAGCGGCTGTGCGGGCGCTCGACCTGACCGAAGAAGCTCATGGCAACGCGACGAGCGACGTCGTCGAGCTCAGGGTGCGCTACGACGGCGCGGATCTCGACTGGGTGGCAGAGCACCTGGGCATCGACGCCGACGAGGTCGTGTCGCGCCACACCGGCCAGCTCTGGACGGTCGAATTCGCAGGGTTCATGCCGGGGTTCGGTTACCTCATCGGCTCTGACGGCGGCCTCACCGTTCCCCGCCGCGAGTCACCTCGAACCCGGATTCCTGCCGGTTCGGTTGCGCTCGCCGGCGACTTCACCGGCCTCTACCCCCGCTCCTCCCCCGGTGGCTGGCAGCTCATCGGAATGAGCGACGTCGATCTGTGGAACGCGGATCGCACGCCGCCGGCTGTGCTCGTACCAGGCACGCGGGTGCGGTTTGTCGAGGAGGACCGATGAGCCTCGTCGTGAAGGCGCTCGGGCCGCTGGCCCTCGTCGAGGATCTCGGACGCCCCGGGTGTGGCCACCTCGGGGTGTGTCCCTCCGGCGCGGCCGATCGAGCGAGCCACCGACTGGCGAACACCCTCGTCGGCAATGCAGAGGGTGCGGCCACCCTCGAGGTGCTTCTCGGTGGTCTGCGCGCGAGCGTGACGACCGATGCCGTCATCGCGCTCACCGGAGCGCCCGCGGCAGTGAACGTGGCCGGGCGTCCTGTCGCCTTCGGCGAGGCCGTGCACGTGCGGGCGGGTGACGACATCGCCGTCGGTGCGCCGACGCACGGCCTGCGTACCTACCTCGCCGTTCGCGGTGGCTTCGCGGTGGTGCCGGTGCTCGGATCGCGTTCGAGCGACCCGACGACAGGTCTGGGGCCCGCCCCGGTGACGGTCGGCGACGAACTGCCATTCGGCGACGACACCGCAGGCGACGTACCGGGCGTCGATGCCGGCACCGCGTTCGTGCGCTCCGGTGACCTGTTGCTCCGCGCGGTGTGGGGGCCACGTGACGACTGGTTCACCGACGAAGCTCGCGCCGCGTTCACGGCGAAGGCGTGGGAGGTGAGCGCCGAGGGTGATCGAGTCGGCGTCAGGTTGCTGGGGTCAGCTCTGAAGCGGTCGCGCGTTGGCGAGTTGGCGAGCGAAGGACTCGTGCGCGGAGCGATCCAGGTACCCGCGAACGGTCAGCCGATCGTGTTTCTCGCCGACCACCCCACGACGGGCGGCTACCCCGTCATCGCCGTGATCCGCGACGAGGACGTCGACCATCTCGCTCAGGCTCGGCCCGGCACCCGCGTGCGCTTCGTCTGCGAGCGCCGAACGCTCTGACCGAGCCTGGCCGAGTGACCGCGGAGGTCGGAGGTTCCCTCAGCGACGGTGCGTGAGGCGACGTGCGGCGAGGGCGACCCCGACGCCGATCACCACGCCCACCCCGGCGCGCAAGAGGTGCGCGCCCGTCGTGAGGTCGTCGGCCACGAGGTTGGTGTGCCTCGGCCCACCCACGAGACCGACGAGAGCCGCGACGAGGGCTCCGCTCAGGAGGAGGACGGCGGGCGCCAGCATGAGCGCCGCGAGGATCGTGGCGCGCGAATCGACCCCGGGAACCCGCGAACCGCCCGTCCAGGCCTTGGCCACCTGCCAGTGCGCGGCGAGGAGCGCGAGCGCGGGCACGAGGCTCCACAGCGCGGCGCTACGGTTCCACCCGGTGAGCAGACCGACGGGCTCGACGACCCAGACGGCAACGGCACCGAGCGTCGCAGCGACGCCCATTCCAGCGGCGAGGACGAGCAGGTCGCGCCCGAACTCCTCGGTGAACGACGTCTCGTGCTCCTGCGTGGCTTCCCACATGGCCATGACCAACCCCCTGCAGTTGTTCGCTCGGCGTTCGCCGACCGCCTTCAACCCCTAGGACGCAGGGACGCCCCGTTCGGTTGCAACCGATCTGCATCGCGTGGGAACTGCTGCGCGGGGCTCGAGTCAGCCGGCGTGAAGCTGCGTGACGTCGGTGCGGGCACCACCTCGCACGAACCGCGGCAGGACGAGCGACAGCAGCGCCGGAAGCAGCGCCGCGTAGTCCCCCGATCCGCCGTCCCCACCGCCCGCGGTGGGAAGCGCGACGAAGGCGACGATCTCGGAGAGCAGCCCCATGTTGAGGCCGAACGCTGCGAGGCCGTAGGCGAAGAAGGCAACGGCGCGCGTACCGAAACCGAGGGGCTGTCCCCGCAGCGCGAACACACCCGATCGCCGAGACGAGAAGGAGGGCAGTGGCGATCAGGCCGATGACAACCCGCTGGCCCGACGCTCCAGCGCTCCCGCTTCCACTGACGGTGGACAGCGCGACGTAGCGGTTGACGAGGGCCAGGGCGATCGCAATGACAACCGCCGCGACGGCGCTGCTCCACCCGAACCACGTCGGCAGTTCGTACACCTGGCCGACGCCGCGGAGCACTGGGTTGCCGGCGTCAGGCACGGCCGACGAACTCGGCGCCACGGGGGCACTCTCGACGGCACTGTGCGGGGCCAGCAGGGTCTGCGACCGCCGGTCGGCGTGCCGCTCGATCGCCCCGAGGCCGGCCACGAAACCGCCCGCGAGGGCAAGGTTGAAGCAGGTGAGGACGAGTGCGAGCCAGGCGCCATCGGGGCCGGCCAGGCCGAAGTCGTGGCCCTGCTCGCCGCCGAACGCACTGACGAGGAACCAGATCGCCGCCACGATGACGAGGACGAACGGGATCGTGGCGAAGGCACGGCCGAGATCGCCCACGCGCGAGGTCCACAGTCGCAACACGCACACGAGCGCTACGACGCCCGTGCCGACGCAAGTCACGACCGTGAGCGTCGAACCGAGGGCCGACGGGCCGTCGAACCCGTTGTTCGTGGCGAAGATCGCGACGAACCCGAACCAAGCCATGAAGAAGCTGACGACGGCCGCGAGCAGCACCGCGGGGATCGACGTACCGCGCCTCACGACGACCGCCCCGGCTCACTGCGGAGCGCAGGCACCCTCGATTCGGTGGCCGTGCAATGCGTCATCGGTTGCCCCTTCGCTCGTGGATTCACCGTAGACGCGTGGCAGGGGCACGCGGCGCGAACGCGCCGAACTGCCCTACTGCTTGCTCTGGGCGCGATCGAGCAGCTGCGCCAGGTGGATGCCCCGACGCTCCGTGAGGTCCGCGATCTGTGTTCGGCACGAGAACCCATCGGCGAGCACATCGGCGTCGGGACGGGCATCCATGGCCGGGAGCAACTGCTGTTCGGCGACCTTGACGGAGACCTCGTAGTGCCCCTGTTCGACGCCGAAGTTGCCGGCGAGCCCGCAGCACCCGCCGAGCTGCTGGAGGTTCGCGCCGGCGTCCTTGAGCAGCTTCGCGTCGGGCGACCAGCCCATGACGCCGTGGTGGTGGCAGTGCGGCTGGGCGACGACGTCGGTGCCGCTCAAGTCGGGCGCGGTCCAGGCGTCGTCCCCGGCGAGGAACTCCGCGAGCGTCGAGGTCGATCGCGCGACGAGAGCAGCGTCCTCGTCACCGGGCAACAGTTCGGCGGAATCACCCCGAAGAACAGCTGTGCACGACGGCTCGAGCCCGATGACGGGCACGTGGCGGCGCACGACCGGCGCGAGATCCCCCACGAGGCCGCGAAGCTGCTTCTTGGCCCCGTCGAGCTGGCCGGTGGAGATCCACGTCAGCCCGCAGCAGCCCGCGCGCTCGACGATGTAGGGCTCCCATCCCGCACGACGCAGCACGCGCACGGCGGCCTGACCGACGTCGGGCGAGAAGTGGTCGGTGAACGTGTCGACCATGATGACGACGGCGTTCTCACTCACCGTGCCGGCGCGGTCGGCGTCCTCGAAGAAGCCCACGTCGTGGGTGCGGCACCAGTCGCGGAACGACTCACGCGCCATCGCGGGAACGCTGCGGCGCGGGTCGACGCCGGCCACCTTCTTGAGCACCGGCACCTTCTGCGTCGTGGCCAGCGCGAGGTTGAACAGCCCCGTCGCGCGACGGCCCAGGCGAACCCACCGCGGCAGCTGACCGAGCGCATAGTGCGAGCGCGGCCGCACGCGCCCCTTGTACGTCTGGTGCAACACCTCGGACTTGAACGCCGGCATGTCGATACCGGTCGGACAATCAGAGGTGCAGCCCTTGCACGACAGACACAGGTCGAGCGCGTCGTGCACCTCCTTCGACTTCCAGCCGTCGCGCACGAAACCGCCGTCGAGGCCGCCGTTCACCATCTCTTGCAGCAGACGAGCACGACCGCGCGTCGAGTCCTTCTCGTCACCGGTGGCGGCGTAGCTCGGGCACATGACGTTCGTGGTGCCGAGCGTGCTGGCGCGACACTTTCCGACACCGGTGCACCGGTGGACGGCCTTCGCGAAGTCGCCGCCGTCGTGGGCGTAGGCAAGAGCCAGGTTCCTCGTCAGGGGCGCGACGTGTGCCATCCGGACGTCGGCCGCAGCAGGATTGGGGTCGACGAGAACACCGGGGTTGAGCAGGTTCGTCGGGTCGAAGATCTCCTTGACGCCGGCGAACAGCCCGAGTGCCTCCGGCGAGTACATCGAGGCGAGGTACTCGCTGCGGGCCCGCCCATCGCCGTGCTCGCCGGACATCGAACCGCCGTAACGGGCCACGAGTTTCGCCGACTCACCGAGGAACTCGTGCAGCACGTCGGTGCCGCCGGGGGCGCCGAGGGGGAAGTCGATGCGGATGTGCAGGCACCCGTCGCCGAAGTGACCGTAGGGCAGGCCGGAGAGGTTGTAGCCGGCCATGAGTTCGTCGAAGTCACGCAGGTACGCACCCAGCTTCTCCGGCGGGACGGCGGCGTCCTCCCAACCCGGCCACGCGGGCAGATCCTTGGGCGAGCGCCCGGCCAGGCCGGCGCCGTCCTCGCGCACCTTCCACAGGGCCGTCGACTCGGCGACATCGGTGACGACGCGTCCGTCGAGAGCATTGCAGCCGACGAGGCAGGCCTCAGCGCGCGCCATGACCTCGGCGTGGTCGTCACCCGCGATCTCGACGAGCAGCCACCCCGAGCCCTTCGGCAGCGCGGGCACGGCCTGCGCGCCGCGGCGAGCGATGAGCACGTCGACCAAGCGACGATCCATGCCCTCACACGCGATGGGGTCGAAGGCGCGCACGAGCGGTGCCGCGTCGCCGGCACTCGCCATGTCCTCGTAGCCGAGGGCGACGAGGACGCGGTGCGTCGGGTCGGTGACAAGACGCACCGTCGCCTCCGTGAGCACGCCGAGGGTGCCCTCGGTGCCCGCCATGAAGCGGGTGACGTCGAAGCCGCGCTCGGGCAGGAGCGTCTCCATGGCGTAGCCGGAGACCTGGCGGTCGAAGCGACCGAACTCCTGACGGATCGTGGCGAGGTTGCCGCCGACGAGGGCGTCGAGCCGCTCGAGGTAGGGATGAGCCGACGTCAGCTGATCGCGCGGCGCACCATGGTCGAGGCGCAGCAACTCCCCTGCGGCCGTGGCCATCTCGATGCCGAGGAGGTTGTCGCTCGTCTTGCCGTACGCCAGCGCGCGCGAGCCGCACGCGTTGTTGCCGATCATGCCGCCGATCGTGCACCGGGTGTGCGACGACGGGTCCGGCCCGAATCGCACGCCGTGCGGCACGACGGCCTTCTGCAGGCTCTGGTGCACGACGCCCGCCTCGACGACGGCCCGGCCTGCTGCGACATCGAAGTCGAGCACCTTGTTCATGTGCTTGCTGAAGTCGAGCACGATGCCCGGGCCCACGGCGTTGCCCGCACAGGACGTACCGGCGCCGCGGGGCGTGATCGGCACCCCGAGCATGCGTGCGACGGCGAGAGTCTCCAGCACGTCGTCGGTGTTGCGCGGACGCACGATCGCCCGCGGCAGCACGCGGTAGAGGCTTGCATCGCTCGAGTAGGCGGCACGATTCGTCCCGTCGACGAGAACGTCGCCGACCTCGTGGTGACGCAGCTCGTGCGCGATCGTCTCGACGTCGATCGTCGCGGCGTGAGCGGTCACTTCGGCGGCAGGCTTCGGCATCGTGGTCACGTCGCCATTGTCCCCGAGCACGCTCGTGGACGCGTCACCCTGTCACGAGTCAAGACGTCGCCTGCGCGCGCCTCAGTTCTGACACGTGATGATGTCGTCCGGCTTGTACTTCGTGTGGATCTTCTCCGTACGCACGGTCGTCGAGCCCGACTTCAGTTCTCGGTAGACGTCGACGTCGAAGCCCGGAACACCGCCACCGACCGTGTTCTCACAACCCTTGACGTTCTTGACCGTGCGGTGCTTGGGCGGCTGAATGTTGTACTTGCCGCTCGTGCGGGTGGCCACGTCGTACTTCTTCGTGCCGTAGAAGTCCATGACGACCTTGTTCGACTCGACGTGGGCCTTGATGAGAATGGGCTTGCCGGTGTCGTTCGTCCACTTGTTGTCGATACCGGGGTTCCAGATCGTCGCTTCGCGACCCATCGGGTAGCGCGAGATGTACACGGCGTGCGCCGTGTGCTCATCGAGCTGGACCCCGGCGAAGAACGCCGTGTTGTACATCGTCGTCGAGACCTGCGAGACGCCGCCACCCATGCCGTCGAGGTGCAGCCCACCCTGCAGCGTGCCCGCCTCGACGTAGCCGGCTTCCTTCGTGAACTCGTACCCGAGGGCGCGCAGCAGGCTGAACTGCTCGCCCGGCTGGACGACGATGCCGTTGAGGCGGTTGATGGCCGTCGTGATGTTGTGAATGCGAGCCTGCTGGCTGGGGCCCGTGGGGAACGGCGACTCGAAGTGAGCCATGGAGGTGCTGGGCAGTGCCTCGACGTTGACGTCCTTGGCCATGACCGCCGGCTTCTGCTCCTTCATGGCGAGCGTGGCCTTGTGATCGCCCACGAGGGCGTCACCGACGATCTTGGCGACCTTCGACTCGTCGATCTCCTTACCCGAGCGACCCTCGACAACGGACGGCTGACCGTCCTTCCAGACGACCTTGGCGTCGACTGCCGGAACGCGCATCTTGTCGCCGCGCGAGAGAACCGTCGTCAGCAGAGCCTTGGTGTCGACCTTGATCGTCGGCTTGCCGTCGGCCCCGGTCGTGGAGGAGATGACGTCGGAGACCTGAGCCGGCGTCAGGGTGACGCTCTGTCCGTTGGCACTGACCTCCAGCGGGGCAGACATCGCCTTCTTGGCGTCGCCCTCCGCGAAAGCCTGCACGGCGTTGTCCGAGGCGTCGGAGTTCTTCTCGACGAGCTCGGTCGTGTAGTCCGTCTTCTTCGGCCACCCGTTCGCGATGTCGTCGGCGACCTTCTTCTCGTCGACGCCGTGGCCCGGTGCCCCGTCGACGATGGACACCTTGCCACCGATGAACTTGACGCGTCCCTGCTTCGGAGCGCCGTCGATCTTCGACTCCGCGGCCTTCTTGACCAAGGTGGTCAGAGCGGTTTTGTCGACGGTGTACACCGGCTCGATCTTCTCGCCTCCGCCGTTGATCTGATCGAGCAGTCGGCTCGGGGAGAGGCTGAACTCGGTGACGCCGTCGAGGGTCTTCTCGGCGTCGGGCTTCCACGCGGATGCCGGCGCCAGGTCGAAGGACTGATCGCCGGCCGTGACGTTCGCCTTCGTCGAGGCGTTCGGGTGCTTGAGCGTGAGGACCTGGCGGGTGGCCTGTTCGGACGTCATGCCACCGATGCTCTTACCCGCGACGGTCGTGCCCTCGGGGATGGCGTCCTTGTAGTGGTAGCACGCGCCGACGTAGGCGGCCGCGGCGAGAGCGACGACACCGACGCCACTGCCGATGAGCAGGCCCTTCTTCCCTCGGCGCGCAGATGCGTTCCGTGCGTCGTCGCTCACTGAAACCCCTTGAATACCGTTCGTCGTGTGAACACCCATTGCAACACGAGTTCGAGGCTGCGGCGTGCACTCTGACGCTCGACGCGCCGCCGTTCACCCGAACGAGTGTCATACGAGGCGACCGAAGGCCCCGCGGTAGTACGTGAGGGCATCGCCGGGGTCGTCGCCGATCGCCAGCGACAGCACCTCACCGACGACGAGCGTGTGGTCGCCGGCGTCGAGCGTGCTGGTCGTGCGGCACTCGAACTCTGCCAGCGCACCGTCGAGGAGGGCGACATCGGTGACCTCGCCACGGTGGTGCGGGACGCGGTCGAGCTGCCCGTGCAGGGGGCGGCCACGCGTCGACAACCAACTCGCGGTCTTCTGAGCGTCCGCACCGAGCAGGGACACACCCCATTCGCCGCACTCCATGACGGCATCCCAGAAGCGTGCCTCGCGCTCGACGCTGATGAGCATGAGGACGGGCTCGAGCGAAACGCTCGTGAGGGAGTTGACCGTCATGGCGTGATCAAGACCGCCGGCCTTCGTCGTGACGACGCTGACGCCCGTGGCGAATCGCCCGATGGCCTTGCGGTAGTGGTCCGGGTCGACCGGTTCGTGGTGGCTGCTCATCGCGTCACCAGGGGTGCTCGGTGGCCGTCGGTTCCCGGCCCGGCGTGCTCGCCGGGAGCCGCGGCACCGACACGTGCACGCGCTTCGGCGTCATAGCGGGCGTACCCCTCACGTCCGGAAAGTCGCGCAGCGATGTCGTTGGACAGGGCGTACACCTCGTCGGCGACAGTGACCTGCGTGCGGTGGGCTCGAAGCGCCCGGATCTGCGCTGTGACGGCCTGCTCGTCGACGACGGCGTGCGTCACCTCGGCGTCCTCCGCGACGGACGGCGGGAACGGGTCGTCGGCCGAGGGCACGAGGAAGCCTGTCTCCTCGAGGAACTGCGGGGAGCACATCGCGTGCAGCCAGGCCCGGTCCTCGACGGCCCACGAGCGCGGCGTCAGCGTGATGAACAGCTGCGGCTGTGTTCGCGACGCCGCGACGGCGGCGACGGTGACGTCGTGGGTGCGGATGTGATCGGGGTGGCCGTAGCCGCCCTGCTCGTCGTAGGTGACGACGACGTCCGGGGCGAGCGCATCGACGTAGGCCGCAACATCGGCCGCCACGGCGTCGATGTCACAGCTCGCGAAGGCGCGCGGGTGCGCGGCGGACGGCGTGCCGGCCATGCCGGAGTCGCGGAACGCAGGCGCCGACTCGCGCCCGCTGAGGCGACGGAACTCCTCGTCGCCGAGGACGACCGACGAGGTGACGGCCATGGCCTCCATTGCGGCGCGCAACTCGTCGCGGCGCACCTCGGCCAGCGGGTCGGCTGCGTCAGGATCACGCGCGTCGCCTGCGGGAAGTTCGAGGTGCTTGAGGTCGTCGGGGATGACCTCGCCCTCCTCCCCCAGCGTGCACGTGAGCACGTGCACCTCGTCGCCCGCGGCGACATGATGGGCCAACGCGACGCCCGTCCACAGCGATTCGTCGTCGGGATGTGCGTGAACGAAGAGCAGACGGGCCATGAGGTCAACCTTCGTACGGGATCGATCGAAACGCAAAGCGTTCGTGAAGCGTCCCCGGCAACGACGAAGGCGGCCACCCCCCGAGAGGGTGACCGCCTTCGTCAGGCGCGGAGCGTCAGCTCTTGGCCGCGTTCTTCGCGCGGGACGTGGCGCGGGCACGCTCGTTCGCGTTGAGCACGACCTTGCGGATGCGCACGGCGGTCGGCGTGACCTCGCAGCACTCGTCCTCGCGGCAGAACTCGAGGCTCTGCTCGAGGGAGAGCTGCTTCGGCGGGATGACCTTCTCGAAGTTGTCGGCCGACGACGCGCGAACGTTCGTCAGCTTCTTCTCCTTGGTGATGTTGACGTCCATGTCGTCGGCGCGGCTGTTCTCGCCGACGATCATGCCCTCGTACACCTCGGTGCCCGGGGAGACGAACAGGACGCCACGCTCCTGCAGGTTGACCATCGCGTACGACGTGACGGGGCCGCTGCGGTCGGCGACGAGCGAGCCGGCGACGCGCGTCGTGATGACGCCGAACCACGGCTCGTATCCCTCGTGGATGCTGTGCGCGATACCCGTACCGCGGGTCTCGGTGAGGAACTCGGTACGGAAACCGATGAGGCCACGCGCCGGCACGACGAACTCCATGCGGATCCAGCCGGTGCCGTGGTTCGTCATCTGCTCCATGCGGCCCTTGCGGGCGGCGAGCAGCTGCGTGATGCCACCGAGGTGCTCCTCGGGGGTGTCGATCGTGAGGCGCTCGGTCGGCTCGTGCAGCTTGCCGTCGATCTCACGCGTGACGACCTGCGGCTTGCCGACGGTGAGCTCGAAGCCCTCACGACGCATCTGCTCGACGAGGATGGCGAGCGCGAGCTCACCACGGCCCTGGACCTCCCAGGCGTCGGGACGCTCGGTGGGCAGAACGCGCAACGAGACGTTACCGATGAGCTCCTTGTCGAGGCGGTCCTTGACGAGGCGCGCCGTCACCTTGGTGCCACGCTCCTTGCCGACGAGCGGCGAGGTGTTCGTACCGATCGTCATGGAGATGGCCGGCTCGTCGACCGTGATGAGCGGCAGCGGGATCGGGTTCTCGGCGTCGGCGAGCGTCTCACCGATCGTGATGTCGGAGATGCCGGCGACGGCGATGATGTCGCCGGGCCCGGCGGCCTTCTCGGACGGCTTGCGCTCGAGGCCCTCGGTCATGAGCAGTTCGGTGATGCGCACCTTCTGCTGCGTGCCGTCGGCCTTGCACCACGTGACCTGCTGGTTCTTGGCGATCTCGCCGTTGAACACGCGCAGCAGCGCGAGGCGGCCGAGGAAGTTGTCGGAGTCGAGGTTCGTGACGTGCGCCTGCAGCGGCGCCTCGTCGTCGTACGTCGGCGCCGGGATCGTGTCGAGGATCGTGCGGAACAGCGGCTCCACCGAGTCACCCTCGGGCAGCGTGCCGTCCTCGGGGCGTGTCATCGAGGCGATGCCGTTCTTGCCCGAGGCGTACACGATCGGGAACTCGATCTGGTCCTCGTCGGCGTCGAGGTCCATGAAGAGTTCGTAGACCTCGTCGATGACCTCGCCGATGCGCGCGTCGGGGCGGTCGACCTTGTTGATGCACAGGATGACCGGCATCTTCGCGTCGAGTGCCTTGCGCAGCACGAAGCGCGTCTGGGGCAGCGGGCCCTCGGACGCGTCGACGAGCAGGACGACGCCGTCGACCATGGAAAGGCCGCGCTCGACCTCGCCACCGAAGTCGGCGTGGCCGGGGGTGTCGATGATGTTGATGGTGACGAATTCGCCGTCAGCGAGCCCGGCGACTTCCTTGGCCGCCGGGCCGTTGTAGTGGATCGCGGTGTTCTTCGCGAGGATCGTGATGCCCTTTTCGCGCTCGAGGTCACCCGAGTCCATGACTCGCTCACCGGTCGACTCGACCGTGGCGCGCTCGGCGAAGACGCCGGCCTGCCAGAGCATCTTGTCGACCATGGTGGTCTTACCGTGGTCAACGTGGGCGACAATCGCGACGTTTCGGACGTCGTTACGGGACTTCAAAGCCATACTTCCCATTGTCGCAGGGTTTTTCCGTGCTTGAGGACACGTCGTTCGGAGCATGACGAGGCACACATCGTCCGACACCTGCCGCGACCGCACGCAACGCTCAGAAGTGCACGCGGCCGATGGAGGTGGCGGAGGCGCTGGCGTCGGCGGCGTGAGCTGCGGCCGCTGTGGTGACCATGTCGGCGCTCCGGCGAATTACACAAGGCTTTCCTACCTTGGCGCGGGCAGGCTCGTTCTTCACACTGACGATCATGACGAGTTCCGCACCTGCCGCGCATGCCGGAGAGCCGCATGATGCCACTCACGCTTCGACGTTGAACTGGCTGCGTGCCGGGGTGCTCGGCGCCAACGACGGCATCGTGTCCGTCGCCGGTCTCGTCATGGGAGTGGCCGGCGCGACGACGCAGCGCACGCCCATTCTCGTCGCCGGCATCGCGGGCATCGTCTCGGGCGCGCTGTCGATGGCAGCAGGCGAATACGTCTCCGTCTCCACGCAGCGCGACAGCGAGAGGGCCCTCATCGCCAAGGAGCGCTGGGAACTGGCACACCTTCCCGACGAGGAACTCGACGAGCTGGCTGACATCTACGTCGACAAGGGGCTCGAGCCGGAGCTCGCCCGTCAGGTCGCGGAGCAACTCACGGCGAAGGACGCTCTGAAGGCCCACGCCGAGGCCGAACTCGGCCTCGATCCGGAGGCCCTGACGAACCCGTGGAGCGCCGCGGGTGCATCCTTCCTCGCCTTCGCGCTCGGTGCTCTCGTGCCGCTGCTCGCCATCCTGATGCCCCCGACTAACCTGCGGGTGCCGGTGACCGTCGTCGCTGTCGTCCTGGCGCTCGCCGTCACGGGTTTCGTCAGTGCCCGTCTCGGCGGCGCGGCACCCCAGCGCGCCGTCGTACGCAACGTCGGTGGCGGCCTGCTCGCCATGGCCATCACCTTCGGCGTGGGCGCGCTCGTCGGCACCGGCGTCGGCTGAGCCCGACACTGCCCGTCGTGTCACGTCTGCGACACGGCACCTGCGACCGGTCAGCCCTCGCGCGGGTCGACGAGGCCGGAGCCCTGCGGCGCGTGCGCCGGGTCGCTGCCCTTCTCGACGATGCGGTTGTCGCCGTCGACGAACACCACGCGGGGTTCGTGGGCGGCGAGCTCGTCCGGGCCGAACTGGCCGTACGCGATGAGGATCACCGTGTCACCGACGCCCACGAGGTGCGCCGCCGCGCCGTTGATACCGATGCGGCCCTCACCGCGCGGCCCTTCGATGACGTAGGTGGTGAGGCGGTTGCCGTTGTCGACATCGACGATGTCGATCTGCTCCCCCTCGAGCAGGTCGGCGGCTTCCATGAGGTCGGCCGAGATCGTGCAGGAGCCGACGTAGTGGAGGTCTGCGTGGGTGACCGTCGCCCGGTGGATCTTGGCGCGCATCATCGTGCGGAGCATGTCAAGGAGCCTTCCTGCTGGCTTGCGGGTCGAGCGTGACAGTACTGACGTAACGCTCACGGCTCACCGGTTTGTGCCGTGAGCTTGACCACCCCCGCCGGGAAGGCCCTGTGAGCCCCCGACAGCCGGTGCTCGAGGTTCGATCACGCCGACGCCCTAGACTACCGGCGTGAGACGCACGACATAGTCGTCTCACGAAGCACTGCCGTGCGGGCGACGCGCCGGTGGGTGCAGCAGCCGCCGTCGCTTCGCTCCCCAGGCAGGTTCATCGTGACTGAGGCCGACTACACGAGCCGTTCTGCGCGCCGTCGCGAGTCCGCGCGCTCCAACTCAGGCAAGACCGTCGCTGCGGTGGTCGTTGCCCTCCTCGCCATCGGCGGTGGAGCGTGGGCCTGCAACAAGGCGGGTGACGACAACGGCGGTAACGGTGAGAACGCCGCCGCCAGTGGCGACAAGTGCGCCGGAGCCCAGATCACGATCACCGCGAACCCGACGCTGTCCGGCCCCCTCACCAAGGCCCTTGAGGGGTACAAGGGCGGCCAGGACGAGCAGGGCTGCGAACGCACATACGCCGTGCAGGCCGCCACGGATTCCGAGACCCTGCAGCAGATCAAGAGCGGCTCCCCCAGTGCCCAGATCTGGGTGAGCGACAACCCCGGCTCGTTCGACGAAGCCTCCGAGGCCGCCGGGACGAAGATCACGCCGGGCACCGCCTTCGCCTCATCGCCTGCCATCATCAGCGGGCCGAGCGCGCAGTTGAAGAAGCTGGGCACGGACGAGGCGGCATGGACGAAGATCCTGTCAGCCAACCCACCGCTGACCGTCGCCAACATCACGCGTGATCGTGCGAGCGCCCTCGCCGTGACCGCTGCGTCCCAGGCGCTCGGCACGGACAACCAGAAGGCGCGTGAGGCCTTCGGCCAGCTGGCTCTCACGGCGCGCGACAGCATCCCGTCCAACGCCCCGTACGTCACTTCGGAGGCCGCACTGGCTGCCCGAAACGCGAAGAGCTCCACCAAGCTCGCCGAGATCGGGCTCGAGGGTGGATCACCGCTCGTCAAGGTGAGCGCGGCCAAGATGATCGCCGACGACCCCCAGACCGACGCAGCCTACGAGGAACTCATGACGCGCCTCACCTCCGCCGAGGGACAGAAGGCTTTCGCCGGCGCCGGATACCGCTCGGCCGACGGTTCGAAGCCGCCGTCGAACGCGCCCCAAGGCGCGGACTCGGTGCGCACCACCTCCGGTGCCAGCGACCAGACGGTCAGCCAGGTCGTCGCCAGCTGGGCCGAGGCCACCAAGCCGCTGCGTCTGACCACAGTCGTCGACGTGTCCGGTTCGATGCGCGAGAAGACCCGCGGCGTCAGCCGTATCGAGGCTGTCTCCAAGGCGACGAAGCACGGACTCTCCCTGGTGCCCGCATCGACGTCCATCGCCGTGTGGGAGTTCTCGACGGAGCTCGACGGCAAGAAGGACTACGAGGAGCGCATTCCGATGTCGCCGATCTCCGACCCTGCCAAGCTCAAGCGCATCCAGGCCTCGATCGACACCCTTCCGCAGCGGGTCAAGGGCGACACCGCTCTCTACGACACCATCTGGGCCACCTACCAGGCCGCCCAGAAGGACTACAAGGACGGCCAGATCAGCACGGTCCTGCTCGTCACGGACGGCCGCAACGACGACCCGAAGGGCGGCCTGTCGCTCAGCGAGCTCAAGAAGAAGCTGCGGGACGCCGTCGACCCGAAGCGCCCCGTCGACATCTCGACGCTCGCGATCGGCGAGGACGTCAACACGAAGGAACTGAGCGACATCGCGAAGATCACCGGCAGCGGTGGCACGGTCTACACGGCCAAGACGCCGCAGGACGTGTCGGCCGTGCTCGCCGCGTCGTTGCAGAACCGCTCGAGCAACTGATCGTTCCCGCTGATCGTTCGCCGAAGGGCACGCGCCGCAGCTCGCGGTGCGTGCCCTTCAGCGTCCCGCGTCGACATGATGGGATGAGCCCATGCCCACGCTCGACGACCTCACCGCTCTGACCGGGCCCACCTTCGCCGCGGTCCTCTTCGACAACGACGGCACGCTCGTCGACTCGACGCCGGCCGTCGAACGCTCCTGGCTCGCGTGGGCTCGCGAATACGACATCGATCCCACCCTGCTCGGCCGCCACCACGGGGTGCCTGCGGCCGGCATCATCGCGAGCATCGCCCCGCACCTCGACGCACGGGCCGCGCTGGCGCGCATCACGGAACTCGAGGTCGCCGACACCGACGACGTCCGTGCGATCGCGGGCGCCATCGAGGCCGTGGAGGCCATCGGCCCGAAGCGCTGCGCCGTCGTGACGTCGGCGACGCGCGAGCTGGGCCTCGCCCGACTCGCCGCAGCGGGCATTCCGTTGCCCGACGTCGTCGTCACGTTCGACGACGTGGAGCGCGGCAAGCCGCACCCCGATCCGTTCCTGCTCGCCGCCGAGCGCCTCGGCGTGGACCCCACCCACTGCCTCGTCGTCGAGGACGCGCCGAGCGGTCTCGCTGCCGCCAAGGCCGCCGGATGCGCCACGCTCGCGCTCACGTCGACGACGCCCGCCGACGTGCTCGACGCCGACGCCGTCGTCGAATCCCTGGCGTCCGTACAGTTCGTTCCGGGCTCGGAGGGCGTCGCGCTCGAATCCCGTTGACGCCCGGTCGATCACCTGGCGTTCACCCGGCCCACCTACGGTGGATTCATGAGTGATCGAGTCGTTCTCATCGGTGCCGGAGACGTCGGCGTCGCCTACGCCTACGCCCTCGTCAACCAGGGCCTCGTGCACGAGTTGTCGATCATCGACATCAACGAGCAGAAGGTCTTCGGCGAGGTCATGGACCTCAACCACGGTGTCGTCTGGGCACCGACACCGACCCGCGTCACCGTGGGCGAATACGCCGACTGCGCGGACGCCGACGTCGTCGTCATCACGGCGGGCGCCGCACAGAAGCCCGGCGAGACCCGCCTCGACCTGGTGGGCCGCAACGTCGAAATCTTCCGTTCCATCGTCGCCTCGGTCATGGAGACAGGCTTCGACGGCATCTTCCTCATCGCCACGAACCCCGTCGACGTCATGACGTACGCGACGTGGAAGTTCTCCGGCCTGCCGTCGGAGCGCGTCATCGGTTCCGGCACCGCGCTCGACACCGCGCGCCTGCGCTACATGCTCGGTGAGCTGTACGACGTGGCACCGACGTCGGTGCACGCCGCGATCATCGGGGAGCACGGCGACACCGAGGTGCCCGCGCTGTCGTCGGCGAACGTGGCCGGTGCTCCCCTCGCGCGGGACCTCGACGCCGTGCCCGGCCGACGCGACGAGATCGAGCGCATCTTCGACGAAACACGCACCGCCGCCTACCAGATCATCGACGCCAAGGGCTCGACGTCGTACGGCATCGGCATGGCCCTTGCGCGGATCACCCGGGCGCTCCTTCGCGATGAGTACGCAGCCATCCCGATCTCGACGTACCTGCAAGGGCCCTACGGCGTCACCGATCTCTACCTCGGTGTGCCTGCGGTACTGGGGCGCAAGGGTGTGCGCAGCGTCGTCGAACTCAGCCTGACCGACGCCGAAGCAGCCGGCCTCGCCCACTCGGCCGAGGTGCTCGGGCGCATAGTCGACGACGCGAACCTGCGCGCGACCTGACGAACGCCGCGGCGGCCGAGCAGCCACGACGAAGCCCCGGAGACAGCCTTGGCGTCTCCGGGGCTTCGCGTGTGCGGGTCAGGCCGACGGGTGCGTCATGTCGGCAGGCACGACCCAGGCGTCGAAGTCCTTCTCCGAGACCTCACCGGAGGCGACTGCGGCCTCGCGCAGCGTGGTGCCCTCCTTGTGGGCCTTCTTCGCGATGGCGGCCGCCTTGTCGTAGCCGATGTGGCGGTTGAGGGCCGTGACGACCATGAGGTTGGAGGCAAGGTTCGCCTCGATGCGCTCGCGGTTCGGCTCGATGCCGCGTGCGCAGTGCTCGGTGAACGAGCGGCACGCATCGGAGATGAGGCGGATGCTCTCGAGCACGGCGTGCGCCATGACGGGCTTGAAGACGCTGAGCTGGAAATTGCCCTGCGAGCCGGCGAAGCCCACCGTGGCGTCGTTGCCGAACACGCGCGTCGCGACCATCGTCATGGCCTCGGCCTGCGTCGGGTTGACCTTCCCCGGCATGATCGAGCTGCCCGGCTCGTTCTCGGGGATGTTGAGTTCGCCGATGCCGTTACGCGGGCCGGAGGCCAGCCAGCGCACGTCGTTGGCGATCTTCATGAGCGCGCCGCCGAGCAGCTTGAGCGCCGAGGACACGGCCACGAGTTCGTCATGGGCCGACAGCGAGGCGAAGAGGTTGTCGGCCTGACGGAACTCCTGGCCGGAGATCTCGGAGATCTTCTTCGCCGCGAGCTTGCCGAAGTCCGGGTGGGCGTTGAGGCCCGTGCCGACGGCCGTTCCGCCGATCGCGAGAGCGCGCGTGGCCTGCTCCGCCTGACGCACCTGCCCCAGCGCGAAGTCGAGCTGGGCCACCCAGCCGCCGAACTCCTGGCCGAGCATGATCGGCGTCGCGTCCTGCAGGTGCGTACGGCCGACGCTGACGATGTCCGCGAACTCGTCGGCCTTGGCGGCGAGCACGTCACGCAACTCGGTGACGGCCGGGTACAGGCGCTCCACGAGGTCGAGGACGACGGCGATGTGCATGGCCGTCGGGAACGTGTCGTTGCTCGACTGGCCGCGGTTGACATGGTCGTTGGGGTGAACCGGCTTCTTCGAGCCGCGCTCGCCGCCGGCCAGTTCGATGGCGCGGTTGGAGATGACCTCGTTGGAGTTCATGTTGGACTGCGTGCCCGAGCCCGTCTGGAAGACGACGAGCGGGAACTGATCGTTCAGACGCCCCTCGATGACGTCGTCAGCCGCACGCTCGATGAGTTCGGCGACGTCGGCGGGCAGCTGGTCGAGTTCGGCGTTCGCCTGGGCTGCAGCCTTCTTGAGGATGCCCAGGGCCCGCACCATCACCGGACCCCACACGAAGGTGTCGCGGCCGATGTCGAAGTTCTCGATGCTGCGCTGGGTCTGAGCACCCCAGTACGCCGCCTCGTCGACCTCGATCTGCCCCATGCTGTCGGATTCAGTACGCGTAGCCATACCTTCACTCTAGGCACGCTCCAGCCCCCACTTCCACACGCGGTGCGGCCTGCGGCCGGGCGACGGAGAAGCTCGCCCCGATAGTCTTCGGCAAGGACCCCAGAGCGCTTCGAACGACGTGGCGCGGGAAGGCTCAGGGAATGTCAGACTGGCGCCATGTCCTACTCCGAGTACTTCGCGTCCGACCAACTCGACACCCCCGCCACCGAGGACGAGATCGCTCACGCCGAGGAGGCCCTCGGCGTCACGTTCCCCGACGACCTGCGTGCCTTCTGGCTGACGTCAGCCACCTTCAACGGCCAGGTACTCACCGCCGACGGCGGTCCTGGCCCGTACCTGCGTGTGCTGCACCCGAGTTCGGTGACGAAGGTGGGCGAGGCGTGCGTGTTCGGTCGCGGTGAAGACTGGGATTTCGGTGTCGTTCCCGGCCACCCGACGCGCTGGGTCGACGTCGAGCGCGGCACGGGTGAGGAACTGAGCGAACTCGGCGCGACGTTCGTCGGTTTCCTCGAGTCGCTGCGCGTCGAGTTCGAGACGGAAAACAATCTCCTCGACTGACCAACATAGTTCCACGGAACATAATTTGTAACTTTATTGTGACCTCGCTCACGCACTCTCTTTGCATCGCCTATGTAAGCGTTGTGGGCACTCACGACCCCACCTCCCGGGGTCGACGCGAAAGAGAGGCATGAAAATGACCCGACCGACGCTCCGCCTCGCCGCTGCCGCGGCCGGCACGACCATGGCTTTCGCGCTCACCCCCACGGCAGGCGCCTCCCCCACGGTCGACAAGCCCGAGTACATCGTCGGAGGCTCCCAGGCCTCCAACCCGTCCGTCGTACAACTCGTCTTCACGCAGGACGGCGGTCAGTACGGCTGCACCGGCGAGGTCATCGCCGCGCAGTGGGTCCTCACCGCACGTCACTGCACCGAGGGCAGCAGCCGGATGAAGGTCTACACCTCCAACTCGACGACGAATCCCGGCACGCCGGTCTCCGGCGACCGCCTCGTCAACTCCCCCTACGGAGATGTCGGACTCGTCCACCTCGCCAAGCCGGTCGGCGTCAACCCGATGCCGATGGCCAACTCGTACACGGCGCAGCGTGGGCAGACGGGCGTCATCAGCGGCTACGGCCTTCGCGCCAACAGCCGGCAGTCCACCGGCCTGTTCAAGGCGAACGTCACCGTCCTCGGCTCGAGCACGGATGCCTACCGCGGCCGCGCGATCCACGTCCAGGGCATCGACGGCGCCTCGAACCACGGTGACTCCGGAGGCCCGCTCGTCATCAACGGTCAGATCGTGGGCGTCTGCTCGACGGGCGACACGGCCGACCCGGGCAGCAACATCCACGCCGGTTCGAACTACTCCAACATCACCGGCCACCGCGCCTGGATCCGTCAGACCGCGGGCGTCTGAGCCACGACCACGATTGACGAGGGGCGCCGCACTCACGACGAGTGCGGCGCCCCTTGTTCGCGCCACGCGCCGAAATCAGCGCGGGAGCGTCAGTTCTCCTGATCCATCCACTCGTGCCACGAGCGGCCACGCACGATGACGGCGTCCTCCTGCCGCGGCAACATGCCGCCCTCGGCCATGGATGCGGGCGCTTCGCCCGGCTTCACCGTGGCATCGAGCCCCTTGGCCGCAACGTGCTCGCGGGCCAGGCCGACGAGGCTCTCGGTGCGCGGCCCGGCGAGTTGGACATCGTCGTCGAACGACCCCGTCGCCATCTCGAGCAGCAGACGAACGACCTCGGCGGAGTCGACCGGCTGGAATTCCACGTCCATGACGTCGGCCACGCCGTCGGTGGTGAACCACTCGACCATCTGGCCCGGGAATTCGTGGAACTGGGTGGCGCGCAGAACGAGGACGCCCGGGGAGTTCTCCCGGTGGGCCTTCTCCTGTGCCACCTTGCCGACGTAGTAGCCGTAGTCGGGGCTCTCCTCGATGCCGACGATCGACAACACGACCGTGCGTCGCACGCCGGCCTCGTGAGCTGCCTGGCCGAGATGGCCGGCCACCGAACGGAAGAAGCTGACCGCCTCGTCCTCCTCGAAGCTCGCGCCCTGCGTGACGTCGACGACGGCGTCCACGTCCGCGAGCGCCTCGGCGAGGCGGGGCAGGACGGCCTCGTCCGTGAGGTCGAAGCCGGAGGAACGCGACACCTCGACGACGTCGTGACCGTCGGAGCGAGCCAGCTCGACGAGCTTGGTTCCGATGAGGCCGGTCGAGCCGGCGATGGCGACACGCATGACTTCTCCTTGCGTTGCGGTGGAATCGAGCGGCTGTGCCCAGTCAACCAGAGGGCGCGTTCAGAGCTTCTTCACGAGCGCGAAGCGCTGGAGGACAACCTGGGTGTCGTCGTTCACCGTGAAGTTCGGGTCGTCCAACTCGGCGCGCACGTCGTCACTCGTCCAGAAGCGTTCGTGCGCTTCCCGCCATTCGGCGACGTCCCGGAAGCCTTCACCCTCGTCGAGGGCGTGATCGAGGTCGACCTCGTCGAGGCTGACGACGCGCACCTCGGTCGTCTCCGTGATGCCGACCGGCAGGCCGGTCGAGGAGATGAGCACCTCACGCTCCCCCACGACGGGCAACGGCTCACCGTCCGCGCGGTACCCCTCCAGCAATGCCGACGTGGAACTCTTCGTACCGCTGATGATGGCGGCGAGCAGCGTGTCGCGTAGCGGACCCGGGAAGGCGTAGAGGCCGGCGCGAGCTCCCGGCCACTGGGCCTCGATGGCAACGTCGCGCAGCCGATCGACGTGGTCGGCCCACGACGCGTCGTCACCGAACGGCAGGTTCGGGTTCGCCTCACGCAACCCCACGCGTCCGTCAAGCTGCTCACGCAGAATATCGAGATGCCCTGCGTGCCGAGCGATTTCGACGACAAGGTGAACGAGAATCCGGTGCAGCGTCACGTCGGGCTGGGGCCACCAGGGCACGCTGCCCGGAGCCTCAAGATCGAGGGCATCGATCGTCGCGTCGGCGTGGGCAACAGCGCGGCGGTACAGGAGCACGACGTCTTCGATCGACTCCTCACCGGTCGCCCACATGTCCGCGTTGGGCTCTGCACCCGGCCCAATCCAGGGCAATTCCTCACCGGGGCGGGCGAAGACGGTGCCGAGGTAGCCGTACTCCATCGCAGCAAGATGCTTGACGATGCCGAGGACGTTCGAGCCCGTCGACGTCATGGGCCATCGCGCCTGCCACTCGTCGAGCCCCTCGAGCTTCCACAACACCGCGGAACGCAATGAGTCGAGGTAGGTCTTGAGCATCGCCTTGTCGTCCATTCGACCAGCCTAGGGCCGCGCGTCACAATGGTCGGTATGCCTGAATCCCCCACAGCCTTCACGCGCGAGCAGGGACGTGCGCTCGTGCGCGCCGTTTTCGCGATCTTCTTCGTCAACGGCGTGATGATGGGCGCATGGGGCGGTTCGCTGCCGGGCCTGCGTGAGCGCGTCGGTACGGACGCGGGCGGCATCGGCGCCGTTCTCCTCGTCACCGGCGCGAGCGCCATCGTCTCGATGCAGATCGGCGGGCGCGTCTCCGACCGCATCACCCCACGCTTGCCGTCTCTCGTGAGCGGCGTCGCGATGGCTGCGGCTGTCGGACTCCTCGCCTTCGTACCGACCTATGTGGCTCTCGTCCTCGCGGGAGCGCTCATCGGTGCGAGCAACGGCACGATGGACGTCGCGATGAACGCCCTCGGCATCGACGCGGAGAAGGCCTCCGGCATACCGGCGATGAGTCGTTTCCACGCGTTCTTCTCGCTCGGTGGCTTCGTCGGCGCGGTCATCGTCGTGGCGTTCGCCCGCATGCAGGACGACGCCGATCCACGCTCGGCCCTCATCGTCATCGCCGTCGCGGCGCTCCTCGCGCTCGCCGCACTGCTGTCCCGCACCCCCAAGGCCCCCCACGACGACGCAGGCGCGCAGGCGACGGATGAGGCCGACGTTTCGGCGTCCACGAAGGCCACGGGCATCCCGCCGCAGGCGTGGTTGCTCGGCGTCATGGCCCTGTTCTTCGGCTTCACCGAAGGAACGGCCATCGACTGGGCCTCGATCCACGTCACCGACGTCGCGAAGGTCGACGCCGGCACCGGCGCAGCAGGTCTCGTCGCGGTGTCGGCGACGATGGTCGTCATCCGCCTCGTCGGCGACGCGCTCGTGCGCCGCTAC
Source organism: Dermacoccus sp. Tok2021 (assembly GCF_019895135.1). Classification (NCBI taxonomy): domain Bacteria; kingdom Bacillati; phylum Actinomycetota; class Actinomycetes; order Micrococcales; family Dermacoccaceae; genus Dermacoccus; species Dermacoccus sp. Tok2021. Next base: position 27,328 of record NZ_JAGTHU010000003.1, read on the forward strand.
GGACGCGTCGCGGTCGTCCGATTCGGAGCTCCGGTGGCCGTCGCCGGTTTCGCGGTGACGGTGGTGGCGTCGTCCCTGCCCGTCATCCTCGCCGGCTGGCTGCTCGTGGGCCTGGGTGTCGGCATGATCGCGCCGCAGATCTACGCGATCGCGGGCCACATCGGCGGCGGTCGGGTGCTCGCCATCGTCACCGGCTTCGGGTACACCGCGTTCCTGGCCGGGCCGGGCGTCATCGGCTACCTCAGCTCACACTTCGACATTCAGCGCGCGATGCTCCTACCGCTCGTGGCGGGCCTGCTGCTCACCGCGCTGACGTTCACGCCCGCCCTGCGCGATCCGCAGGACGAGCGCGTAGGCGCCTGAGCGACACCCAACGAGCCTGCTCAGGCCTCCTCGAGGCTCGCGCCACGTCGTTCGGGCAGGAGCAGTGACGCCACCGTGGCGACGGCGAACGCGAACGCGATGAGCACGAACGTCCACACCTCGCCGTGCTCGGTGAAGACGACCGGCACGATGAGCGGCGCGACGATCGACGCGATGCGGCCGAACGCCGTCGCGCTTCCGGCACCCGCGGCGCGGATCGCGGTCGGGTAGATCTCCGGCGTGATGGCGTAGAGCGCACCCCAGGCGCCGAGGTTGAAGAAGCTGAGTGCACATCCGGCCGCGATGATCGTGGCTTCGGAGCCGGCGTTGCCGAACGCGAGCGCCGAGAGCGCGGAGCCGGCGAGGAAGGCGGCGAGCGTGGGACGTCGGCCGATCTTCTCGACGAGCACCGCGGCCGCGAGGTACCCGGGCAGTTGCGCGATCGTGATGATGAGCGTGAAGCCGAACGACTTGGCCACCGGGTAGCCACCGGCGACGAGGAACGTCGGAATCCACAGGAACGCGCCGTAGTAGGCGAAGTTGACGCCGAACCACGTGGTCCACAGCGCGGCGGTGCGGGTGCGGTAGGCCGGCGCGAAGGCATCGGTCATTTTCGGCTTGGGCGCAGCCTCGTGGTCTGTCGGCGCGACGGCGGCGCGCTTCGGAGCTTCGATGCCGGACGCCGATTCGAACTCGCGGACGGATCGCTCGGCCTCCTCCTCACGTCCGGCGCGTTCGAGGAAGCGCACGGATTCGGGCAGGCCTCGACGCACCCACACCGCGTAGAGCGCGGGCACGAGGCCGAGGAGCATGGCCCAACGCCACCCGTTCTCGCGCGGCACCACGGTGAAGCCGATGACGGCGGCGAGCAGCCAGCCCACGGCCCAGAACGACTCGAGAGCGACGACCATGCGGCCCCGCAGTCGGCGCGGCGCGTACTCACTGACGAGCGTCGAGGCGACGGGCAGTTCGGCGCCGAGGCCCAGACCGACAACGAAGCGCAGAGCGCACAGCACGAGGAACGTCGGTGCGAGGGCTGACAGGCCCGTTGCAAGGCCGTATACGACGAGCGTGCCGGCGAAGACCGTGCGGCGGCCGATGCGGTCGGCCAGGGCGCCACCGGCACCGGCGCCGATCGCCATCCCGATGAAGCCGATCGACGCGAGCCACGACAGGTCGGTGGTCGACAGGCCCCACTCCTTCTTCACGGCAACCATGAGGAAGGAGATGAGGCCGACGTCCATGGCGTCGAGCGCCCAGCCGATGCCGGAGCCGACGAGCAACGAACGGTGACGACGGTTGAACGGCAGGGCGTCGAGGCGCTCCTCGCGAGTTCGGTGTTCGGTCGTCATGGGCATGGGCACTCTTTTCGTCAGTTAGGCACAAAGTTGTGCCGGAGAAAGAGTAGCCCGATCGAACCCCTTTTGGTCAACAAGAGGAAAAGTCTGGTGCGTCACGTTGTCGACGGAGCAACCAGCGCGTCGAGGAGCACACGCGCCCGCTCGATTCCAACCGGGCGTAGATGGCGGCGACCTCCTCACGCGGGGCCGGCTCGAGCAGCGACTGGACCGTGCCCGGGTGCTGGAAGACCTCGGAAGGAGAACGCGAAGGCATCGAAACACGGCTGACGCCCCGAGAAGTGGGGCGAGTGGGTCGTCGCTGTCGTCCAGCCGACGCCCGGCGCTAACCCGGATCCGGCGCAGGTGGCGGCCTTCACGAAGGAACGCATCAGCAGCGTGAAGGCCCCCAAGGAGGTCTCCGTGTGGCCCGGCCTGAGCTCTCGGAGGTCGGCAAGGTGCTCAAGAGGACGTCAAGCAAACGCTGAGTTCGGCCTCTCAGGCCTGACCACCGCCTGACGCAGCCCCATGACGATCACGGGCTGAGACGGCCGGCCCGTCCGCGGCTCGAGGGTGCGGCGAGCATCCTTATGCCGGTTACGGTCGTGCCACGCCCCACCCGCGAAAGGAAGTTCGACCATGACCTCATACGACGCGAACGCCGAAGGCTTCTTCGGTGAGTACGGCGGCCGTTTCGTGCCGCCGCACCTCGAGGAGCCGATGGCCGAGGTGGCACGCGCGTGGGCCGAGGCGAAGGCCGACCCGACGTTCCTCGGCGAGTACGAGCGTCTGCTCAGGCTCTACGCGGGCCGCCCGTCGGTGCTGTTCCCCGCCGACAACCTGACGCGCCACGTCGGCGGCGCGCGCATCTACCTCAAGCGCGAGGACCTCAACCACACCGGGTCGCACAAGATCAACCACTGCCTCGGCGAGGCCCTGCTCGCGAAGCGCATGGGCAAGAAGAAGCTCATCGCGGAGACGGGTGCCGGCCAGCACGGCGTCGCTCTCGCGACGGCGGCCGCGTACATGGGTCTCGAGTGCGAGATCCACATGGGTGCGATCGACGTCGCCAAGCAGCACCCGAACGTCGTGCGCATGGAGATGCTCGGCGCGAAGGTCGTGCCGGTCGAGTTCGGCGGGCGTTCGCTCAAGGAGGCCGTCGATTCGGCGTTCGACACCTACGCCCGTGACTTCGAGGACGTCTTCTTCGGCATCGGCTCCGTCGTCGGCCCCGACCCGTACCCGTCGATGGTGCGCGAGTTCCAGTCGGTCGTCGGGCGCGAGGCGCGCGAGCAGATCCTGTCGCTCGAGGGCCGCCTGCCGGACGCCGCGGTCGCGTGCGTCGGTGGAGGGTCGAATGCGATGGGCCTGTTCAGCGGCTTCCTCGACGACGAGGGCGTCGCGCTCTACGGCGTCGAGCCGGCCGGCGAGGGCGTCGAGGTGCCCGGCCGTCACGCCGCGACGATGACGAAGGGCACCCCCGGCACCCTGCACGGCATGGCCACCACGGTGCTGCAGGACGAGTCCGGTGAGCCGTCGGCGGTGCACTCCATCGCGTCAGGTCTCGACTACCCGGGCGTGGGCCCGCAGCACGCGTACCTCGCGTCGCTGGGCCGCGTCACGTACGTGACGGCCACGGACGACGAATGTCTCGATGCCTTCAGCACCCTCTCGCGAGTGGAGGGCATCATCCCGGCGCTGGAGAGCTCGCACGCCATCGTCCACGCCATGAAGTTGGCTCGGGAGCTGGGCGAGGACGGCATCGTCGTCGCCAATCTCTCGGGGCGCGGCGACAAGGATGTCGACTACGTCGCCGAGTACCTCGCGGAGCACCCGCGCTCCTGAGCGCGAGCCTCGTCGCGGCGCGTTCGTTCGGTCACCGAGCGAGCGCGCCGCGGTGTATCTCGCCCACGGACGCGTGACCCGTCAGCGCCATCGTGAGGTCGAGCTCGGCGAGGGTGTGCTCGACGACGGCCTGCACCCCTTCGGCGCCCGCGAGCGCCAGACCGTAGACGTAGGGCCGCCCGAGGATGACGGCGTCTGCCCCGAGCGCGAGCGCCGTGAAAACGTCCGAGCCCGAGCGCACCCCGGAGTCGAAGAGCACGGTGAGATCGCCGACCTCGTCACCCAGGCTCGCGAGGACGTCGAGCGAGGCGACGGCGCCATCGACCTGCCGGCCGCCGTGGTTCGACACGACGATGCCGTCGAGCCCTTGATCGGCGGCGAGGCGCACGTCGTCGACGCTCTGGATGCCCTTGAGCAGGATCGGGAGCGACGTCCATTCGCGCAGCTTGGCCAGGTCGTCCCAGGTGAGACCGCTCGAGGGGAACACGTCGAGGAACGTCTCGACCGCGGCGCGCGGCAGCGGCGAACGGAGGTTCTCGCGCAGGTCGCCCGGGTAGTGCCGGGCGATTGACACCAGCGAGCGGGCCGCCGCGGGCGTCGGACGTTCGGTCGGTCGGGCCGATCCGCGGGCTGCGCGCTCCTCGACCCGCGCCATGAAGACCGGGTCGCTGAGGTACTGCGCGAGGCCCTGGCCACGCGCGAACGGCAGGTGCCCGAGGTTGAGGTCCTCGGGCCGCCACCCCATGAGGTGCGTGTCGAGCGTGACGACGACTGCCTCCGCACCGCACGCCTCGGCGCGCTGGACGAGCGAACGGGCCAGGTCGTCGTCGTTGCTCCAGTACAGCTGGTACCAGTGCGGCGTCTCGGCGAGTTCGGCGGCGACCTCCTCCATGGCGACGCTGGCTTGCGTCGAGTGGATCATCGGCGTCTGTGTGGCCACGGAGGCCTTCGCCACGGCGCGCTCGGCCTGCGGGTGCGCCATTTCGAGGACGCCGATGGGCGCGAGCAGGAGCGGGTGCGCGTAGCGACGGCCGAAGAGGTCGACGCCGAGGTCGCGTTCACGCACGTCGCGCAGCATGCGGGGCACCGCGCGGTAGCGCCCGAAGGCCTCGACGTTGGCGTCGTTCGTGCGTCCCCGCCCCGCGCTGCCGTCGACGTAGGCGAACGCACGATCACTCATTGCCTTGCGGGCGGCCTCGCGCAGTCGCCCCGGTTCGACGGGAACCACCGGGGTGCGTCCGTAGACACCGGCGCCGTAGATGGCACCCTGAATCCTGCGTCCGAGGTTGATCGCGTCCATGCCACCCACGGTAGAAGTCACTCCCCTGCAGCGGGGCCGCAGGCGCTTACTGCTTCGTTAGGTTGTAAGGCATGAAGGCGCGCCCCGAGATCGTCGACGCCCACGTGCAGGAGCTGTGGCGTACGGGCGCGACGCGAATCGCGTCGAGCACCGGCAAGCTCGTGGCGTGCATGGTCGGCGCGCTCGGATTCACGGTCATCGGCGGCGCCGGCCTCGCGGTCGTCATCGGCGAGCGCGGCGTGGTCGGCGCGTTCACGAGCACACCGGGCTCGTGGGTGTGCCTCGTCGCGGTGCTGTTCTTCGGGGTGCTCGGCATCCCCTCGCTGACGATCCAGTTCCTACGTCGTCAAACGCTCGTCATCGAACGCGAGGGGGTACGCGTGCTGCGCGGCGATGGGCGCCAGGTTGCAGCCTTGGCGTGGCAGAACGTCGCTGAGGTCAGCCAGTTACGTCACCGGAGTACGTCGATGACCAACTGTGTCCTCACGCCCGAGGCGGCCGATCTCCGGCGTGCGACGTCGGGGGCGGTCGCGCGGGGCCTGGCCCGGGCCGACGCGGCAGTCGTCGGTACCCAGGTGTGGACCGTGCCGACGATCTTCAAGTACCAGCGCGAGCTGCCCGAGATCCTTCGGGCGGCGCTGCACGGCTACCGCACCGGTTGGCGGCTGTAACGCGCAGAGCCCGCCCGAGCGCAAGGTTCGGGCGGGCTCTGCGGCGAAGCGTCCGGGTCAGACGACGCCGAGGGCGAGCATCGCGTCGGCCACCTTGACGAAGCCGGCGATGTTGGCGCCCTTGACGTAGTCGCCGGGCACATCGAACTCGTCGGCGGTGCTCTGGCAGCGCTCGAAGACGCCCTTCATGATGGTTTCGAGACGCTTCTCGGTGTGTTCGAAGCTCCACGAGTCACGCGAGGCGTTCTGCTGCATCTCAAGGGCGCTGACGGCCACACCTCCACAGTTGGAAGCCTTGCCCGGCGCGAACAGGACGCCGGCCTCCTGGAGGATGTCGGTGGCGTCCGGCGTCGTGGGCATGTTGGCGCCCTCGGCGACGGCGACGCAGCCGTTCTTGACGAGCGTCTTCGCGGCGTCCGCCGGCAGTTCGTTCTGCGTGGCACACGGCAGCGCGACGTCGCAGGCGACGTCCCAGATCGAGCCGTCGGCGACGAACGTCGACTGCTTGCGCAGGTCGGCGTACTCGCTGATGCGGGCGCGCTTGTTCTCCTTGAGGTCGCGCACGATCTCGAGGTCGATGCCGTTCTCGTCGACGACGTAGCCGCCGGAGTCGCTCATCGCGATGACGGTGCCGCCCAGCTGGGCGACCTTCTGCGCGGCGTAGATGGCCACGTTGCCGGAGCCGGAGATGACGACCTTCGTGCCGTCGAAGGAGCGACCCTTCGTCGCGAGCATCTCCTGGGTGAGGAAGACCGTGCCGTAGCCGGTGGCTTCGGTACGCGCCGCGGCGCCGCCCCAGGAGAGGCCCTTACCGGTGAGTACGCCCGCCTCGTAGCGGTTGGTGATGCGCTTGTACTGGCCGAAGAGGTAGCCGATCTCGCGACCACCGACGCCGATGTCGCCGGCCGGGACGTCGGTGTACTCACCGATGTGGCGGTAGAGCTCCGTCATGAACGACTGGCAGAAGCGCATGACCTCGGCGTCGCTCTTGCCCTTGGGGTCGAAGTCGGCGCCACCCTTGCCGCCGCCGATGGGCAGGCCGGTGAGGGAGTTCTTGAAGATCTGCTCGAAGCCGAGGAACTTCACGATGCCGAGGTAGACGCTCGGGTGGAAGCGCAGACCGCCCTTGTACGGACCGAGGGCCGAGTTGTACTCGACGCGGAAGCCGCGGTTGACGTTGACGCGGCCCTGGTCGTCGACCCACGGCACACGGAAGATGATCTGACGCTCGGGCTCGGCGAGGCGCTCGATGATGCTGGCCTCGACGTAGTCGGGGCGCCGTTCGAGCACCGGGCCGAGGCTCATGAGCACCTCGTCCACGGCCTGGTGGAACTCGGCCTCACCGGGGTTGCGCTTGAGGATCGTCGCGCGGACCGGCTCGAGCCGGGTGTGCAGAGTCGGGGACATGGCGTGCCTCCTAAGCGCCGACGGATCACGCCGACGGATCGTGTGGGGTTTTGATCGATTATGCCGTGTTCTCACGAAGAGCCGTGAGCAGCGCGGGTAGGGCTTCACCCGCTGGGACGCGCCATGTGGCGGTGGCGATGTCGCTGAGGTCGGTCTCCTCAGGGTTGATCTCGACGACAGGAACACCGCGGTGGTGCGCCATGATCGGCAGGCCGGCTGCGGGGTAGACGATCCCGGAGGTGCCGATGACGAGGACCAGGTCGGCGGAGAGCGTCGCGGCCTCGGCTCGTTCCAGAGCATCCTGCGGGAGTGCTTCGCCGAACCAGACGATGCCGGGCCGCACGAGGCCGCCGCAGTGGACGCAGACGGGCGGGTCGAGGCGCTCGACTGGTTCGGTGAGCGGTTCGCCGACGGCGTCGGCGTCCTGCCCGCAGCGGGAGCAGCGCACCGCGAAGATGCTGCCGTGCAGGTGGGCGAGGACATCGCTGCCGGCGCGTTCGTGCAGGTCGTCGACGTTCTGGGTGACGACCCACAGGTGAGCATCGGGCAGGTCGCTCCACTGCGCGAGGGCTCGGTGACCGGCGTTCGGCTCGGCCTGCGTCATGAGGGTCATGCGCCAGCGGTACCAGGCCCAGACACGGGCGGGGTCGGCCTCCCACGCCTCCGGGGTGGCGAGTTCCGAAGGGTCCTGCTGCGCCCACAGCCCGGTCTGTGCATCGCGAAAGGTGGCGAGACCGCTCTCGGCGCTCATTCCGGCGCCGGTCAGAACGGTGATGTCATGCGCCACTTCGGCGAGTTCGACGATGTCCGGGGGAACACGCATGGAGCCCACGGTATCGGGGCCGCGCCCCGATACCGAACGCCCGGCGTTCCACGAGGGTGGGGGTGTGGACCGTCGTCAGCACACACCCCCACCCCTCGCTCAGTGGTGACCGCCTGCGTGGCCCGTGTGGAAGGCGAGAATCGACTTCGGCAGCACGACGAACGGACGCATCATCGTGTGGTCCTCATGGTCGAGGATGTGGCAGTGGTACATGAAGCTTCCTGTCGCACCGGCGAACTGGCCGAGGATGCTCACCCACTCCCCGCTCTTGATCACCCAGGTGTCCTTCTGACCGGCGTCGATGGCATCGATGGCACGGCCCGGCGCGGGTGTCGGCAGGGGCGCCGGGGTGGCAGCCAGCTCCTTGTCGAAGCCCTTCACCGCACCGTTCTCGACCTCCCACTGGCGGCGCGAGATCATCTGGAAGTCGGTCATGTGGATGTGCAGCGGGTGATCGGGGCCGCCGAGGTGCAGGATGTTCCACACCGCCCAGTCCTGCTCTGCGAAACGGATCGTCGTGGTGTCGTCGAAGAGCTTGGCGACCGGGCGCAGCGTGACGACTTCGCCGTCGCTGCCGGTCACCCGCACGATGTCCGGGGTGTCGATCGGTAGGTAGCCGTCGATCTGCTCCATTTCCCACATCTGCGGGTGCACCGCGCCGCGGATGCGCGATGGGATGATCGCCACCCAGGCGTGCGCGTGATGATCGACGGTGCGCCCCTGGCCGACCTCGAGGACCCCGTCTGGGCGGTGCACCCAGCGCGAGTACCCCTTGTCGAGTACGGGTGGCAGGACGAACGGGTCGCGCACGCGTCGCCGGTCTACGACGAACTGCATGACGCTCGCCTCGGCCTGGCCCTGGCCCGCGTCGATCACGGTGCCGCTCTCGTTCCTCAGTTCGACCGTGCGACCGCGCAGGGCCGAGAAGTCGACGAGGACGTCAGCTCGCTCACCCGGTCCCATCTCGAGCACGCCACCCTCGGGGCGGGCGGGGGCACCGAGGAAGCCACCCTCGGTGCCGATGACGACGAGCGCGTCCTCGATCCGGTTCCGTGCGAAGGCCGGATCGGTGCTCAGCACGGGCTCAGCGTCCGGGCGCTCGTCGGTGGTGTCGTGCAGCGCCAGCCGCATGACACGCGAGTTCGAGGCATTGAGCAGCCGCAGGCGGTACCAGCGCGCGTCGACGTTCGTCGTCGGCCAGATCTTTCCGTTGACGAGCGTGTAAGGGCCGATGAACGGGATCTCCCCCGGGTTGCCCTGCTCTTCGAAGCCCGCTTGCTTGTACAGCACGCGACCGGTGAAGCAACCTCGCTCGTCCGTCTCGAGGTTGCGGTCGGTGATCGCGAGCACGAGCTCCGCTTCTCCGCTCGGGAGACGGAGTCGTTCTTCCCGTTCGTCACGGATGAGGTAGAAACCGGCGAGCCCGGCGTGCACGTTGTACCGCGTCACGGCCATCGCGTGGTCGTGGTACCAGAGCGTCCTCGCCGATTGCTTGTTCGGGTAGGCGCACCGGGTGACGTTGCCCGGAAGCGCCACGTTGTGGGCCCAGCCGTCGTTGTGCCCGTCCGTGAGGGCTCCGTGCAGGTGGACGACGGTGGCCGCCGTCAGCTCCTTCGTGCCCTCGATCCGAGGGAAGGCGCCCGCTGCCGGGTCGGTGCCGACCCGTCCGCCCGAGATCAGTGCCCCCGGAATGTTCGGGTTGCCCCCGCTCGAGGGCACCCGCACGACGTCGAACGGTAGATGCAGGGGGCCGTCCTCGTCACTCAGGCAGTTCTCCCAGTCGATGCGCGCCTCCCTGCCGCTGCGGACCTCGATGGTCGGACCGGGCATCGAGCCTTCGTACGTCCACGCCACCGTGCGAGGCAGATCGGCATGCAAGCGCACGAAGGCCTTCTCGGCGCGGATACGAATGGGCTGTTCGCCGAACCGTCGCCACGCCCGGATGACGGGCGGCTGCGGCAACCGGTCCTTGAACTTGGCGAGCCCGAGCGGGGGCTTGCTCTTCTCTCGTGCGTACCCTTCCGGGACGCTCAGCCGTTCGTCGACGCGCGGTGCCTCACTCGGTTCGACCTCCACCGGTGGCTGACTGCCCGTGTGGGCCAGGTCGGCGTACTCGGGTGAGTCGATCGGTGGTGTCTGGTTCTCGATGGTGCTCATGGTGTTCCCTCCCCTGGGGGCCGCCCTTCTGCGACCCGGCATCGGTATGACGCTCAGCATGGAAAGCCCGGTTCCTGTGTGTCTCCTCCGGGAGAACGCGGGCTGCAGGCCTGCGCATCACACGTGAACGTCCGGAGGTGGTTCGAGCCGCTAGGGCTCTTCGCCGCTCGAAACACCTCCGACGCAACACGCCGCCGCTCGAGCGGGGCCCGTCGTCGCCCCGCCGACCTCGTACGGGAGGCCGGTCGGTGCCGACACCGCAATCGAGCGGTTGTCCCGCCAGCGTCCTCGTCGATCACGTGACAGGTCGAGGCCGCTTACAGGTCCGTCACGACTCCCACGACCATCAGCACGAAGCCCACCAGCTGCAGCGACGCTCGTACCAGCTGAAAGACGTCCCATCTCCGGCGCATCGCGATGAACCCCTCAGGCGCGGCCTTCCCCTCGATGCGGCCGGTGCGGGCATTGATGGGCACGTTGCCGACGATCGTGACGACGAGCGCCACCGCCAGACTCACGGCAGCGGCGATCAACCAGCCGGTGGGGCGCGCCACGGCCACGCTGACGCCGAGCACGACGGCAGCCGTCATTCCCACCGGCATGACGCGGCCGAAGGTCTTCAGCAGGCACTGTTCGAAGGTCAGCTGATCGTCCGGTGACAGCTTGCGAATGACCGGGTGCACGAAGGCGGCGGAGCCGAACTCCGCGGATCCGACAAAGCCGACGACGAGAATCGCGGCGATCTCGAGCAGGTGCATGGCGGGCTCCCTCCGAGCGCGACGGCGCAGAACAACTGAAGCGGGTCCTTCTACTATCGCCTCCCTGAGTTCGCCTCTCCCCGCATTCCCACCGAAAGCTGGGGCCGACTCCGATGAGGAGTCGGCCCCAGCGTCGAGCGGGAATCACGCCCTCACAGCGAGCGGGCGATGAGTTCCTTCATGATCTCGTTCGTTCCGCCGTAGATCTTCTGCACCCGCGCTGCCGCGTACAGACGCGCGATCGGGTATTCGAGCATGTAACCGTATCCGCCGAACAGTTGGAGGCAGCGGTCGATGACCTCGACCTGCTTGTCGGTCGAGTGCGCCTTCGCCATCGACGCGCTGGCGGCGTCGAGCGTGCCGGCGACGTGCTGCTCGATGCACCAATCCACGAGCGCACGGGAAGCACGCGTCTCCATCAGGCACTCGGCGAGCACGAAGCGGGTGTTCTGGAACTTGAGAACCTCACGACCGAACGCCTTGCGCTCCTTGACGTACGCAATCGTCTCCCGCAGCGCGAGCTCGCTGGACGCGACGGCGGCGACGGCGATGGTGAGACGCTCCTGGGGCAACTGCTCCATCAGTTGGATGAAGCCCTGGTTGAGGCCCGCCTCACCGCCGAGGATGTTCTCCTTGGGCACCCGCATGTCGCTGAAGAAGAGTTCACGCGTGTCCTGGCCGGGCATGCCGATCTTGCTCAGCACGCGCCCACGCGAGAACCCTTCGACCTTGTCGACCTCGACGCCGAGCAGCGACAAGCCCAAAGCGCCCTCGTCCCCCGTGCGGCACACGACGAGGACGAGATCGGCGTGCGAGCCGTTCGTGATGAACGTCTTCGCACCGTTGACGACGTAGTCGTCACCGTCGAGCTTCGCCGACGTCTTCAGAGCCTGCAGGTCGGAACCGGCGCCCGGCTCCGTCATCGCGATGGCCGCAACCATCTCTCCGCTCGCCATGCGCGGCAACCACGACTTCTTCTGCTCCTGCGTGCCGTACTTGAGGATGTAGTGGGCCACGATCGTCGAATGAACGCTGTTGCCGAACGCGTCGTCGCCGGCCCCTGCCTGCTCCTCGAGGATGATCGCTTCGTGCGCGAAGGTACCGCCACCGCCGCCGTACTCCTCCGGGATGGAGATGCACAGCAGCCCGGCGTCTCCGGCCTTGTTCCAGAACTCGCGGTCGACCTCGTGGTTTTCGGCCCATTGCGCCTGATTCGGCTTCGACTCGCGCTCGAAGAAGGTGCGAGCGAGCTTGCGCAGGTCGTCGAGCTCCTCGTTCAGCCACGGGGAGCGATAGGGCGTCATCGTGAACATGTCAGATGCCTCTCGAAGGTTGTCAGGGGGTGACGACTGCGGCGAGCGGGATGTCGCGCTCGCGCGCCCATTCCTGCCACTCGTTCGCCGTCTTGGTGCTGAGCACGTCGGCGAGGCCGGTGCCGTCGTCACTCACCGTCTGCAGGGCTTCTAGGAGGCGCTTCCAGAAGTGGCCCTCCAGCGCCGCGACGGCGACGTAGCCGTCCGAGGCCGGGTAGAGGCGGTACTGGGGCAACGCGCCACCGAGAACACCGCCGGGCACGGTGAGCGCGTGGCGCACCGGGGCAGCGAAGTCGGCCGCGACGTCGCTCAGCGCGACCTCCTCGTACGACCCCTCACCCGTGCGGGCACGGGCCACGAGCGCCGCGGCCGCCGCGGCGGCGGCACGCTCGCCGCCGCCGAGGTCGGCCATGAGCACGCGCGGCATCGACGGCGCATCGAGTGTGCCGTAGCCCGCCTGGTACGTCAGATCGTGGCCCGCGAGCTCCGCCTCCTCACCCGGGTGGCCGACGATGGCCACCTGGATGAGCTTCGGTAGACGTGCGTGGATCTCGTCCCAGCCGAGTCCGAGCTTTGCCAGCGCGCTCGGACGCGCCGACGTGAGGAGCACGTCGGCGCCCTCGAGCATCGACTCCAGCTCGGCACGACCGTCCTCGTTCTTGAGGTCGATCGTGACGATCCGCTGGCCGCCCGTGAGCTCGGCGTAGTAATCGGGCGCGCCGAGGGCGAGGAAGTCGCCGTTCGGCGGCTCCACCTTCGTCACGCTCGCGCCGAGCACGCTCAGGCGATGGGCAGCCGCCGGGCCGGGCAGGTTGGGGGCCAGACTGACGACGACGACGCCGTCGAGCGGTTTGTTCCCAGTCATTCGACGAGACCCTTGCCCGCGTTCGCGCGCTCGGTGAGCCACTGCGACGGGCGGAAGCGCTCGCCGTAGGCGTCGGCCAGCTCGTTGGCGCGGGCGACGAAGCCCTTCATGCCACCCTCGTACGTCTCGATGAACCGCGCCACGCCGCCCGTGTTGGCGGGGAAGCCGATGCCGAAGATCGAGCCGATGTTCGCTGCGGCCGTCGAAGTGATGACGCCCTCCTCGAAGCAGCGGGCCGCGTCGATGGCCATCGCGAAGCGGTAACGATCCTGCAGGTCGGAGTACGGCGTGGTGACGTCGCTCTTCGTGTATGTCTCACGCAGCTGGGGCCAGAGCTTGCCGCGCTTGCCGTCGGCGTAGTCGTAGAAGCCCTTGCCGGCCGCGCGGCCGGGGCGGTCGTGCTCGTCGAGCATCGTCGCGAGGACATCGAGACCGGCCGGCTCGGGCACCTCGGCGCCCTCGGCCGCGGCAGCCTTCTTCGTCTCCTCGGCGATGTGGCGCGGCAGCGACAGCGTCACCTCGTCGAGCAGCGCCAGCGGTCCGGTCGGGAAGCCCGCCGACGTGCCGGCTCGATCGATCGACATGGGGTCGATGCCCTCCTCGAGCATCGCCGGGCCCTCGAGCACGTATGTGCCGAAGACACGGCTCGTGAAGAAGCCACGGCTGTCGTTGACGACGATCGGCAGCTTGCCGATCTGCTGCACGAGGTCGATGGCGCGCGCCAGCGTCTCATCGCTCGTCTCCTCGCCGACGATGATCTCGACGAGCTTCATCTTGTCGACGGGCGAGAAGAAGTGCAGGCCGATGAAGTCCTTCGGGCGCGTGACGCCCTTGGCCAGACCGGTGATCGGGAGCGTCGATGTGTTCGAGCACAGGAGCGTCTTCTCGTCCACCTGCTGCTCCGCCTCGGCGAACACCTTGGCCTTGAGCTCGGGGTCCTCGAAGACGGCCTCGACGATGACGTCGCAGCCCTTCAGGTCGGCCGCGTCGGTGGTCGGCGTGATGCGAGCCAGCACCTCGTCGGCAGCTTCCTGCGTCATCTGCGAGCGGGAGACCTTGTTGTCGAGGATCTTCTTCGAGTAGTCCTTGCCCTTCTCGGCGTTCTCGGCGCTGACGTCCTTGAGGACGACGTCGACGCCTCGTGAGGCGCAGGCGTAGGCGATGCCGGCGCCCATCATTCCGGCGCCGAGCACGCCGACCTTCTTCGCCTTCGACCTCTCGACGCCCTTCGGGCGCAGCGAACCCGCGCCCAGCGCCTGCATGTCGAAGAAGAACGCCTGGATCATGTCCTTGGAGTTCTTGCCCGCCACGAGCGTGGCGAAGTAGCGCGATTCGATGCGAGAGGCGGTGTCGAGGTCGACGCCCGCCCCCTCGACCGCAGCCGACATGATGGCGCGCGGCGCCGGGTAGTCGGCGCCCTTGAGCTGCTTGCGCAGGTTGGCGGGGAACGACGGCAGAACGGCGGCCAATTTCGGCGACGACGGCGCGCCACCGGGCAGACGGAACTTCTCGCGGTCCCAGGGCTGCTTGGCGGCCTCGGGGTCGTCTGCGTTCTCGAGCACCCAGGCGCGCGCGGCGGGCAGGAGCTCGTCCTTCGTCGCGACGACAGCGTGGATGAGGCCCTTCTCCAGGGCGCGCTTCGGGTCACGCTGCTGCCCCTGCAGCAGCCAGTCCATGAGCGCGCTCTGGAGGCCGAACATGCGGACCGTACGCGTCACGCCGCCGCCACCGGGCAGAAGGCCGAGGGTCACCTCGGGCAGGCCGAGCTTGACCGAACGGTCGTCGACGGCGACGCGATAGTGGGTGGCGAGCGTGATCTCGAGACCACCGCCGAGCGCAGCACCGTTGATGGCGGACGCGACCGGCACGCCGCAGGTCTCGAGGCGACGTAGCTGGCTCTTGACCTTCTCGACCATGTCGAAGGCCTCATGAGCCTGGTCGGCCCGGATCTTCTGGATGCCGACGAGGTCGCCGCCGGCGAAGAACGTCTTCTTCTTCGATGCGACGACGACGCCCTTGACGGCACGCGCCTCGATGTCCTTCTCGAGTTGGTCGACGACGTCACCCATCGCGTCGATGTAGCGCTGGTTCATCGTGTTCGCGCTAGCCTCGGGGTCATCGAGCCAGATGGTGACGACTCCGTCGGCGTCCTTCTCGGAGTAGACGGCCGCGTTGCTCGTGGTCTGTGCATTCATGGTGTGTGATCCCTCAGATCTTCTCGATGACCGTGGCGATACCCATACCGCCGCCGACGCACAGCGTCACGACGCCGTACTGCTTGTTCTGACGGTGCAATTCGTCGACCAACGTTCCGACGAGCACGGCACCGGTGGCGCCGAGCGGATGGCCCATCGCGATGGCGCCCCCGTTGACGTTGACCTTGTCGTGGGGGATGTCGAGTTCCGCCATGACGTTCATCGGCACCACGGCGAACGCCTCGTTGATCTCCCACAGGTCGATCTGCTCAGGTGTGAGGCCGGCGATGTCGAGCGCCTTGCGGACGGCGGGCGTCGGGCCGGTGAGCATGATCGTCGGGTCGGCTCCACTGACGGCGGTGGCGAGGACGCGGGCGCGGGGCGTGAGGCCGAGCTCCTTGCCGGTGGCTTCGCCACCGATGAGCACGAGGGCGGCCCCGTCGACGATGCCGGAGGAGTTGCCCGCGTGGTGGACGTGGTCGATGGCTTCGACCTCGTGATACTGCTCGAGCGCGACGGAGTCGAAGCCTCCGAGGTCACCGATCATGGCGAACGACGGCTTGAGCTTCGCGAGACTCTCCGCCGAGGTGTCTCCCCGGACCGTCTCGTCCTTGTCGAGGATGGTCATGCCGTTCGCGTCCTTGACGGGAACGAGCGCACCGTCGAAACGACCCTCGGCTTGAGCGGCCGCGGCGCGACGCTGGGATTCGACGGCGTAGGCGTCGACGTCGTCGCGGCTCCAGCCGTTTCGGGTGGCGATGAGGTCCGCGCCGACACCCTGAGGAACGAAGTTCGTGGCGAAGGCGGTGGCCGGGTCCATGGGCCAGGCGCCGCCGTCCGCGCCCATGGGCACGCGCGACATCGACTCGACGCCGCCGGCGACGATGAGGTGCTCGAAGCCGGAGCGGATCCGTGCGGCGGCCTGGTTGACGGCCTCGAGGCCAGAGGCGCAGAAGCGGTTGAGCTGAACGCCGGCGACCGTGTTCGGCAGGCCCGCAGCGAGCGCGGCCGTCTTGGCGATGTCCATGCCCTGCTCACCGATGGGCGTCACGACGCCGAGGACGATGTCGTCGATGCGGTTCGGATCGAGGTCGGGGTTGCGCTCCTTGAGCGCGTCGATCAGGCCGGTGACGAGGTCGATCGGCTTGACCTCGTGCAGGGAGCCGGAGCTCTTGCCCCGGCCGCGCGGGGTGCGAACGGCATCGAAGACGAACGCTTCGGGCTGGGCTGTCATGGAACTCTCCTCAGTGGGGATGACATCAGGCGGAGGTGGTGGAACCTCATCACGTGAACGACCCTAACACTGACAGTGTCAGTGTTAGGGTCGATGACGTGACATGCCTCACAAACACCTGACGAGGGACGAGTCCATGACCGCCAGCCCGCGAGCACCATCACCGCTGCGTCCGACGGAGGCCCGCTGCCGCCCCTGCCTCATCCGAGCCTCGCGCACCTGCTGCAGTGGCGCGCGGAGCAGAGTGTGAACAAGGTGTCCTTCACCGCGACGCGAACGACGCCTGGGTGAGCGACACATGGGCCGACACCGGCCGTCGTGCGCGCGTCTTCGCGGCGGCTCTCATCGACCTGGGGCTGCAGCACGGCGAGCGCGTGGCGATCATGTCCGGCACGCGTTACGAATGGCTCTGGTGCGACTACGGGGCCATCTGCGCCGGGGGCGTCAGGACGTCCGTCTACCCGTCGAGCCTTCCCGCCGACGTCGAGCACATCCTGAGCGACGCGAGTGCCCGCGTCGTCGTCGCCGAGAGCGCGGCACAGATCGATGCCCTTCGCGACCTGCGTTCGGCCCTGCCGGAGCTCACGTCATCAGCCTCGACGGCTCACGCGAGGGTGACTGGCTCGTCCCGCTCGAGGGCGTGGTGAGCCGCGGCGAGTCCGTGCTGGCGGCGCAGCCCTACGAGGCGTTGACCGGGGACGACATCGCGGCGATCCTCTACACCTCCGGCACCACCGGGCGCGCCAAGGGCGTGCTGCTCACGCACCGCAGCTGGAACGCGACGCTCGAATCCCTCATCGCCGTCGATCTGCTCCACGAGGACGACGTCACGCTGCTGTGGCTGCCGCTCGCGCACGCCTTCGGCAAGGCCCTCTCCCTCATGGCCGTTCGTGCCGGCTACCTCACCTACATCGACGGCAACCTCGACCGCATCGCGAGCAACCTCGACGAGGTGAAGCCCACCTTCATGTGCTCCGTGCCCCGCATCCTGGAGAAGATCCACGCCCGCGTGAAGACGGGTGCCGAGGCCAGCCCGGTGAAGCGTCGCCTCCTCGATTGGGCTGCGTCGGTCGCGATGACGACGCAGGAGTTGGAGACGACCGGGGAGCGCGTGCCGCGCAAGCTGGGCGTTCAGACGAAGGTGGCCGATGCCCTCGTGCTCAAGAAGATCCGTGGGGCCTTCGGTGGACGTCTGCGCTTCCTCAGCTCCGGTTCGGGGGCGCTCGACCCGGCGATCGCCAAGTGGTTCGGCGGCGCCGGCATCACGGTGCTCGAGGGGTGCGGACTCACCGAGGCCGGGTCGACGACGAGCCTCAACCGCATCGGCGAGGTGGAGTACGGAACCGTCGGCAAGCCGCTGCCGGGCACCGAGGTGGCCTTCGACACCGACGGCGAGATCCTCGTGCGCAGCGCCAGCGTGATGAAGGAGTACCACGGCAACCCCGAGGCCCGGCCGAGACGTTCGCCGACGACGGTTGGCTGCGCACCGGTGACGTCGGCATGCTCACCGATCGGGGCGACATCCGCATCACCGATCGCAAGAAGAACGTGTTCAAGACGGCGAACGGCAAGTACGTCGCACCGAGCGTCATCGAGGCGCGCTTCATGGCCGTGTGCCCGTACGCGGCACAGTTCGTCGTCGTCGGTGAGAGCCGCCGGTTCGTCGTCGGACTCATCGCGCTCGACCCGGTCGCGATGAAGGATTGGGCGCAGGAGCGCGGCGTCACGTACAGCGACTTCGCGGAGCTCATGCGCACCGACGAGGTGCAAGCGCTGGCGCAGGGCTACGTCGACGAGCTCAACCTCGACCTCAACAGGTGGGAGCAGATCAAGAAGTTCGTCCTGCTCGACCGGGAGCTGATGATCGAGGCCGGCGATCTGACACCCAGCATGAAGCTGCGGCGCAAGGCCGTCGAGCGCAGCTTCGAGGGCGACATCGCCGCACAGTACGTCGAGGAGAGCTCGCACCAGTGACGACGTCAGCACTCCAGCCCGTGCGAAACTGGGGTGTGAATGATTGGGCGGCGCAGGCGTACACGTTGAACGAGCTGGAGGAACGCTCCGGTGTCGCTGCCCGCAACATTCGCTTCTACACGGGCCGGGACATGCTTCCGCCGCCACGCCGCGAGGGTCGCATCGCCATGTACGGCGCCGAGCATCTCGTGCGTCTGGAGCTCATCCGCGAGCTCCAGGCACACGGCTTCACCCTCGCTGCGATCACGAGCTACCTCGCCAAGGTGCCGACGGACGGTTCGCCGGATGCCATTCGCCTCCACCGCACCCTGCTCGCGCCATGGATGTCGGACCGACCCGAGACCTTGGAGCGCGCGGAACTCAGCGAGCGTGCCGGACGACCGCTGAGTGAAGACGACCTCGAGGTGCTCGCCGCCATCGGCATCCTGGAACCGACGGCCGATGAGACGTTCGAGGTCTCCCCCACCCTGTTGTCACTCGGCGTGCAGATGCTCGATTTCGGGTTGCCGCTCCGCGCGGCTCAGCGCGCCCAGGCCAGCATCGAACGTCACGCGCGAGCGCTCGCGGAGGAACTGACCGACATCTTCCGCGAGGACGTCTGGCCGGCGTACAAGGCGACGGGCGTGCCCGCCGCGGACGTGCGGGACTCGGTGAACAGCTTCCGGCCCCTCACGGTCCAGAGCTTCGTGGCTGCCTATGAACGCTCCGTCGACGAGAACAAGCGCGCAGCGGCCGAACGCCACCTGCGCAGGCCCCGCCCAGCGAGATCCAGCGACCGCTGAGGCCGGTGCGTTCGCCGTCGCCAACAGATGTGATCACTGGTTGGACCGCGATCGTTTACGCCTCGCCCCAGAAGGCACGCCACCCGCACGTGACGGCGCGCTCGTCGAACGTCGCCGGATGGCTCCCCGCAGCGCCGCGAGGCTAGGCGACGTTCAGAGGGGTGATCGCGGCGATCTGCTCGCTTCCGCGGTCCTCCGCACGATCCAGTTCGTAATGGCTCTGGAGGTTGACCCAGAACTCGGCTGATGTGCCGAAGTACTTCGCGAGCCGCAGGGCGGTATCAACGGTGATACCCCGCTTGCCGTGCACGATCTCGTTGATCCGACGCGGCGGAACACCGACACGTTTTCAACAGCGGATCCGAAGGCCGTATCGGCGCCTTGCCGAGCACAATCGGCGGATCGCTGGCCCGCCGAGTGTCCGTATGGCCTTTGCCGCCGAGGAGACGTAACTGATCGCGTACGGCACCGAGCAATCTCACCGGTCAAACTCGCGCAGGAACTCCTCGCGGCAGCCTCGACCCACCGCCTGGAAGCGGCAACAGCTCCCGAACGCTTCATCCTGACCGCATGCTCACAAGACTCCGGCGTGTAGTGCTTGGGCATGACCCGATTCGCCTTCTGGAAGGTCGGGAACCAAACCCAGGCGCTTCACGTCGAGCGTCACCGCTCCCCAGGTATGCGAACGTTGAGCACACGACTCAGGCCAGGCAGGCCAACGGCCGGCCGCCGTTGTAGGTCACCATGTCACCGAGCGCGGCCGTCACGTCGATCGGGCTCCCCGTTCGGCGCCGTCGAGTTGCCCGTACGCAACGCGCAGGTTCTCTCGGAGTTCCGGGCGAGGGCCAGCTTCGGCCAGGCCCGATCACGACCGCTGCCGGACCACCCGCCGTCTCGGGCTCAGCCCTTCTGCTGTTCCTTCAGCCTGGCGTTCTCGGCGATGACCTTGCGGTGAACCTGACGCTCGTGGACGAGCCATTCCGGCGGGTCGGTGAGGAGCTCACCCACCTGGTCGGCGTTCAACGGTTCGGTGACACCGCTGCGCCGCAACCCCGAGTGGGAGATCCCCAGCTTCGCAGCCGTGACCTCACGCGGGAACGGACCGTTACGGCGCAGGTCGATCAGCCATGCCGGCGGGTCCGCGCGCAGGGCGTCGAGTTGCGCGCGCGTGATCGGGGTGTTCTGAAAGTCTTCCGGCGCGGCGGTCAGCAGAATGCCGAGCTTCTGGGCTGCCGTGGACGGCTTGAGGGTCTGACTCACCCGAAGAGCCTATGGCACACCGACTCCTTGAGCATGCGACGGCGGTAGCCTGCCCCCGTGAGCGAGAACAGCCCCGAGGTCGCGGCACTACGGATCGGGAAGGTGCGCGGCGTCACTCTCACCAAGTGGCAGCGGGTGTGGGGCGAGCGCTTCGAGGCTCCCCTCGCCGTGAGCGATGTGGCCGACGCCGAACAGCTCGTCGGCCTGCGCGACGGAAGCCTCGACATGTGCTTCGTACGTCTGCCCATCGACCGAGAGGGTCTCCACGCGATCCCGCTCTACGAGGAGCAGATGGTGGCGTGGGTGTCCAAGGAGCACCCCATCTCGGCTGTGGACGACGTGAGGCTCGCAGACCTCGAAGACGAGCAGGTGGTCACCGAGCTTAACGCCGCAGCAACAGATCTCGTGCTGGGCGGCGCTGTGCTGGTCGTGCCGATGTCCATTGCCCGCGGTGCCAGCCGGCGCGACCTGACCTACCGACCGATCATCGACGCTGAACCCGCCCCAGTCGCCCTCGCCTGGCGAATGGACGATGAGAACGCATGCCTCGAGGACTTCATCGGCGTGGTCCGAGGCCGCACGGTCAACAGCTCGCGAACGACCCAGAATGGGCCTGCCTCCCCGGCCCGCGGTTCCGCCGAGAATGATCGCGGCAAACCCACCCGCACGTCCGCGAACCGCGCGAGCTCCCGCGACGGCCGACCGTCGGCGACAAAGAGAAAGCGGAGGGGCCGCTGAGCGACCCTTCGACGTGGAACCCGTCGGCCCAAATCGAACAGCGCCTCATACGTCGCCGTGCCGCACCGGGGCCGGCGGGCGGCCAGCATGAGACTCACGCGCGTCTCCTCGACGCCGACGTGAGCGGGGTGCGGAGGACGGTGGTGGCCCGGCCGGCCGGAAAATCCTGGCGCGGGTGAGCGAGAAGCATCCAGGCGGCACTCCCACTGCCGCAGTCAGGGACTGATGCGGCGACGACCGTGGTCGTTCAGCGCCCCTGGGCCGCGACGTCGTCGAGGGCGTCCAGGTCGCGCAGGGCGTAGCGCAGGTGTTCCCACTCCTCCTCGAGGATCACGTGGAAGCACGAGCGCACCGTCTCCGGATACTCGGGGCTCCACGGGTGGCGGCGTTCCTCGTCCAGGCCGGCGTCGTCCACGGACGCCAGGAACTCGCGGACCTGGGCCAGGCGCTCGGACCGCACCGCGGGCACCTCCTCGTAGGGCGGGGCGTAGACGCGAAGAAGGCGAGGTCGACACCATCGTCCTCCGCACCCGCGCGGGGCTGGCCGAGCGGGAGGAACGGCTCCTCGGCGCCCTGAATCCCCCGGCTCAGCCAGGCGCCGGTCGCGAAGACGAGGTGGCGCAGGGTCTGGGAGAGGCACCACTCTCCCTCGACCGAGACGTCGACTGCGCCGTCCGGGAGCGCCGATGCGCGGTCGGTCGCCTGGCGCCATGAGCCTTCCACCGCGCCCCGGGCCCCGCGCAGTCCCTCGGCGTCCTCAGCGCGCCGCTGCGTCCCGCAGGCCCCTGCCGACAAAGCGGCACCCTTGAGCTTCCGCGAGTAGGGAACTGCGGACACGTCTTCGAAGGTGCCAGCCGACCCCTGGATTCATTGTCAGACACGCCCTAGGCGTGCTGGCCTCAGTCGACTTGGCCGGCGGCTGCGGGACCGATCCGCGGCCGTCGCACGAGTTCCCACGTCAGGCGCAGGGCGCCGACCGCGGTGAGAGCCGCCAGCACTGACCATGCGGGCATGATCAGCGCTGGCGGGATGATGAGCAGGGATGCGGCCGCCGCGAGGAGACGGTCCGGCACGAGCTGATGGTGATCGCGCCATCGGTAGGCGACATCGGCGGCGTAGAACAGGCCCACCCCGCCACTGAGGGCGATGGCCGGCAGCAGCGGTAACGGGTCGAACACGTGCTCAAGCGCCACGCTGGCGCCGAAGCCGAAGAAGGCGACCCCGGCGACCAGGGGAAGGTGGAGGTAGCTGTAGGCGTCGCGGGCCAGTCGGGCGCGCTCGGGCCCGTCGGCGTCTTCGAGGCGTTGCTCGGCACCGGCGGTCAGACCGAAGTAGGTCCACCACAACGAGGAGGCGATCAGGACTCCGAGGACGGCGGCGGCGAGCACGACCGGTTGCTGCAGGTGCTCGCTGGCCCCGGTGCCCAGCCCGACGACGGCTTCACCGAGCGCGACGATGATGATGAGGCCGTGGCGCTCGACGAAGTAGGAGGGCACTACCCGAAAAACCTCGACCCCGGCGACCAGGGGTCCGCCGAAGTCGATGATGGCTGCACCGATCCAGAGCAGCTCTCGGTAGGGGGCTGGGAAGGCGGCGGCGACGGCGATCAGGACTGGTGCGATGAGCAGGCTCGGGGCCAGCCGCAGGAGGCCTGCACGGAGGTGTTCGTCGTCGTGGGAGGCGTCCACGACGAACAAGACCAGGTGGATGACGCGGATGGCGAGCAGGGCAAGCCCGAAGACGAGGGCTCCGGTGCTGAACGCGGTCGGGAGTGCGCTTGCGGCCAGCAGCATCGCAGCCATGGCGGCGATGACCAGGCAGCGAAATACCACCCGATTCGTGGTGAAGGTGTTGGTGAGCCAGGTGTAGCAGACCCAGGCCCACCACACCGCCAGTAGGCCGAGCACACCATGACCGAAACCCCGCCACGAAACGTCGTCCCGCACCAGCTCGGTCAGCTGCGCCACGGCGTACACGAACACCAGGTCGAAGAACAGCTCGAGGTTGCCCACCGACCCGCTGCCGCTGTCCCGCGCGTCGGCCTCGCTGCCCGGCTCAGAGTTCTCTGACATCCGCGAAATCATCCCCTTTCAAGCCCGGCAACTGCCACCCTCACCGACGGTGCTGCCGCGCTGTCCGGAGCGCTGCCCGGAACGACCGGGCTGCGCCCTTGGGCAGGGTCACAGCATTTCTAATGGTCGCGGTCCGCTCGGGGGCGGAAACGCACGGTCCAGAGCATCCAGGTCTTCGCGGGTCAGCTCCACGTCCAGTGCTGTGGCGTTGTCGCGCACGTGCTGCGGGCTGCTCGCCTTGGGGATCGTGCAGAGCGAGTCGCGACGCAGCACCCAGGCGATGGCCGCCGCCGCGGGGCTGACGCCGTGGCGGGCCGCGACGTCGTTCAGCGTCGTGTCGTGAAGGATGCGGCCCTGCTCGATCGGCGAGTACGCCATGACCGGCAGCTGGTGGTCGGTGCACCACGGCAGTAGGTCGTACTCCGGTCCTCGCCGCGACAGGTTGTACAGCACCTGATCCGTGGCCAGCCCGCTGCTGCCCGGCACGTCCCGCAGGTCGGCGAGGGCCCGGTGGTCGAAGTTGCTGACGCCCCAGTATCGGATTTTCCCGTCCTCGAAGAGCTGTTGGAAGGCCGCGACCGTGTCCTGCAGCGGGTACCCGCCCTGCCAGTGCAGCAGGTAGAGGTCGATCCGATCGGTGCCCAGGCGTTTCAAGCTGCGTTCGCAGGCCGCGATCGTGCCGGAACGGGAGGCGTTGGACGGAAGGACCTTGCTGACCACGAATGCTTCGTCGCGGCGACCCGCCAATGCTTCACCGACCACCTCCTCCGCGCCGCCGTCGCCGTACATCTCGGCGGTGTCGACCAGCGTCATGCCCAGCTCGAGGCCGGCGTGCAGCGCTGAGACCTCGTCGCCGCGGCGGCCGGGGTCCTCTCCCCAGCCCCAGGTGCCCTGGCCCAGCACAGGGATGGACTCCCCGCTCGGCAGCGTTATCCGTCGCATCCGCGATCACTTCCTTCTGGTTGTCCTGAGGTGGGACGTGGGCTGAGATCCTCGAAGTGCCAGCGCGTCCGCGACCGGTGCTGGCTTACTGCGTGGGTCATCGGTCGACTTGGAAGACGGCCCGGACGCAGCTCATCTCATGCGCTACCTACCTCCAGGAGGGTTGGAGCTACCGAGGTGCCGGGTGTCGAGCTGCTAGTCAGCCCCGCCTGCGCCATGTGGCGTACCGGGCTGCTCACGAGCAGTTTCCGGCGTCGGTGGACTGAACAGTACTCCCACGGCGAAACAGAGGGAAGAGATCATCGGGTGAGCGGCTGGTGACCAGGTTCCCGTCTCGAGCCACCCCCATGGTCCACCACATTCGCGCCGGTGTTGCGCAGGTCGGTGCGGATGCTGGGGAATGAGTCAGGCTCCAGCCGGTCACGAGACGTTATGGCCCTGCTCGGTCTGCCCGACCACCCCACTTTCCGCCCCCGCTCGCCAGTACTGGCCGCGGCCCCGCGCGATGCTCGGCGGACCGCGGACCTCGTTCCTGCTGCCCGCGCCAACCGAACCCGGCGGCTACCTGCGCGTCATGGCTCTGGGCATGCCTCAAGACGCTCCCCGCCACCTGAGCCTGGTCGTCGTGCTCTCACCCTGCGAGGACCTGCACGGGCTAGCCCACCGCGAGCTCGAGGTTCTTGGCCTGCTGATCGCCTGTCAGAGGCATCGAACATTTCACAGGACACGCGGCGAACTCTTCGCCGAACCGGATGATCAGCGGGGTCTGCGAAGAATAGTCCTCGCCCGCTGGCGGGTGCCGTCGTCGCCGGTCAGTACATCTGGGACGGCTCCAGGTCGATGCGCACCTCGACCAAGCTTGTAACCGGCCCGGGTCGAACGCCGCCGCCATCGGGGTATTGACCGCATCTGTGGTCGCGGTAATTCGTCGAGCTCCATCCCCGATATGGAATCGGGTGATGCACTCGAGGATCTCGTCTACGTAACCGTGGCCGCGGTGCTGTGTTGTACGGCGGATCGATGTAGATGCATTTGACCTGGCCCGCGTAGGACCCCAGCAGATGCTTGAGCGCATCTAGATTGTCCCCGACGATGTACAGATTCTCCGACTCAGCGTTCGTCGCGTCGGCGTTGTGCTCAAGGTCAGGCACCATACCGTCTCGGTCCGCGTCGAGGTCAGGTACTTGGCGTAGGACTTCCCGAGGGACTTGAGGTCGTAGCCTCGCGGGTCATCGAGACATCGGTCGAACTGAGCGCGTCCTGAAGGCGGTCGAGCCTGAAGCCACCGTCCTTGTCGAAGTACTCGGGCAGGGCCGCGCGGAGGCGTGTCAGCTCGAAGTCGTTCGTCTTCGTTGTCTCGTTCGCGTCGTGCGCGTCCCTGATCACTTCCTACCTCCAGACGTGAGACCCGTCCTAAATTCGACGGCGTTTCGCAGCTGGAGTGCATGACAGCATTGGTAGTTGCTCAGTCTTAAAAGTCTTGTCAGGAACACGGCAATTTTCGGTTCGAGAAGCGCAAGGAGTCGCCGGTCGCTGGCCGGCCGGAGACCTATTCCGTGGTGCGAGGAGTGAGCCTTTAGAGGACAAGAGTGGGCTTTGTTGCTCCCCCCTGGGCCAATTGTCTCGCACTTGGCCGTCCCGACGGTCAACTGAGAATCCGTTTGACGAGCGGGAGCGCATATCGCCAGTCGTCGCCGTCTTGATCAGAGAGATCGGCGTCCTCGAACCAGGTTGCGTCCGCCTCCGGATGAGGGCCAATCAAGCCCACACTGCCATCGCCAAACCGATAACACGCGGCGGCGAGGTCGCCTGTCTCGTAATGGGCGTAGGCCTCAGCGCCGTCTACAGGCAACCGCGCGCCCTCTTGGAAGTAGGTCCATCGCAACGTGTCGCCCCACGTGACTGCCACCACATCATCCGCACTATCTTTCACAGGGAAGTCGGGAACGCCCACCTCCCCCTCGACGGATTCACTGAAAAAGCCGAAGCCCTCGCTCCCTGCAAGATATGCACCCATGCAGATGCCGAGGTAGCTACCGCCGGTGGCCACAAAGTCACTCACCCCGCGGATGAAATCCGCAGGAAAACTCTGGGCAGCGGCACGAATATCGTCTCCACCGCCCGGCTGAGCGTAAAGAGCGACTCCAGAAAGGGCGCTTGATTCGAGAGGGAATTCTTCGTGCGGGCCGATAAACGCAACGTCCATACCAAGCGGTGATTGCGACAGTCGCTC
Source organism: Dermacoccus sp. Tok2021 (assembly GCF_019895135.1). Taxonomy (NCBI): domain Bacteria; kingdom Bacillati; phylum Actinomycetota; class Actinomycetes; order Micrococcales; family Dermacoccaceae; genus Dermacoccus; species Dermacoccus sp. Tok2021. The sequence continues at coordinate 53,597 of NZ_JAGTHU010000003.1, forward strand.
AGCAAGAGTTTCCGAGCATCCTGCGCACCCCGCCGGTCCGCGGTACACCAGGGCGATCCGCGCATCCGAAGTCTCGTCGTCGTTCCTGCTGATGGGTGCACATCCGTTCGCTAGCCCAGCGAAAGGGACCGTCAGCAGCCCAGCGAGGACCGACCGGCGCGACCGTCCAGCAGGTGATTCGAACGTACCCATACTTCAATGCTAGGTGGGCTTGGTCCACTGCCCGAAGCGACCGGTGCAGCCTGCTCCTGGCCTCTGATCGTTGAATGCGCCCCGAAGTCAGGGGCTGCTGCTCGGATGGGTGACATTGGATCGTCACGCAGCCTGGTCGGCTGGCTCAAAGTTAGTCTGCAGGTCCAGTTTCGACGCCGGGGAGGGGTGACCGTCTCTTCGCACACGAGGATGTGGGGCTCGCAGTAGCCCGGGTCCTTGGGTTCGGCCCACGAGTACGCGTACCGGTTGGCGGTCGTGGGGATAAGCGCCACGTCCTTGTTGGCCCAGCGCAATTCGAGCTTTTGCGGCTACCCATCCAACGACCCGCTCCTTCCACCGGGACCGCCCTTTCAAGCCCAGCGACAGGGACTCTCGGCGGCGCCTCACCGCCTCACGAATCCCGGCGTCGGGCGCGCCGCCGCGATGGGCGCTGTCGTCGACCTGGACGGCATTGCCCTCATGCCTGTACTCCTGCTGACCGGCGCACCGCTTCCGCCCAACCGATGATGGTCGGGATCTACATGGCACTGGTCCCGATGCTCCTGGGCTATCTGCTCTTCGGGTATGGCCTCACGCGCGTCACTCCAAGCGCCGAGACAACGCTCACGCTCGCTGAACCCTCGATCGCCGCCCTCCTGGCCGTGGTCCTCGTCGGTGAGCGCCTCCCCGCCATCGGATGGGCTGGTCTCGCGGGCATCTGCGCCTCGCTTCTGGTCCTCTCGCTCGCACCTGCGACACAGGAGTGTGCCGCCGAACCGTCACGTTCGCGCGAGCTCCCGATACGTCAGGAAGCTTGAATCAGTCAGCCTGAGATAGACATCGGGTAAGACCTGGAGATGCGCCCCAGTACCGGGATGAAATCACTGGGTCCGGCCCAATAAGGTCCGTGGAGGGGTTAGATGGCGAAACGAAATTCCACCGCGTTCCGTAGCCAAATAACGTCTCCGCTCGTGGCGTTCACGCGCCGCCGAACGGTGTCGCTGGGCTGCGTCAGACTGTACGGATGACACGCAAGTAGCACCTCCCCGATGTCCTCTCTACCTCTCACGTCATCGCACTGCAGGATTCCCTCCTGGCGAACGCGAACCGTTTACTGAAGACTGCACTGAGGTCAGTCGAGGAAGAAATCTCCCGCTCGCGCGGTCGCTTGCGATCCTCGGCATGGAGGAATCGGGGATGGTTATCGCCCTGCACGAGTGTCGGGTCAGCATGGTACGCGCACCGGAAGGCGAAGAATTCGTCAACGACGAGCTGAAGGCGCGGTGGGTGGTGGGGCTCAAGTTCCTGGCGTACGTAAGCCCTGCCCGAATGAATGCCCGCTGAGGGATCCCCCAACGAGCTACTACTTTCGTTTTTGGTACGACATAGAAGCGATCACCATAGCCATAGGGACAGACGCACGTGTAGGTGTCACATGATCTGTGGCGCTGGAGAGCGTTGCAGGGATGGATGTGTACCATGCCTGCTTCCTATCCCCAGGAGTTCCGGGACGACGTCGTCCGCGTCGCGAGGAACCGTGAACCTGGGACCAGGCGACGGATGGCGACGACAGCAGCGTCACCGAGGGCCTCCAGTCTGACTATCAACGACTCACAGATGAGCAATGGAGCTGGATCAAGCACATCGTTCACACAGAAGAGGGCCCTCTCCGCGGGCGGCCACGCACTGACGTACGCAAGATCGTCGACGCGGCTCTTTACAAGACCCGCACTGGTATCCCGTGGCGCGAGCTCCCAGCAGAGTTCGGGTCATGGCAGACCGCTTTACGCCGGCACAACCAACTGGTGGCGAGCTCCCAGTGGGACGAGATCACTCGCGCTCTGGCGGAACGAGACCTGCCCTAGTGAATGAGGTAGTCGAGGCCCTGCTCCACGCCAACCGGTCGCTGCCGGTGCCGCCAACACGGTGCCGAATCTGGCCATGGCCCCAGTTTGTCCCTCGCCGACCGTAGTCTCCTGATGACAGCTGCTCACGTGAGAGCAGCACTCAGCCGACCGGAATGAGGATATCTATGGGCGCAGACCTGTTCATCTCGTACGCCTGGACGTCGGAGGGGCACCGCGAGTGGGTGCGCCTGCTCGCTGCGCAGCTCACGGCACTCGGGTTCGACGTCCTGATCGATGCCGACGTCGACTACGGCGACGACCTGAACGGATTCATGCGCCGAGTCACGGACTGCGAGCACGTTCTGCTAGTCGTGGACCACAACTACGTCGAACGAGCCGACACCAAGCCCGAGTCGGGTGTGGGCAAAGAGAGCCGCTGGATAGCCGAGGTCTACGAGGACCGCGCCCCTGCCTGGCTCTCCACCCTCTTCGTCGACAACGCCTCGTGCGCCCTGCCAGCATGGCTCGGCGAACGGATGCCCAAGGGCTTCGACTTCAATCACTCCCCCGGCAGCCAGCAGGAGTTCCCCGGGGCAGGGCAGATCGAGGATCTGTGGCGCTGGGTCGCAGGGCTGCCGGCCAACCGCGACAGCGCTACGCCTATCGCGACTCTACGTGAGCGAGCCACACGGCTCGAGCGGCAGGAACTGCGCAGTTCCCCAGCCCAATGGAGAAGTCCAAATCTCGTCGGCGAGACGCACTTCATGTACGAAGACGCGCCCGGTAACAGGTTCCATTGGGGCTGTGGAGCCTCTGAGTTCGCGCTCCATATCAGCGGACGCTCGTACGACTCGGTGTACGTGTACAAGGACCCAATCAAGTCCGTCGGCCTGATCCGAGGCATCGACGTCGACGACGCCGATCTCGCGCAGCACCTCACACCCGGACGGTCTGTCGCTCCACAGGTTGGCCACAGCGTCGTTCTCATGAATGCGCACGGGCGACTGGCCGTCGTCGAAATCCTCCGGGTACAGCAAGAGGACACCAGCGGCAGTCAATACGTTCCGCCCTTCGTCGACTTTCGCTGGAGAGTCGTCGAATCGTCCTGACAGTCACTCCGCATACAAAGAAGCTCGTATCGCCGTCGGTTGCCGGTATGAAGGGTGGAATCTACGCCGGGGCTTCACCAGTCACGGTCGTGTCCAGTGCCTCAACGTCAGCGATCAGCTCCATCACCGACTGGTAGCGCCGGCCAGGCTGAGAATCGACGCATTTGTGGATGATCTGCTCGATCGGAGTTGCATCGTTCCGCCCGATGTTTTTCCGCCCAGTGAAGATGTACAGCAGTACGAAGCCAGCCGCGAAGATGTCATGGACAGCACCGAAGTCCTTGAACGAGCCGAGAGCTGGATCGATCTTCGTACCCTTGAGTTCGGTCTCCGTCGTCGTGAACTCGGACCCTTTGAGCTTGGCCAGGCCGAAGTCGGACAGCTTAACCAGCACGGCTGAACCGCCGAAGGTGCGGAGCAGGACGTTCCTGGTGCTCAGATCCCGGTGGAAGTGCCCCTTGGAGTGGATGAAGTTGAGGCCGTAGAGGAACTGCAGCGCGATTCGCTTGCGGGTGGTCGGGCCGAAGCCTGGCTGGTTGTTGCGTTTTGCGATGTAGTCCTCCAGCGAGGTGTCGCAGTGTTCCATGGTGTACGTCCAGTCCGACTCCTTGAAGTTGTAGACCTCAAGGACGTACGGGAACTGAAGCTCCTTCATCAGCTCGAACTCGCGGCGGAAGCGCTCCTTCTCCCGATCATCAGCACCGGGTTTGAGCTTCTTCCTTGCCAAGGTCATGCCGTAGTTCGGATCAGTGAACCGATGGACCAAAGCGAATGCACCCTCGCCGATGGGCGTCAGCTTCACGATGTGGGAATCGGACACTGATACGGCTTGGTCACCGAGGCTGAAGACTGGCGCGTAGCTTTCGACCTCGACGGGAGTGAAGCCTTCTGGGATGGGGCTCCCTCCACTATCAACGAGCCATGCCGGCGCGTTCTCGATGACCCGCTGGTACTCGGGAGTCATGGTAAGCGAGTGACCGGCCTTGTTGAGTAACGTGCGGGCTTCTGTCAAAAGGTCGATGAGACCTAGCAAGTTCCTCGAGTTGTCAGCATTGAAGTGTCCGCTGCTGCCGCCACGGGCCTTGTAGTTCATGTGCTTGAACTCGGCGTCGAGGCCAGCGTGGATGTAGGCGAAGGCGCGGGGCAGGACCTGCTCCCGGCGGTATAACTCGAGGTAGGTCGAGTCGATGTCTCTCTCATAGAACGTGCGCTCAAAGCGCTCCACCCGCTCCTGCTCCATGGTCTTCATACCTCGAGGCTATCGATGACCTATGACAGACTTCCCAAGCTGCTCCATGCGGCGTATCCCGAGGAGTCACTGAAGCCGGTGCGACCTGACTACTATGGCATCCAGGCCCGGTCACGGCTTGCTCTCGCCGTCGAGAGCCTCTCAGTCATTCGCCCGCAACCACTCGTGGCCCCACGTCCATCTGCGGCCTCCGGCGTTTGCGTCCTGAAGGATGGCCCGCCTGCCGAAGAGATTCGACCTCCCGGGCAACCAACTTTTGAGTCAGGGCGATTTATGAGTCAGCGCTCGTGCCGAGCAATCGCCCGCCGAACAATTAGAACTTGCCCCCAGAACAGGCCCTTCGAGGCCGCCTGCCTGCTCCGCGCGCACACCCGAAGGAAGGCAGCCGGCCCCTGCGAGAGCCCCGCAGAGGCCGACCAAAGTCCCCGGTCAGCGGGGCAAATGCTTAGCAACTGATGGTCGATCGGAACTCGTCCGCCGAGCCAGATCGGAAACTGCGAAGGAAAAACCCCTGGTCAGACGCGCTTTTTTAGACGTTGAAGCGGAACTCGACCACGTCCCCGTCGGCCATGACGTAGTCCTTGCCCTCCATGCGGGCCTTACCCCTGGCGCGGGCTTCGGCAACGGATCCGCACTCGACGAGGTCGTCGAAGCTGATGATCTCGGCCTTGATGAAGCCCTTCTGGAAGTCGGTGTGGATGACGCCCGCGGCCTGCGGGGCCGTCCAACCCTTGTGAATCGTCCAGGCGCGCGTCTCCTTCGGCCCGGCCGTCAGGTACGTCTGCAGCCCGAGCGTGTTGAAGCCCTTGTGCGCCAACTGCTCCAGGCCCGGCTCGGTGATGCCGACCGACTCGAGCAGCTCCTTCGCCTCGTCCTCGTCCAGCTCGGCCACCTCGGACTCGAGCTGCGCGTTGAGGAAGATCGCGTCCGCCGGAGCCACCAGCTTCTGCATCTCGGCTTGGAACGCCTCGTCCGTCAGCTGCGACTCGTCCACGTTGAACACGTAGATGAACGGCTTCGCCGTCAGCAGCCCGAGCTCGCGGATCTCGCTCGTGTCGAAACCGACCGAGCTGAGCGTCTTGCCCTCCTCGAGCACCTTCTGCGCGGCCAGGGCAGCCTCGTAGACCGACTTCTCGGTCTTCTTGCCCTTGACCTCCTTCTCCAGACGCGGCACGGCCTTCTCGAGGGTCTGCAGGTCGGCGAGCACCAGCTCGGTGTTGATCGTCTCGAGGTCGGAGCTCGGAGAGACCTTGCCATCGACGTGGTGCACGTCGTCGTCGACGAACGCACGCACGACCTGGCAGATCGCGTCGGCCTCACGGATGTTCGCGAGGAACTTGTTGCCGAGGCCCTCTCCCTCCGAGGCACCCTTGACGATGCCCGCGATGTCGACGAACGACACGGTCGCCGGCAGGATCGCCTGCGAGCCGAAGATGCCCGCGAGCACCTTGAGGCGCGGGTCCGGCAACGGAACGACGCCGACATTCGGCTCGATCGTTGCGAACGGGTAGTTGGCTGCGAGGACGTTGTTCTTCGTCAGTGCGTTGAACATCGTCGACTTGCCGACGTTGGGGAGACCGACGATTCCGATGGTGAGTGCCACGATCGACGATTCTACCGACCGACCATCGGTCGACCTATTCGCCGGGCGTACCCTGCGGCCGCCGTATCGTGAGCGCATGCTGATGCACCTGCGCCTCACCGTGCCGAGCGCACTGTCGTCGCAGGTTCGCACCCGCCTCGTCGACGACGAGGCCGTCACCAACGTCACTGTCTCCCCCGGTGCGGTACTCAAGCCCGAAGGCGACCTCATCGAGGCCGACGTCGCCCGCGAGGCCGTCAGTTTCGTCATCGACGACCTCACCGACATGGGTCTCGGCGACTCCGGCGGCATCGTCCTCAGCGAGCCCCTCGCCACCCCGTTCCAGCGCGCCTCATCGGTGGAGCGTGCGGCCCACGGCGACCCCGACGACGCCGTCATCTGGCGCCTCCTCGTCGAGCGGGCGAAGGGCGCAAGCCACATCACCGTCAACTACCTGGCGTTCCTCGTCATCGCCACGGCTCTCGCCTCGATCGCAGTTCTCACCGACTCGTCGGTGCTCGTCGTCGGAGCGATGGTCGTGGGCCCCGAGTTCGCCGCGGTCGCAGCCACCTGCGTCGGCCTCGCGATGCGCGAGTGGCACCTCGCCGGCCGCTCGTTCGCGCTTCTCGTCTGGACCTTCTGCGCCGCCATCGCCGTCATCACGGCGCTCGCGTGGGTCGGCCTCCACGTCGGGCTCTTCGACGCCGACATGGTGACGCGCGAGCGACCGCAGACGAACTTCATCTGGCGGCCGGACAAGTGGTCGTTCATCGTCGCTCTTCTCGCGGGCGCGGCCGGGGTGCTCGCCATGGCCATCGACAAGTCGAGTGCCATGGTCGGCGTCTTCATCAGCGTGACGACGGTGCCCGCCGCCGGCAATGTGGCGCTCGGCCTCGCGATCTGGGACTGGCAGGAGATCCGCGGCTCGCTGGCACAACTCGGCCTCAACATCGCAGGCATGCTCATTGCCGGCGTCGTGACGCTCGTGGTCGAGCGCCTCGTGTGGCGCCAGCTCGGCGAGGAGAGCCGATTCACCCTGACGCAACGGCACTTCAACCGCGCACACCGCTGACGCGCGGGGCCACCGAAATCCCCGTCGTTCCGCGGTTGTCGGTGGCCCATGCCATCGTGAGGGCATGTCCCCGCTTCTCGCCGTCTCCCTGTTCGCCCTCGGGCTGACGCTCGGCGCCATCGTCGCCTGGCGCCTCACCGCGCTGGTCACCGCGGGGCGCGCACGCGACGACCTCGCCGCCGTCAGTGCCGAGCGTGACGTGCTGCGCGAACGCGTCGTCGACCTCGAAGCCACCGTGAGCGACGACGCCCAGACGGCCGCCGCGCTGCTGCCGCTGCGCGACACCCTGGCCCGTGTCGAACACCAGGTGGCAACGCTCGAACGTGACCGCGTGGAGCAGTACAGCCACGTCGACGTCGCGCTCAAGGACGTGCGAGCCAGCACGGAGCTGTTGCGGCGCGAGACGTCGTCGCTCGCCGGCTCGCTCAACGCCTCGAACGTGCGCGGGCAGTGGGGCGAGGCGCAGTTGCGCCGCATCCTCGAACTCGCCGGCATGCTCAACCGTTGCGACTTCGACGAGCAGTGGCGCGGACACAACGACGAAGGCCGCCCCGTGCGCCCGGACGTCGTCGTCCACCTGCCCGCCAACCGCCAGCTCGTCATCGACGCCAAGGCACCCATGAGCGCGTTCCTCGAGGCGCAGGCCACGGACACCGACGACGCCCTGCGCGCCGCAGCCCTCAAACGCCACGGCAAGGCCCTGGCGGCGCATGTCGACACTCTCGCGTCGAAGCGCTACTGGAGCGCCGTGGCCACCTCCCCCGACTTCGTCATCGCGTTCGTGCCCGGCGATGCCATGCTCGCCGCTGCGCTCAACGCCTCACCTGGCCTGCTCGAGAGCGCCATGGAGCGGCGCGTCGTCCTCGCCTCCCCGAGCACCCTGCTCGCCACGATGCGCAGCGTCGCGGTGCTGTGGCAGCACGCCACCGTCGAAGACAACGCCCGCGAACTCCTCACGCTCGGTCGCGAACTCCACGAGCGCATCGGCACCCTCGCCAAGCACACCCACGACCTCGGCGGCTCACTGCGCCGCAGCGTCGAGGCCTACAACCTCTTCGTCGGTTCCCTCGAATCTCGCGTCCTCGTGACGTCGCGCCGCATGCACGAGCTCGACCTCGCCACCGCACCGGCGCCCGAGGTCACCCCCCTCACCTCGGTGCCGCGTCCGCTCACCCACGAATCGCTCCTCGAGGCGATCTACGACGACCCCGAGGACGACGAACGCCGCCGAGCCTGAAGCCGGGCCGCGAACGACGAGACGAGAACAGCCGACTACTTGGCTGCGGCCGCCTTCGGCTTGTCGGCGTACACCGTCGACACGTCGAGCGGGTCGCCACCCTTCGGGTACGCCACCGCGAGCGCCCGAGAAATGCCCCGCGCCTTGGCTGACGACCCCGTGCCGTTGTTGTGGTTCGCATCATCCTGGAGGAACCACTCGGGGTGCGGCAGGGCTTCCGACGCCCAGTCGTAGACGCGCAGGTTCGGGTAGCGCTTCGTGGCCGCCACGACCTTCTCGTTGAACGCCGCCATGTTCTTGTTGGCGTACAGCGGGTTGTTCACCCAGGCCTGCGTCACCGACGTCACCCACAGCACCTTGGCGTTCTTCGGTATCTGCTTGAGCAGCGCATCGACGCGCATGTCGGCCGTGAACGGCGACTCGCCCTTCGCCATCGTCGCGGCATCGTTCATGCCGAGCGCGATGACCCAGCAGCCGTCGAAGCCTTCGCGCACGTGCTGGGCCACGGCCTCCTTGCCGTTCGTGTCGCTACCGAAGTGCTCGATGATGTTGCGGCCGCCCTTGATGTCCTCGAGCACCGTCGTCACCCCAACGCCCTGGTAGCGCGCGCGGATGCGTTTGGCCGGATCGGTGATGTTGGTCGAGGCGCCGTCCTCGAGCCCGAGCGACGACGAGTCACCGATGTGCACAACCTTCTCGCACGACGTCTTGAGCGGCTTCCCCGGCTGTGGGTAGGCAACGGCAGGAGCCGCAGCGGCCTTCTTCTCCGAGTCCGCATTCTGCTTCGCCGCGATCTCCTTGACCGACATCTGCGGCAGGTTGCCGACCGCCGCCATTGCGCCGACGGAGAGCGCCGTCAGAGCCCCACCACCGACGATGAACGGCGGCAGCACACGTCGGCTCGCACCTGCACGCATCGGCGCTGTGCCGCGCTTCCACGCCCCGACGAGCCCGTAACGACGGATCGGGTCCTCGACCACGACCCAGGACAGCGACGCGATGACAAGCGTCAACACGACGACGATCGTGCCTCGCAGGAGGGTGTTGCCGTAGAACGAACGCTCGGGCAGAAACGCCGCAACCGGCATGTGCCACAGGTAGATGCCGTACGTACGCTCACCGAGCGAGCGCAACGGCTGCACCGACAGCACCTTCGCGATGACGTTGTTCGGGTGTGCCGCGGCGAAGAGCACCATGCACGTCGCGATCGTGAGCAGCGCGATGCCACCGCGGTAGATGAAGGGGGACGTCTCCGTCGTGAACGCCGCGAGCAGGCCGATGCCGACGAGACCTAGGGCGCCGATGAGGGCCACGCCCGCGCGATGAGCAGCACTCGCGAAACGCTCGGCGACGCTCGGGTGCCACAGGAAGGCCAGGGCAGCACCCCACAGGAGCCCGCCGGCACGGGTGTCCGTGCCCTCGTAGGCCCGTGTGGCGTCGGCGTTGCCCGTCGGCGCGACGACGGCGAGCAGGATCATCGAGACGAGCCCGAGCGCGAACGTCACACCGGCGACCTGCTTGAAACGCCCCTTGAACACCGTGAGGAGACCGAGCAGGAGCAGCGGCCACAGGACGTAGAACTGCTCTTCCACCGACAGCGACCACAGGTGCTCCAGCGGCGAAGGCCCCTCGAAGCGGTTGAAGTAGGTGTCGCCCTCGAGGATCGTGCGCCAGTTCGCCACATAGAAGAGAGCCGCGAGCGCCTCGCTCGTTCGCTCACCGAGTTTGTCGGGCGTGAGTAACGCAACCGCGATCATGACGACGACGAGCAGGAGCACGACGGCCGGCAGAAGTCGGCGGGCACGACGGATCCAGAACTTCTTCAGCCCCAGGCTGCCCTTGCGCTGCCACGAACTGATGAGCAGCGACGTGATGAGGTACCCGCTGAGGGTGAAGAACACACCCACGCCCAGCAGGCCACCACTCATGTGTGGCACACCCACGTGGTAGGCGATGACGAGGGCGACGGCAATGGCACGCAGGCCGTCCAACCCCGGGTAATAAGCAGCGCGCGCGTCTGTGGGCCGTGGCACCGGCGTCCTCACTTCAAAAATCGACTCACCACGGTGGAGTTCCCCGCCCACCGCGTGGTCCGACCATAAGAAAGGACTCTTAATGCCCCCTGAAATTCCGGGGCATTCCGGTCACGATTTGACAACGCTCACCCGCGGGGGTGAGCCACAAATCGCCTTACGCCGTGAGGTCAGTGAAGGTCTGCGACGAAACCCTGACCGACGACCTTGGCACCGTCCGGAAGACCGCGCGCCTTGAGGTCGCGACGCAGTTCCATCGGCAGCGCGAACGTCAGCGATTCCTCGGCCGAGATGATCGGCTTGACGTCCTCGTAACCGCGCTCGGCGAGGAACTCGAGAACCTCGCGCACGAGGATCTCGGGAACCGAGGCTCCGGAGGTGACGCCGACCGTGCCGACGCCGTCAAGCCACGCCGGGTCGATCTCGGCGGCGTAGTCGACGAGGTGACCGTCCTTGGCACCGTGCTCGAGCGCCACCTCGACGAGACGCACCGAGTTCGACGAGTTACGCGAGCCGACGACGATCATGAGGTCGGTGTCCGCCGCCATCTCCTTGACCGCGAGCTGACGGTTCTGCGTGGCGTAGCAGATGTCGTCGCTCGGCGGATCCTGCAGTTTCGGGAACTTCTCGCGCAGACGGCGCACCGTCTCCATCGTCTCGTCCACGGAAAGCGTGGTCTGCGACAGCCACACCACGCGCTCCGGGTCGCGAACCTCGACGTTCTTCACGTCGTCGGGGCCGTCGACGAGGGTGATGTGCTCGGGCGCCTCGCCGGAAGTACCGATGACCTCTTCGTGCCCCTCGTGCCCGATGAGGAGGATGTCGTAATCGGCATCCGCAAACCGGATGGCCTCGCGGTGCACCTTCGTCACGAGCGGGCACGTGGCATCGATCGTCTTGAGTGACAGCGCCTTGGCCTCGTCGTGAACGACGGGGGCCACACCGTGCGCCGAGAAGACGACGGTGGCGCCCTCGGGCACCTCGTCGGTCTCGTCGACGAAGATCGCGCCGCGACGTTCGAGCGTCGTCACGACGTGCTTGTTGTGGACGATCTCCTTACGCACGTACACCGGCGGGCCGTAGAGGTCGAGAGCCTTCTCGACGGTGATCACGGCACGGTCGACGCCCGCGCAGTACCCGCGCGGGGCGGCCAGCAGGACACGCTTCGTCTGAGTTTCCACAACCCCATGGTAACGACCCGCGCTGTGTGCCGCCTTGACGCCTACAGTGGGCGGGGTGACGAACGTTCCCCCACACCTTCCTCAGCTGGCGGGTGACACGAGCGCCGAATCGCCGTGGCCCGTGCGCGTGCTGAGCATGAAGATCGCCGAGTACGTCGATCGCATGTCGCCGCTGTGGGTCGAGGGCCAGATCGTCCAGCTCAACGTGCGCGCCCGCACCGCCTACCTCACCCTGCGTGATGCCGACGTCGACATGTCCCTGTCGCTCACCGTCCCGACGAACACGCTCAACGCGATGGGGCCGCTCGTGCGCGAGGGGGCGCGAGTCGTCGTCCACGCGAAACCGACGTTCTGGCCGAAACGTGGCCAACTCATGCTCGAGGGTCGCGTCATGCGTCCCGTCGGCGAGGGCGAACTGCTGCTCCGTCTCGAGCAACTCAAGCGAACGCTCGCGGCCGAAGGCATCTTCGACCGCGACCGCAAGAAGGCCCTTCCGTTCCTCCCCCGCCGCATCGGTCTGGTCACCGGCCGAGCGGGTGCCGCAGAGAACGACGTCGTCGAGAACGCTCGCAGACGATGGCCCGCAGCATGCTTCGAGATTCGGCAGGTCGCCGTCCAGGGCCCCGACACGGTGCAGCAGGTCGGCGGTGCCATCCGCGAACTCGACGAGATCGACGACGTCGACGTGATCGTCGTCGCGCGCGGCGGCGGCTCCTTCGAAGACCTCCTGCCGTTCAGCAACGAAGCACTCGTGCGCGTCGTCGCCGCAGCCCGCACGCCGATCGTCAGTGCCATCGGCCACGACGTCGACACGCCCTTGCTCGACCACGTGGCCGACCTGCGCGCGTCGACGCCCACGGACGCGGGCAAGAGCATCGTGCCGGACCTGGCCCTCGAGAGCTCGTCGCTGCGTGAGGCGCGGGTGCGCCTCAGCCAGGGGCTGCGCGGGCGCTTCGCCGCCGAACGGCGCCACCTCAACGCCCTCGTTTCCCGGCCGGCGTTGGCCGACCCGAGTTCGCTCGTCGCCGACCGACGTGACGACCTCGACCGCATGACGAACCGCAGCGCCTACGCCCTGCGCCAACGCCTCTCGCGCGCCCACGACCAAGTCGCTCACGCCCGTGCGCAGGTCGTCGCGCTCTCACCGCAACGCACGCTCGATCGTGGGTACGCCGTCGTCCAGCAGGTCGACGGCACCCTCGTCACCTCGCGTGAGAGCGTCAGCGCCGACGACCTGCTCAAGGTGACGGTGGCCGACGGCAACTTCGCCGCCACCCCGGTGTCGGCACCCCCGACGCGAGACTCGAAGGCGCCCACGCCGAAGAAGAAGACGAACGCCGCCCGAAAGACACGAGGAGACGACGCATGAGCGACGACACACAGAACGCAGGCGAAGCGACCGGCACCAACGCCTCGACACTCACGGCCGTCGACACCAGCGACATCGCCCAGATGGGCTACGAGCAGGCGCGCGACGAACTCGCGTCCATCGTGTCCACGCTGGAGAGTGGCCGCACCCCACTCGAGGAGAGCATGCGCCTGTGGGAACGCGGCGAGGCTCTCGCCGATCACTGCTCGACGTGGCTCGACGGTGCACAGTCACGCATCGAGGACGCCGTGGCGCGGCGCGAGGGCCGCGACGGTGAGGGTGACGCCGAGCAGAAGTGAGCTGACCGGCCGGGCGTCGGAGTTCCGAGATTCAGCTCGACCGACGACGGCCGAGCCGCAGCGTCACTTCGTGACGGCGCTGATGGGCTTGGCCGACTTCGCGACCTGCTCGAGCTGATTCCACGTGCCCTTGCCGGTGACGACGGTGTCGAGGCCCGCCAGCGGCGTCGTGCGCACGAGCGCCTTCTGGTCGCCGTCCATCTCGACCTTGCGCCACGTGGCACCTCCAGCCTTGAGCTCACCGGAGTTCGTGCCCTTGGCGACCTTCGCGAACCACGCCGCGCCACCGTCCTTGCGCTGCTGGATCGAGAGGTAGTCCTCGCCCGCACCCTGGTATCCGGCGCGCCAACGCTCCGGGTTCTCCTTGTCGCCGGGGATCATCGCCGCGTGAACGGGACGCCAGGGCGAACCGAGGCCGTCGGCAACAGCGACGTCCCACTTCTTCGACTGCGAGACCTGCCCGGCCACGCCTGCCGCGTCGACCGTGGCGAGTTTCGTCGCACCCTGACGAGGAATCAGGGCCAAAAGCACCAAACACCCCGCGATACAGGCGATCATGGACAGGACCATGCTCTTGGCATTGCCCTGCATCCCACGCCGCTTCGGCGGCTGGGGTGTCGGGTTGTCGTTCGTGGCGGTTTCGGGGGGCGTGCTCACGCCCCTATGGTCTCCGACAATGCCCCGTCGGAGCGAACCGGGTCCGTCCGAGCGCTCACGGCGGTGCGATGCCGAGCCGTTCGACGCCGTCATTCCAACCCCGAGGAGACATCGACGTGACCACGTCCCTGCCGACCTATCAGATCCCCGACCGCAACCTCGCGCTCGAACTCGTGCGCGTCACGGAGGCCGCCGCGATGGCCGCCGGCCCGTGGGTGGGCCGCGGCGACAAGAACGCAGCCGACGGTGCCGCCGTCGAGGCCATGCGCACGCTCATCTCGACGGTGAGCATGAACGGCACCGTCGTCATCGGTGAGGGCGAGAAGGACGAGGCGCCGATGCTGTTCAACGGCGAGCGCGTCGGGGACGGTACGGGCCCGGACGTCGACGTCGCCGTCGACCCGATCGACGGCACCACGCTCACTGCCAAGGGCATGCCGAACGCCGTTTCCGTGCTCGCCGTGAGCGAGCGTGGCTCGATGTACGACCCGAGCGCCGTGTTCTACATGGACAAGCTGGCCACCGGCCCCGAGGCTGCGGACGTCGTCGACATCCGCCTGCCTGTCGCCGAGAACATCCGGCGCATCGCGAAGGCCAAGGGCACCTCGAACAACGGCGTCACCGTCGTCCTGCTCGACCGCCCGCGCCACGAGGGCCTTGCCCAGGAGATCCGTGACGCCGGCGCCCGCATCAAGTTCATCTCCGACGGTGACGTCGCCGGCGCCATCATGGCCGCCCGCCCGAACACCGGCGTCGACCTGCTCCTGGGCACCGGCGGCACCCCCGAGGGCATCATCGCCGCCTGCGCGATCAAGTGCATCGGCGGCGTCATCCAGGGCCGTCTCGCCCCGAAGGACGACGAGGAGAAGCAGCGCGCTCTCGACGCCGGCCACGACATCAACCGCGTCCTCACGACGCACGACCTCGTGCGCGGCGACAACTGCTTCTTCGTCGCCACCGGCGTCACCGACGGCGAACTGCTGCGCGGCGTGCGCTACCGCGAGGACGGCTGCACGACCAGCTCCCTCGTCATGCGCAGCAAGAGCGGTACCGTACGAGCCATCGAGGGCGAACACCGCCTGAGCAAGGTGGCCGAGTACGCCTCCGAGCAGTACCAGTAAGCACGACCCGTCCCCCGCGCCCCTCGTGGGGGTTCACGCCCCCACGAGGAGCCGCATGTCCCAGCCGAACACCCGCACCACGCTCGTCATCGGCGAGGCACTCATCGACGTCGTCCACGCACTCGACGGTGACGTGACCGAGCACGTCGGCGGCAGCCCGCTCAACGTCGCCGTGGGCCTCGCTCGGCTGGGGCACACCGCCGTGCTTGCCACGCACCTGGGCAACGACGCACGTGGCGAGCGCATCCGTGACCTACTCACGGACGAGGGCGTCGACGTCACGATGTCGAGCTTCGACCTCGAGTCGACCTCGACGGCCCAGGCCACGCTCGGCGAGGACGGTGCCGCAGAGTACGAGTTCGCCATCGAGTGGCCTCCAGTCACCGGCATTCCGCACGACGCCGAACACCTCCACACCGGCTCGATCGGCGCCTCTCTCGACCCGGGGGCCGCTTCCGTTCTCGACGCGCTCAAGGCTGCGCGCAGCGCCGCGACGACGTCGTTCGACCCGAACGTGCGGCCCTCCCTCATGAAGTCCCCCGAGGACGAGCGGGTTCGCGTCGAGGAGTTCTTCCACCACATCGACGTCGTGAAGTCGTCCGACGAGGACGCACAGTGGATCTACCCGGACCGTAGCCTGCGCGAGATCGCGCACGGTTGGGCCGAACTCGGCCCGCGACTCGTCGTCATCACGCGCGGTGGCGACGGCGCCTTCGTCGTCGTGGGCAACGGCGAGGAGCTCGAGTTCGCGGGCCACTCCGTCGAGGTCACCGATACGGTCGGCGCCGGCGACTCGTTCATGTCCGGTCTCATCTCCGGCCTCCTCGACGCCGGCCTGCTGGGTGGCGCGGAAGCCCGTAGCCGCCTCGAGATGGCGCAGGCCGACGACGTGCGCCCCGCCCTCGAGCGCGCCCTCCTCACCTCGGCCACGACGGTGACGCGCGCCGGTTCGAACCCACCTCACCGCCACGAGGTCGTCGCCGACGAGTCGTGAGACTTCTCACCCCGCGCCTCCCACGGATGCATTCCACCCTTTGGTTTAGTTAGGTTCGCCTTACCTAACTAATTCAGGAGGTGCCGTGCGTCCCAACGCACTCTTCAGCGGCAAGAGCTTGCCCGAGTACGAGCAGGCGATCAGCGAAGCAGGGGCCGTCGTTGCCGACGCCGTGGCCTCGGCGAACCACCCGGCCACACCACGGCCACCGGCTCACCTGCGCTCCGTCGTCCGCCAGGTCGACCTCGATCGCCCCCTCGGTGAGCTGAGTTCGGCACTGGAGGAATCACGCGACCTCTTCCTCGAGCACGCGGTGTGGTTCCACGACGCCCGCTACCAAGCCCACCTCAACTGCCCCGTCGCCACGGCCGCCATCGCGGCCGACGTCATCGCCTCGAGCGTCAACACGTCGGTGGACACGTGGGATCAGAGCCTCGCTGCCACCCACATCGAGACGCATCTGCTCGAGTGGCTGGCCGGCCGACTCGGACTCGGCGATCTCGCCGACGGCGTCTTCACGAGCGGCGGCACGGCGTCGAACCTCCAGGCGCTCCTGCTCGCTCGGGAACACTCCACCGCCGACGGCACTCCCCTCGACGCGCTACGCATCCTCACCTCACCCGAGGCCCACTTCAGCGTGACGAAGGCCGCCCGAACCCTCGGCCTCGCAGCCGACGCCGTCGTCCACTGCCCCACCGACGAGCGCGGCCGCCTGCGCCCCGACGGCGTGGAGAGCGCCATCGACGACGCCGAGAAAGCTGGCCTCACGGTCATGGCCGTCTCTGCCACTGCGGGGACGACCGACCGCGGGGCCGTCGACCCGCTCGCCGCGCTGGCACAGATCACGCACGGACGCGGGCTGTGGCTGCACGTCGATGCCGCCGTCGGTGGCGCGCTCGTGACGTCGAGCCGCCACTCCTCGCTGCTCGACGGGATCGGTGGCGCTGATTCGGTCACGGTCGACTTCCACAAGACGTGGTACCAGCCCGTGGCCGCGAGCGCCCTGCTCGTGCGGGACCGCCGCATGTTCGCGCACTCGCGCATGAATGCCGACTACCTCAACCCCGAGCACGCGCGTGTGCCCAACCTCGTCGACAAGAGCCTCGCCACGTCGCGTCGCTTCGATGCGCTCAAGCCGTGGATCACGTTGCGCACCCACGGCGCCGACGCCATCGGATCGTGGCTGGACGCCTCGCTCGACCTCGCGCAGGAGGCCCACACGATCGCGGAGGCAATGCCCGATCTCGAGGTCTTCGAGCGCCCGTCGACCCACATGCTGCTCTTCCGCTTCACGGCCGTCGACCTCGAACAGCGCGACGACGTCAATGACGCCATCCGCGAGACCCTCTTCATGGAGGGCCGCACGGTCATCGCCCGCACCCGCTGGGGCGGTGAGACGTGGCTCAAGCTCACGCTGCTCAACCCGATGGCCGACGCGGCCGATCTGCGCGCGACGTTCGACGACGTCGTGCGCACCGGCCACCTCCTGGCCGGTGACCTGAGTGCGGAGGTGAGCGCATGAGCACGGTTCACGACGTCCTCGCGGTCGGCTGCGGACCGTTCAACCTCGGCCTCGCGGCCCTTGCGGAACCACTTGACCTCGACGTCGCCGTCCTCGAGGCACGCGACGAGTTCTCCTGGCACCCCGGCATGATGCTCGAGGGCGCCACGATCCAGGTTCCGTTCATGGCCGATCTCGTGACGATGGCCGACCCCACGTCGCGCTGGTCGTTCCTCAACTACCTCAAGCACCACGAGAGGCTCTACCCCTTCTACATCCGTGAGTCGTTCTACCCGCTGCGCGCCGAGTACGACGCCTACTGCCGTTGGGTCGCGAGCGAGCTCGAGTCCGTCGAGTTCGGGCACCACGTCGATCGCGTGACCTACGACGAAGGACGCGACGCCTTCGAGGCCCGTTGCACTCTCGCCGACGGCACTCAGGTCACCCGCTACGGAAGGCATCTCGTCCTCGGTGTCGGCACCGCGCCGCACGTGCCGGAATCACTGGCCGACCTCGACGGCGTGATTCACACCGCCGAGTATCTCGACCACCGCGACGAGCTCGCCGAAACCGAACGCGTCACCATCGTCGGCAGTGGCCAGAGTGCCGCGGAGGTCTTCCACGACCTGCTCGTGCGGCGCGGTGAGGACGCTCCCGGCGACCTCACGTGGGTGACACGGTCTCCGCGCTTCTTCCCGATGGAGTACACGAAGCTGACGCTGGAGATGACGTCGCCCGACTACGTCGACCACTTCCACGCGTTGCCCAGCGCTCGTCGTGACGCTCTGGGGCGCGATCAGCGCAACCTGTTCAAGGGCATCAGCGGTGACCTCATCGACGCCATCTACGACACGCTCTACGAGGCGTCGCTGCACGGACGCGTGCCGGCCCGGCTCGGCACCGCACAGGAGGTCGTCGCCGCCGAGACGACAGCGGACGGCCAGCTCCTTCAGCTTCGCCACCTCGACACCGACGAGACCTCGACGCTCACGAGCGAGCGCATCGTCGCGGCCACGGGCTACGCCTCCCGTGTTGACTCCCTCGTCGAGGGCCTGCCGAACGTACAGCTCGACGAGCGGGGTCGCCCCGCCGTCACCCGCGACTTCACGCTCGACGACGGCCGCGGGCGCATCTTCGTCCAGAACGGGGAGGAGCACACCCACTCGCTCACCGCGCCCGACCTCGGCATGGGTGCCCACCGCAACAGCGTCATCCTCAACCGCATCCTCGGACGGGAGGCATACCGCGTCGAAGAGCGCATCGCGTTCCAGACGTTCGGTCCGCTCCATGACTGACACCCAGACCAGCCCCAACCGCCACGCCGGCAAGAGCGTCCGCGCCCAGGACGTCGACTTCAGGCCACTCGACGTCGAGCGGGACGTCCCGCTCGTGCACAGCTGGCTGACTCACCCGCGCTCGCACTTCTGGGACATGCAGGAGGCCACGCGTGACGACGTTGCTGCCGGCTACCGCCGCACCGCCGAATCCCCGCACGAGGACGCCTGGATCGGAGAGATCGACGGCATGCCGATCGTTCTCGTCGAGACGTACGATCCCGCGCACCACCCCCTCTCCGACCCGGCAGTCGGCGCCGATGTGCGTGACGGTGACCTCGGCATACACCTGCTCGTCGCCCCGCCGGAGGGTGAAACACGCCGCGGCCTGACGAGCGCCGTCATGGAAGCCGTCGTCGGGTTCTGCTTCTCCCGCGGCGCCGACCGCATCGTCGTCGAACCCGATGTGCGCAACACCGCCGTCCACGCGAAGAACGCCGAAGTCGGGTTCGAGCGCGTGGCCGACGTTCAGCTTCCCGACAAGCGGGCTGCGTTCAGCGTCTGCACCCGCGACGCGTTCACCCGCGCGTGCTCCCCGACGAACCGTGCGTGGGACGAAGCCGAACGCCTCGTCACAGCCAAGGCGATCGGCGAGTTCGCCCACGAGCTGCTCATCACTCCAGAGCCGCTCGAATCCGGCGCCTACGCCCTCCGCATCCCCGCGAGTGACGACCGGCAAGCCGTCGACTGGTACTTCCGCGCGCGGCGCTACGCGCTCGAGCACTGGCACGTCGACCCGCGCAGCATCGAACGCCGCACCCTCGACGGGCGCATCGGCCCGGCGAGCGCCACGACGCTCGTCCTCGACCTGCGCGACGCTCTGACCCTCGACGGAGACCTGCTCACCACCTATCTCGAGGAACTCTCCTCAACCGTCGCTCACCGCGTGCGCACGAGCGACCCGTCGCGTCCGACGAGCGCGGACCTGCTCGATGCCCCCGCCCACGTCGTCGAGGCGGCCATGGCCGAGGGCCACCCGTGCTTCGTCGCGACGAACGGGCGCATCGGCTTCTCCGCCGACGACCTCGCGGCCTACTCCCCCGAGGCCGGAGCGGACGTGCGGCCGCTGTGGGCTGCCGTACCGAAGGACGTCTCACACCTGTCGCACAGCGATCAGCTCGACGAGGAGCGCGCTTACCGTCTCGCGCTCGGTGACGCGCAGTACGAGCGTCTGCAGGAGCGCATGCGGGAGGTTGGCGTGGAGCCGAGCACCCACCGGGTCATGCCTTTGCACCCGTGGCAGTGGAGCGAGCGGGTCCGGACGACCTTCGCCGAGGACGTGGCGCGTCGGCGCATCGTCCTGCTCGGCGAGGACACGGACAACCACCGCGCCTGCCAGTCGATCCGAACCTGGACGAACGTCGACGACCCGGCCCGTCCCTACGTGAAGACTGCCCTGGCAGTGCGCAACATGGGGTTCGTCCGTGGGCTGTCACCCGCCTACATGCGCGCGACGCCTGCGATCAACGACTACGTCGCGCGCATCGTCCGCCATGACGCCACGCTCGAAGCAGCCGGTTTCGACGTCCTCACCGAGTTCGCCGCCATCGGCTACACCGGCGACGTCTTCCACCGAGAGAACCTCACCGGCCCGCAGACGAAGATGATCGCGGGGCTGTGGCGCGAGTCCGCTGCCTCCCGCACCCCCGAGGGAGAGCAGGCCATGACGATGGCGGCGCTGCTCCACCGCGATCCGCACGGGCGGGCGTTCGTCACCGAACTCGTCGAAGCGTCGGGCCTCAAGGCACGCGAGTGGCTGCGTGGATACCTCGACGCGTACGTCCTGCCGGTCGTGCACATGCTGTCGGCGCGCCGACTGGCGTTCATCCCGCACGGCGAGAACATCATCCTGCGTCTTCGCGATCACCGCGTCGTCGGCGCCTTCCTCAAGGACATCGGCGAGGAGGTCGGCCTCATGGACGACGGCACCTCACCCGAGCGCGTCCAGGCTCTCCCCGCGGAGATCCGCCGCATCGTCGTCGAGGCAAGCAGCGCCGACATCGCGCTCGGGCTCTTCACCGACGTCTTCGACGGATTCCTGCGCTTCCTCGCGCCGATCCTCGTCGAGGACGGGCTGCTCACCGAGGTCGAATTCTGGAACGAGGTGAGCGACGTCGTCGCCACGTACGAGCGTGAGCACCCCGAGTACCCCACGTCGCTGCCGCTGCGAGCGCCGTCGTTCGCCCGCAGCTGCCTCAACCGACTCCAGCTGCGCAACCCGCTCGAGATGGTGAGCCTCGACGACACCGTCGGCTCGCTCATCAAGACAGGAGAGATCGCCAACCCGATCGCCGGCTGATCGCCCCGAGCCACAACCGGGCATGACGAGGGCCGCACCCTCCCCTTCGGGAGGATGCGGCCCTCGTCAGTGGATCAGGCGATCGGCGTTCACCACTCAGGCGACGTCGTTGCCACGCGAGATGGCGCCCTTGGCGTCACGCTCCTGCGCGCGCTTGAGAGCAGCCTTGCGCTGCTTCTCCGAGGCCTCGGCGATGCGAGCCGCCTTCTCCTCGTTGCGCGTGTAGTTGTGGCCCGACTCCGGGTCGAAGACGTGCATGTGTGCCGGGTCGAACGCGAACTCGACCTCGTCACCCTCGAAGATCTGCGAGCGAGCGTCGAGGTTGACGACGATCTGGCTGCGAGCGCCTTCGCCGTCGAGCTCCTTCTCGAGGTTGTCGAGGTGGCCCTGGACCGAAGCGTCCTGCTCGAACGGGATGTAGGCGTACTGCTCGTTACCCAGCCACTCCGTCTGGTCGACGAGCGCACGGAACGTGGCACCGCCGGAGACCGGGTTGACCTCGGCGTCCTTGATGTACTCGGGGCGGATACCGACGATGACGACGTCCTTGCCCTTGACGTCGGCAGCGAGCTGCGGCGTCATCGGAACCGAGACGAAGGGCAGACGCAGCTGGTCGCCCTCGACGCGAGCCGGGACGAAGTTCATCGGCGGGGAGCCGATGAAGCCGGCGACGAAGAGGTTGACGGGCTGTTCGTACAGCTCACGTGGGCTCGCGCACTGCTGCAGGACGCCCTTCTTGAGGACGGCGACGCGGTCACCCAGCGTCATGGCCTCGGTCTGGTCGTGGGTGACGTAGATCGTCGTGATGCCGAGGCGACGCTGCATGCGAGCGATCTCGGTACGCATCTGGCCACGCAGCTTGGCGTCGAGGTTCGACAGCGGCTCGTCGAAGAGGAACGCTTCGGCCTCACGGACGATGGCGCGGCCCATGGCGACTCGCTGACGCTGACCACCGGAGAGGTTGCCCGGCTTGCGGTCGAGGTGGTCGTCGAGCTCGAGCATCTTGCTCGCCTCGCGCACCTTGCGCTGGATCTCGTCCTCGGAGTGCGTGCCCTTCGAAAGGCGCAGCGGGAACGCGATGTTCTCGAAGACCGTCAGGTGCGGGTAGAGGGCGTAGTTCTGGAACACCATAGCGAGGTTGCGGTCGCGCGGGGCCAGGTCGTTGACGCGCTTGCCGTTGATCTCGAGGTCACCGGAGGTGATGTCCTCGAGGCCGACGACCATGCGCAGCAGGGTGGACTTACCACAGCCGGACGGACCGACGAGGATCATGAACTCGCCGTCGGCGATGTCGAGGCTGACGTCGTTCACGGCCGGGAAGCCGTCGCCGTACTTCTTGACGATGTTCTTGAGCTGAATGCTTGACATTTTCTGTCTCTCCTAAGAGGGCCGGGCGTCAGCCCTTGACGGCGCCGGACGTGAGGCCGGAGACGATCCGACGCTGGAAGATCAGGACGAGGATGATGACGGGGATCGTCACGATGACGGCCGCCGCGGCGATGGCGCCGGTCGGCTGCGTGAACTGGCTGGCACCGGTGAAGAAGCTCAGCGCGGCGGGAACCGTGCGGGCGTTGCCAGAGGTCAGCGAGATGGCGAAGACGAAGTCGTTCCACGCCGTGAAGAACGTGATGATCGCCGTCGTGAAGACGCCCGGGCCGGCCAGCGGAGCGATGACCTTGCGGAACGCTTCCCACGAGGAGGCGCCGTCGACCTGAGCCGCCTGCTCCATCTCCCACGGGATCTGCTGGAAGAACGCCGAGAGCGTCCAGATCGACAGCGGCAGCGTCAGCGCGAGGTACGGAATGACGAGGCCGGGGATCGTGTCGAACAGGCCGATCTGACGCCACATGTTGAACAGCGGCGTCACCATGGCGATGACCGGGAAGAACGAGACCGCGAGGGCCATCGTGAGGATGACCTTCTTGCCCGGGAAGTCCAGGCGGGCGATCGCGTACGCACAGAACGTCGCAAGGATGACCGAGATGACCGTGGCGAGCAGCGAGACGATGATCGAGTTGCGCAGCGCCGGCATGAACAGGTCGGACGCACCGCCCTTGAGGATCAGCTCGTAGTTCTCGAAGCTCGGGTTCGTCGGGAAGAAGTTACCGAAGGTGTTCTCCTTGCCCGTCGTGTCGGTCAGGGCCTTGTCGCTCTTGAGCGACAGGGCGAAGATCCACACGAGCGGCAGCAGCGTCCAGATCATGACGGGAATGGCGAAGCCGAGCATTCCCCACTTGGCCTTGTTGGAGACGTTGGTATCCATCAGTTGTTCCTCCCAGCGGCCAGGTCGACCTTGAAGCCCTTGACGAAGATCGCCGCGATGATGAGCACGCAGAGGAAGAGGATGACGGCGAGGGCCGAGCCCATGCCGATCTCCACTCGGTCGATGGCTTCACGCGAGACGAGCATCGACAGGGACGTCGTCTTGTTGGCACCGCCGGTCATGACGTACGGGTTGTCGAAGATGCGGAAGGCGTCGAGCGTGCGGAACAGCAGGGCGACCATGATGGCGGCCTTCATGTTCGGCAGGATCACCTTCGTGAGGCGCTGCCACCACGTGGCGCCGTCGACCTTGGCCGCTTCCTCCATGGAGGAGTCGACCTGGGCGAGACCCGTGAGGAGCAGCAGGGACATGAACGGCGTCGTCTTCCAGATCTCCGACAGGCAGATGACGAACAGCGCGCTCCAGCGGTCGCCGAACCAGTCGTAGTCGAGCGGGAAGCTACCGAACGACAGCGTGTGCAGCCAGTGGTTGACGAAGCCCGTCGAGACGTCGAAGCCGAACTTCCACGCGAACGCGGAGACGACCGTGATGATCGCGTACGGCAGCAGGACGACGGTGCGCAGCGTGCGACGCGGCATGACGATCTTGTTCATCAGCATCGCGATGGCGAAGCCGAGGATCAGCTCGACGACGACCGTCACGAGCGTGATGATGAGCGTCGTCCACATGGCCTCCCAGAACAGCGAGTCCTTGAAAGCGGAGACGTAGTTCTGCAGACCGACGAACTTCTTTCCCGCCGGGTCGGTGAGACGGTACTTGAAGAACGACAGGTACAGCGCGTTGAGGATCGGGTACATCGTCACGAGAACCATGACGACGAACGCCGGGCCCGCGAGCTTCCAGCCGAGATTGCGCTCGGCCTTCGCGCGGTCGGAAAGGCGCGCCTTCTTGGGCTTTCCCGAGTCGGCTGCGGCCGACTTCTTGGTGTCTACAGCAGCGGAACTCACAGCAGTGCCTTCCCCTTCAGAACGTCAAGGATGTACTTCTGAGCCGTGGCCGGGGTCTGCTGGTTGACGGCGCTGGGCGGCGAGAACTTCAGCTGAAGGGCACCGGAGATGTCACCCCAGTAAGGCGAGAGCGGACGCGGGACGGCCTTGTCGAGCGACGTGCGGATCTGGGCGGCGATCCCGTTCGGGAAGGCCTCCTTCACCTTGGCGTCGTCGTACGACTTCTTGCGGCTGCTCGGGTTGCCCGAGGCCACCATGTAAGCCGTGGTGTTCTCCTGGTTCGTGATGCAGTCGATGGCCTGGTAGGCGAGGTCCGTGTGCTTGGAGTTCTTGCCGACCGAGAGCTGGATTCCACCGAACGGCGGCGCGGAGTCCTTGTCCGCTACCGTGCGCGGGTAGATCGCCGCGGCAACGTCCTTCTTGTCACCCGTGTACGCGCCGTAGGTGTACGGCCAGTTCACGAGGAAGCCACCGTTGGGTGCCTGGAAGAGCGTCAGCGAGGCCGTTTCGTCGGAAGAGCCGACGGCCGGGCCACCCACGCCGCTCGTGGTGACCTTGTTGATGATCGTGGCGGCCTTCTTGCCCGCCTCGGAGTCGAGACCGAGCTTGATGTTCTCGTACGTGGCGCTGGGGTTCTCGACGAGCTTGCCACCGGCACCCGCGACGAGCGCATTGATCCACACCGCATAGCCCTCGTAGAGCTTGGCCTGGACACCGACCTTGGTGTTCGTCTTCTGCGCGGCGCTGACGAGCTGGTCCCAGGTGACGGGCTTGCTCATGTCGAGGCCGGCCTTCTGGGCGACGGACTTCTTGTACCAGAGCAGCTGGGTGTTGGCCCAGAACGGAACCGACGTCAGCTTGCCCTTGTACATCGAGGCGTCGATGGAGCTCTGCACACGGTCCTCGGTGAAGTTCTTCTCCATCCCGGCCGGAATCGGCGCGAGGTAACCCGCGGCCGCGAACTCCGTGACGAAGGCGGGGTCGGCGCTCATGATGTCCATGGAGCTGTCACCCGCCGCGAGACGACGAAGCAGCTGCGTGCGCTGATCCGAGGCCGAGTTCGGCAGCAGTTCGACCTTGATCTTGTACTTGCCGCCCGAGTTCTTCGTGCAGTTAGCGGCCAACGTGGCCTGGCCACCCTTGCTGGCGTCGGAGTTACCGACGTCAGGGTTGATGTACCAGGTCAGCGTGGGCGTGCTGCCCCCGCCGCTGTCCCCGCCGCAACCGGCGAGCACGCCCGTCGCGAGCATCGCCATCGATGCTGCGACGGCTACCCGTCGGCGAGACTTGGATGTGTTCATGAACACCGCTCCATCCTTGATGATTGACGTTTCATGATCACCTGCTCATGTGACGATCGCCATAGTCAGGTGAGCACCGAGACCAAACGGTTACGCAGAAGCAACCGGCCCGTTATGCGAGCGGCGATAAGGGTCGAACAGTCACCCTCCAAGGGGTGAGTTGTGGACAGATGTCCGCCCTCGGCGCGCCCTCGCGACGACGGCATTCGGGATGGCGGCGCACCGGGGACACGACGACCGCTCCGATAGGCTCCGCGCATGGCAGATTTCGCGTATTCGGACCTCCTTCCGATCGGCGAGGACACGACGACCTATCGCAAGCTCACCGACGAGAGCGTCCGAACCGTCGAGGGCCCCGGCGGACGAACCTTCCTCGAGATCGACCCGAGCGCCCTCGAACTGCTCGCGAAGACGGCGATGCACGACATCGCCCACTACCTGCGCCCCGCTCACCTCGCCCAGCTGCGCCGCATCCTCGACGACCCCGAGGCGAGCAACAACGACAAGTTCGTCGCACTCGACCTGCTGAAGAACGCGAACATCGCGGCCGCGGGCGTGCTGCCGATGTGCCAGGACACCGGCACCGCCATCGTCATGGGCAAGAAGGGCTCGCAGGTGCTCGTCGACAGCCCGTCGGCGCCCGACGAAGAGGCACTGTCGAAGGGCATCTTCGACGCGTACACCGAGCTCAACCTGCGCTACAGCCAGATGGCTCCGGTGACGATGTGGGACGAGAAGAACACCGGCTCCAACCTGCCCGCACAGATCGAGGTTTACGCCGACAGCCAGCCGGGGCACGAGACAACCTACAAGTTCCTCTTCATGGCCAAGGGCGGCGGCAGCGCGAACAAGTCGTTCCTCTACCAGGAGACGAAGGCGATCCTGAATCCGAAGCGCATGCTCGAGTTCCTCGACGAGAAGCTGCGCAGCCTCGGCACGGCCGCGTGCCCGCCCTACCACCTCGCCGTCGTCATCGGCGGCACGAGCGCCGAGTTCGCGCTCAAGACCGCCAAGTACGCGAGCGCCAAGTACCTCGACGAACTGCCCACGTCCGGAGACGCGGCCACGGGTCACGGCTTCCGCGACCCGCAGCTCGAGGAGGAGATCCTCGAGCTCACCCGTAACTTCGGTATCGGCGCCCAGTTCGGCGGCAAGTACTTCTGCCACGACGTACGCGTCGTGCGCCTGCCGCGTCACGGTGCGTCGCTTCCGGTGGCCATCGCCGTCAGCTGCTCGGCCGACCGTCAGTGCCTCGCGAAGATCACGCCCGAGGGCGTCTTCATCGAGCAACTCGAGACCGACCCGGCGCAGTTCCTGCCCGACGTCACCGAGGCGCACCTCATCGAGAGCGGCGACGCGGCAATCGGCGCGGGCTCGACCGGCAAGGGCGCCGCCGTCGACATCGACCTGAGCCGCCCGATGCCCGAGATCCTGGCCGAGCTGACAAAGCACCCCGTCAAGACGCGCCTGTCGTTGACCGGCACGCTCGTCGTCGCGCGCGACATCGCGCACGCCAAGATCAAGGAGCGCCTCGACGCGGGTGAGGAGATGCCCGACTACCTAAAGAACCACCCGGTCTACTACGCAGGCCCCGCGAAGACGCCGGAGGGCATGGCGTCCGGTTCGTTCGGGCCGACGACGGCCGGCCGCATGGATTCGTACGTCAAGCAGTTCCAGGCCGCCGGCGGCTCGATGGTGATGCTCGCCAAGGGAAACCGCAGCGCCCAGGTGACCGAGGCGTGCAAGGCGCACGGCGGTTTCTACCTCGGCTCGATCGGTGGCCCCGCGGCTCGCCTCGCGCAGGACTGCATCACGAAGGTCGAAGTGCTCGAGCACCCTGAGCTCGGCATGGAGGCCGTCTGGAAGATCGAGGTCGAGAACTTCCCCGCCTTCATCGTCGTCGACGACAAGGGCGACGACTTCTTCGCGGCCACCGCGAAGCCCACCGCCATGACCATCACCACCCGCCCCGGCCTGAGCTGACGGCGTCGGCGACATCACCAAGGAGCCACCATGAGCAGCACCCTCACGCCGCAGCAGGCCTGGGACACCCTCGTCGAGGGCAACCGACGCTTCGTCTCCGGCACGACGCAGCGCCCGCACAGTGACGGCGAGCGCCGGCGCGAGCTCGTCGCCGGGCAGGCACCCCAGGCCGTCATCTTCGGGTGCGGCGACTCCCGCGTGCCAGCCGAGATGATCTTCGACCAGGGCCTCGGCGATCTGTTCGTCGTGCGCACCGCGGGCCACGTGCTCGACCCCAGCGTGCTCGGCTCGATCGAGTTCGGCACCGAGGTGCTGCGCGCACCGCTCGTCGTCGTGCTCGCGCACAAGAGCTGCGGCGCCATCAACGCGACGCTCGCCGCCGAGGAGACCGGCGACATGCCGCCGGGATACCTCCACACGATCATCGAGCGCGTCATGCCGTCGATCCTGCACGGGCGCAAGCACGGGCTGACGACCGGCGAGCAGTTCGAGGCCGAGCATGCCCGGGCGACGAGCGAGCTCCTCCCCCAGCGCAGTCAGCTGATCCGTGATCGCATCGACGCCGGCCGGCTCGCCGTCGTCGCCGTGCACTACGACATCGGTGAGGGCGAGGCGCACGTCGTCGGCACCCTGGGTGACATCACGGCCTGATCGTCCGACGCTGTCACCGTGCCGCCGTCCCCCAGCGAGTGGCGGCACGCCTGATGTCGCGGCACGCACAGGCTGCTGTGCGCCCCTCCCGGGCCACTCGCACACTCGGGGGCCTCGGGCGGGCCCGCAGGGACGTTCGGCCCTGACGCGGCGGGCCGGCTCGGCCTACCGTCAGTGGTGACCCGAGGTCTCGTCCGAGAACCCGCCGACGAAATGAGCCGTCATGCCCAAGCCCGCCGTCCGCGTCGCCGTCAGCGGAGCTGCAGGTGCCATCGGATACAGCCTCCTGTTCCGCATCGCGGCGGGTGAGCTGCTCGGGCCCGATCAGCCGGTGGAGCTGCGCCTGCTCGAGGTCGACGAGGCGCTCGGCGCGCTCGAGGGCACCGTCATGGAACTGCAGGACTGCGCGTTCCCGTTGCTCGCGGGCATGGAGACCGGCTCCGACGCGCGCCGCATGTTCGACGGCGTCTCCCACGCGTTGCTCGTCGGGGCTAAGCCGCGCGGCCCGGGCATGGAACGCGGTGATCTGCTCGAGGTCAACGGCCGGATCTTCGGCCCGCAGGGTGAGGCGCTCAACGACGCGGCGTCCGATGACGTGCAGGTCACCGTCACCGGCAACCCCGCGAACACGAACTGCCTCATCGCGATGCACGCCGCGCGGGACATCCCGAACGAGCGCTTCAGCGCGCTGACGCGCCTCGACCAGAACCGCGCCGTCGCGCAGCTCGCCACGAAGACGGGTGCGAGCGTCACCGACATCCACGACGTCATCATCTGGGGCAACCACAGCGCGACGCAGTACCCGGACGTCACGCACGCGACGGTCCATGGCCGTGCCGCGCGCCTCGAGGTGGGCGACGACGCCTGGCTCAACGACGTCTTCATTCCCACCGTCGCCAAGCGCGGTGCCGCGATCATCGAGGCGCGCGGAGCGTCCTCGGCCGCGAGCGCGGCGAGCGCAACCATCGATCACGCGCGCGACTGGGCGCTCGGCACCGAGGCGATGGTCTCGATGGCCGTTCCGTCGGACGGCTCCTACGGGGTCCCCGAGGGCCTCGTGTCAAGCTTCCCCGTGACGGTGCGTGACCGCGCCTGGCGCATCGTGCCGGACCTGACGATCGACGAGTTCAGCCGCGCCCGCATCGATGCGAGCGTCGCCGAACTCGCGAGTGAGCGAGACGCCGTCCGAGCCCTCGGGCTCATCTGAGCGTCGAGACCGCGCGTCGGCGCGTCAGGAGACCAGGGGGGTTCCTGACGCGCCGACGTGCATCCCACGAACAGTAGGGCCCGAGCGACCGGGGCCGTCTGACGTAGCCGGCACGACTGGTGAACCGCAGGACGTCACAGCGTCATGACGAGCTATCGACGAACCTCACCATCCGGTCGAACGCCTCGTCGAGCTCATCGCTCGCGACGGCGAGGCTCATCCGCATGAACCGGTGCCCGTCGGCGGGGTCGAAGTCGACCCCTGGCGTGATGGCGACGCCCGTCGCGGCGAGCACGTCGGCGCACCAGCGCGCGGAGTCGTCGGTGAGGTGCGCGACGTCGCACCAGGCGTAGAACGCGCCGTCCGGTGGCGCGTAGGTCGTCACCCCGATCTCGGGAAGGCGCCGCTGCACCAACTCACGATTGCGCCGGTACGTCTCGACGTGCTCCTCCAGCTCACCGCGTGCCGCCTCGCCGAGGGCCGCGAGCGCCGCATGCTGTGACACGGCCGGCGGGCAGATCGTGAGATTCGAGGCGAGAATGGCGACGCGTCGGCGCAGGTGCGCGGGCACGAGCATCCACCCGACGCGCCAACCCGTCATCGAGAAGAACTTCGACACCGAACCGATGACGGCGCCCTGGCGCGACGTCTGCCACGCGCTCGACGTCGCGCGCCCGAACGAGATGCCGTGGTAGATCTCGTCGCTGACGAGCAGCACGCCGTGTGCGTCGCACCAGCGCGCGATAGCTGCGAGTTCGTCCGCGTCGATGATCGTGCCCGTCGGGTTGGCGGGGCTCGCGACGACGAGCCCCTTCGGCGCGGCGCCGCGCGCGGCACGTTCCGCCTCGAGCATCGCGACGGTGGGTTGGTAGCGCACCTCGGCGCCGCACGCGAGCTCCACGACGGACGTCCCCAGCGCCCGCAGCGTGTTGCGGTAGGCGGGGTAGCCCGGGCGGGTCATCCACACCTCGTCGCCGCCGTCGAACGCAGCGAGGAACAGCAGCGTGAACGCGCCCGACGACCCGGTCGTGACGACGACGTCGTCAGCACTCACGTCGTCGACGCCGAGGTCGCGGTGATACGCGGCGATCGCCTCACGCAGCGGCCGGATGCCGACCGTCTCGGTGTACCCGAGCGCATCGGCCTCGATCGCCGCGACGGCCGCCTCCCGGGCTGCACGGGGCGCGCCCGTCGAGGGCTGGCCGGCGCACAGGCTGATGACGTCGCCACGTGTGCGCTGACGTTCCGCTGCCGCGGCGAGCACCTCCATGACGTGGAACGGCTCGACGTCGCTGCGTCGACTCGGCTGGGCGGCTGGCAGGCTCATGCCTGCCACTGTGACACACCCCGCACGCGTGACGGCCGTCGGCGCTGTTCGTCAGCTCCCGTCGATAGCTCGCCGGGCCACCACACGACTGGGAGGCAGACGACTGCGCCCAGATGCACCCGGTGCATCTGGGCGCAGGACGAAAGCGCGTAGCCGGCAGTTCAGTCCATCGACAGCTCGCGCTTGACGACGTCGGCGAGGTGCGAGGCGACGGCGTGCGCGCGTTCGGCGGTGTCGGCCTCGACCATGACGCGCACGACCGGTTCGGTGCCCGACTTGCGCAGCAGCACGCGCCCGGCGCCGGCGAGGTCGCTCTCGGCGGCGCGCACAGCGGCCTGGACGCCCTCGTGCGAATCGACGGCCGACTTGTCGACGCCCTTGACGTTGATGAGCTTCTGCGGCATCCGCTGCATGACGGCGCCGAGCTGGGCGAGCGAGCGCCCACTCGAGGCCACGCGCGCAGCGAGGAGCAGGCCGGTGAGCACGCCATCACCGGTCGTGCCGTGGTCGAGTGCGATGACGTGCCCGGACTGTTCGCCCCCGAGCGAGTACGACCCGCGGCGCATCTCCTCGAGCACGTAGCGGTCGCCGACACCGGTCTGCTTGACGGTGATGCCCTCGCGCTCCATCGCCTTGATCATGCCGAGGTTACTCATGACCGTCGCGACGAGCGTGTCCTCGGCGAGCACGCCGCGCTCCTTGAGGTCGAGCGCGAGGATCGCCATGATCTGGTCACCGTCGACCACCTCACCCGTTCCGTCGACGGCGAGGCAGCGGTCCGCGTCACCGTCGAAGGCCACACCGAAGTCGGCTCCATTCGCGACGACCGCCTCCTGCAGCTTCTCCAGGTGCGTCGAGCCGTAGCCGTCGTTGATGTTGAGCCCGTCCGGCGTCGCACCGATGACGACGACGTCCGCGCCCGCGCGGCGAAACACCTCGGGCCCGACGACGGAGGCCGCGCCGTGCGCGCAGTCGACGACGATCTTGAGGCCCTCGAGGCGGTGCGGAAGCGCCCCGAGCAGGTGACCGATGTACTTCTCACCGCCCTCGGCGTAGGAATGCACACGACCGACCGACGCACCCGTCGGACGCTCGTATTCCTCATGCAGGTGCGCCTCGATCGCGTCCTCGAGCGCGTCGGGCAGCTTGTGGCCGCCGCGGCTGAAGAACTTGATGCCGTTGTCGGGCATCGCGTTGTGCGAGGCGGACAGCATCGCGCCGAGGTCGGCGTTCATCGTCGCCGTCAGGTAGGCGATGGCCGGCGTCGGCAGCACGCCCGCGTCGTAGACGTCGACGCCCGCGCTTGCGAGCCCGGCGACGGTGGCCGCACCGAGGAACTCCCCCGACGCGCGCGGGTCGCGTCCGACGACGGCGACGGGACGCTCGTGATCGGCCGAGACCTCCCCGGCCTCGACGAGTACCCGTGCTGCTGCGACGGACAGCCCGAGTGCGAGCTCTGCCGTGACGTCCTGGTTGGCGACGCCACGCACACCGTCAGTGCCGAACATGCGGCCCATGTGCCCCTCCTGAGGTCTTCGGAATCTCTCTCCACAATACGCGGCGGTACGCGAATCGCTCCGCACCCGGCGCATGGGCCGGATACGGAGCGATTCGAGCAGTGCAGCGCGTGGATCAGCGCTTGCTGAACTGCGAAGCCTTGCGGGCCTTCTTGAGACCGGCCTTCTTGCGCTCCGGCACGCGTGCGTCACGCGTGAGGAAGCCGGCCTTCTTGAGCACCGGACGGTTCAGCTCCTCGTCGACGCCGTTCAGCGAACGAGCGACACCGAGGCGAACAGCACCGGCCTGGCCCGAGGGGCCACCGCCGTGCACGCGCACGAGGACGTCGTACGCGCCGTTCAGCTCGAGGGCAACGAGGGGCTCGTTGACGATCTGCTGGTGCACCTTGTTCGGGAAGTACTCCTCGAGCGAGCGGCCGTTGATCTTCCACTCACCCGTGCCCGGGACGATGCGCACGCGGGCGATGGCCTGCTTGCGACGGCCCGTGGCCGCACCCGGTGCGGATGCGGACGGACGACGAACCTCGCCGTCCTCGCCGACCGGGCCGGTCGACTCGCTCGTGTACTCCGTCAGCTGCGGCTCGTCCGTCTCGAGGGCGTCGAGCTCGACATTCTGGTCTGCCACGTTTCTCCTAAGAATTCTTGGCAGGCGCGATTACTGCGCGACCTGGGTGATCTCGAACGGCTTGGGCTGCTGCGCGGCGTGCGGGTGCTCGGCACCGCGGTACACCTTGAGCTTGGCGATCTGGGCGCGGCCCAGCTTCGTCTTGGGCAGCATGCCTCGGACGGCCTTCTCGACGGCCTTCTCCGGGTCCTTCGCCATGAGCTCGGTGTAGGAAGTCGCCGTCAGACCACCCGGGAAACCGGAGTGGCGGTAGGCCTTCTTCTTCTCGATCTTGGCGCCGGTGAGGGCAACCTTGTCGGCGTTGATGATGATGACGAAGTCACCGGTGTCGATGTGCGGAGCAAACGTCGGCTTGTGCTTGCCGCGCAGCAGCGCCGCGGTCTGGGACGCGAGGCGACCCAGAACGACGTCGGTGGCGTCGATGACGTGCCAGGCGCGGTCGGCCTGAGCCGACTCCTGGTTGGGGGTGAACGTACGCACGGTCGTTCCCTTCGTTCTGTCGTTGACGATGGGGGCGGCCACTTCGCACGTCACACCCTGTGCAGGGCGCGCTGCGAAGCAACAGATGTCAATGTTACGCGGCCCTGCTGACCTGAACCAATCGAGCGCAAACCGTGACAACCATTGCGGCCCAACGCTTTTCATCGCCGCTCAGTGGGCCACCTCCGCGCACGAGTCACTCTTTGCACAACTTTTGTGCAAAATCTTCACGCGTCGTACCCTGGATGCCATGGAGCCCACGGCTGCCGCAGACACCTACCGAGTGCTCGCTCACCCTCTGCGCTCACGCATCCTCGCCCATCTGCGTCTGCACGGTGGCTCGACCTCCGCCGAGCTCGCCCGCGCACTCAGCACACACACCGGCGCCACGAGCTACCACGTGCGTGTCCTCGAATCGGCGGGCCTCGTCGAGGACACCGGGCTCGGCAGCGCCAAGACCCGGGTGTGGGCGATCGCCGACGACGAATCCGACGATGACGACGGTCCGACGACCGATGCTCTCGGCTTCATCGACGAGGCCGACGCGGAGGACGCGCGGTGGCTCGAGCACGACTACGTCACCCACGTCAGCGAACGCGCCCACGCCTGGGTCGACGAGCAGGAGGGCTGGACCTACGTGTGGCAGGAGGAGTGCCGCGCGTTCGACGCTCCCGTCCTGGTGAGCGAGGAGCAGATGAGCGCGCTGCGTTCCGAGATGGAGGCGCTGCTCGGGCGCTACCGCCGCATGGGTGCAGGTACACCCGGCGCTCGCCGGGTGGCCGTCACCGTCATCCCGCTGCCCCTGCCGCCGAGCTGAGCTCAGGCGTGTGGCAGCTCGCGCATGACACGCGACGCCTCCGCGCGCGCTGCCCACTCCTCGGCCGGCGGGTACGAGACCTCCTCGAGGCACAAGCCGTGCGCCGGCATGACGACGACGCCCGGGTCACGACGGCCGGATGCCATCACCTCGCGTGGCCAGCCGACATCCCTGCGCCCCTCCCCCACAGGCACCACCGCGCCGACGAGGGCCCGCACCATCGAGTGGCAGAAGGCATCGGCCTCGATCCGCCCGACGACGACACCCTCGTCGTCCCGGCTCCAGCCGTAGTGCAGGAGAGTGCGAATCGTCGTGGCTCCCTCGCGCTTCTTGCAGAACGCCGCGAAGTCGTTCAGCCCGACGAGTCGCGCGGCTGCCTCGTTCATGGCCTCGACGTCAAGGCCCCGCTTCACGACGACCGTGTCGTGGCGGCGCAACGGGTCGAGCTGCTCCGGTCGGTCGAGGATGCGATACGAATAGCGCCGCTGTGTCGCCGAGAAGCGCGCGTCGAAGTCTTCGGAGACGTTCGCCACGCGTCGCACGACGACGTCAGGCGCGAGAACTCCGTTGAGGCGGGTGACGAGCGCCTCGGCGGGCGTGCGATCGCTGCGTCCCGGAAGACGCTCAGCCACCACCTGGTCGAGGTCGACGTGGCAGACGCCCCCACGGCCGTGGACACCGGCATCCGTCCGGCCGGCCACGGTGAGCTTGAGGCCGTCGACGCGGCACACCGTCTCGAGCGCCGAGGTCAGTTCGCCTTCGACCGTCCTGCGCCCCGGCTGCGCCGCCCACCCGCTGAACTCGGTGCCGTCGTAGGCGAAGTCGATCCGAAAGCGCATGGGCGAAAGCCTACCGACAACGACGGAGCCCACCCGACCTCCGAAGAGGAAGGGTGGGCTCCGTCCGAGATGATCACCGCAAGGCGGGAATCACGAGCGTGATGCTCAGGCCTCGTCGACCTTCTGAGCCTCAGTCGCGGCCGGAGCGGCCTGCTCGTCCTTGGCCGCACGCTGCGTGGCAGCCTCGGCCTCCTTGACCGTCGACTGCTTGGCGGAGTAGGCCTCACGCACGAGCTCGATGACGACCATGGGGGCGTTGTCGCCCTTACGGGGAGCGATCTTGGTGATACGCGTGTAACCGCCCGGACGCTCGGCCATGTCGGGCGCGATCTCCGTGAAGAGGCGGTGGACGACGCCCTTGTCGCCGATCGAACGCATGACGCGACGACGCGAGGCGAGGTCACCGCGCTTGGCGAACGACACGAGGCGCTCGGCGTACGGACGCAGGCGCTTGGCCTTGGCTTCCGTCGTCGTGATGCGGTCGTGGGCGAACAGCTGCGTGGCCATGTTGGCCAGGATCAGCCGCTGGTGCGCCGGGCTACCGCCGAGGCGGGCACCCTTCGTGGGGGTAGGCATGTGTTTCTCCTTGGTCTACCGGTCCGCTCCGAGTGGGCTCGGAGCGATCCGAAAAGCTGCTCAGTACTGCTCGTCCTCGGCGAGGTCCGCGCCGTCGGCGTCCTCGTCGTAGCGGTCGGCGATGACGCTGGCGTCGAACCCGGGCGGGCTGTCCTTCAGCTGGAGGCCCATGTCACGGAGCTTGTCGGCGACCTCGTGGATCGACTTCGAACCGAAGTTACGAATGTCGAGCAGGTCGGCCTCGCTGCGGGACACGAGTTCACCCACGGTGTGGATGCCCTCGCGCTTGAGGCAGTTGTAGGAGCGGACGGTGAGGTCGAGGTCCTCGATCGGCAGAGCCAGGTCCGCGGCGAGCGCGGCGTCGGTCGGCGACGGGCCCATGTCGATGCCCTCGGCCTCGACGTTGAGCTCACGGGCCAGACCGAACAGCTCGACGAGCGTCGAACCGGCCGAAGCCATGGCGTCACGCGGAGCCATCGAGGTCTTCGTCTCGACGTCGACGATGAGCTTGTCGAAGTCGGTGCGCTGCTCGACTCGCGTGGCCTCGACCTTGTAGGTCACGGCCAGCACGGGCGAGTAGATGGAGTCGACCGGGATGCGGCCGATCTCCTGCTCCGCCGACTTGTTCAGCGCTGCCGAGACGTAACCGCGGCCGCGCTCGACCGTCAGCTCCATCTCGATGTTGCCCTTGTCGTTGAGCGTGGCGATCTCGAGGTCCGGGTTGTGCACCTCGACACCGGCCGGGGGCGCGATGTCAGCGGCGGTGACCACTCCGGGGCCCTGCTTGCGCAGGTACATCACCACGGGCTCGTCGTGCTCCGAGGAGACGACCAGACCCTTGATGTTGAGGATGACCTCGGTGACGTCTTCCTTGACGCCCGGGATCGTCGAGAACTCGTGCTGCACACCGTCGATGCGAAGGCTGGTGACGGCGGCACCGGGGATGCTCGAGAGCAGGGTGCGACGCAGGGAGTTGCCGAGCGTGTAGCCGAAGCCCGGCTCCAGGGGCTCGATGACGAACCGCGAACGGCTCTCGGAGACAACTTCCTCCGACAGGGTGGGGCGCTGTGCGATGAGCACTGTCGATGTCCTTTCCTACGGCGACCGCTATTTGACGCCGGGTGAACGAGCAGGAATCGAGTCCTGCGCCGGAACGAGCTCTGTCTCTCGAACCGGCCGGTGGACGGCGGCGGGCGCACTGGGTGCGGCCTGCCGCCGTCCGACGTGAAGAAGGATCAGTTCTTCGAGTAGAGCTCGACGATGAGCTGCTCGGTGAGCTGGCTGTCGATCTGCTCACGGGTCGGCAGCTGGTGGATGAGCACCTGCAGCGTGCCGGGCACGACGTGCAGCCACGCCGGAACCGGACGCTCGCCGAACGTCTCGCGAGCGAGCTGGATCGGGAAAGCCTCGCGCGACTTCTCACGGACCGTGATGATGTCGTACTGCTCCACGCGGTAGGACGGAACGTCGACGCGCTTGCCGTTGACCTCGAAGTGACCGTGCGTCACGAGCTGACGAGCGGCACGACGGGTGCGGGCAAGGCCTGCGCGGTAGATGACGTTGTCGAGGCGGGACTCGAGGATGACGAGCAGGTTCTCACCGGTCTTACCAGGACGGCGCGCGGCCTCCTTGTAGTAACGGATGAACTGCTTCTCCATGACGCCGTAGGTGAAGCGAGCCTTCTGCTTCTCCTGCAGCTGGTGGAGGTACTCCTTCTCCTGGACGCGGCCGCGGCCGTGCTGTCCGGGCGGGAAGGGGCGCATCTCGAAGTTCTTGTCGCCACCGACGAGGTCGGTCTTGAGTCGACGCGACTTCTTGGTGATCGGGCCGGTGTAACGGGCCATGGTGGGTTGTCTCCTAGTTCGTCAGGAAGGTCGTGCGGATCTGGTGATCAGACGCGACGACGCTTGGGCGGGCGGACGCCGTTGTGCGGCGTGGGCGTGACATCGCTGATCGCGCCGACCTCGAGGCCGGTTGCGGTGAGCGAGCGGATGGCGGTCTCACGACCGGAACCCGGGCCCTTGACGAAGACGTCGACCTTGCGCATGCCGTGGTCCATGGCACGACGCGCGGCGGCCTCGGCGGCCATCTGCGCTGCGTAGGGGGTCGACTTGCGGGAGCCCTTGAAGCCAACCTGGCCCGCGGACGCCCACGAAATCACGGCACCGGTGGGGTCCGTGATGGAAACGATGGTGTTGTTGAACGTGCTCTTGATGTGGGCCTGGCCCGCAGCAACGTTCTTCTTCTCCTTGCGGCGCACCTTCTTGGCGCCCGCGGCCGTACGGCTCTTGGGAGGCATAGTTCGAATCTCCTGTTTCGACGCTCGTTAGAGGAAGTAGTCGTGCTCAGCGTGAG
Organism: Dermacoccus sp. Tok2021; assembly: GCF_019895135.1. Lineage (NCBI taxonomy): Bacteria > Bacillati > Actinomycetota > Actinomycetes > Micrococcales > Dermacoccaceae > Dermacoccus > Dermacoccus sp. Tok2021. The sequence goes on from NZ_JAGTHU010000003.1 coordinate 91,582, forward strand.
CTGAGTGACTTACTTGGCCTTCTTCTTGCCGGCCACGGTGCGCTTCGGACCCTTGCGGGTACGAGCGTTCGTCTTGGTGCGCTGACCGTGCACGGGCAGGCCACGGCGGTGGCGCAGACCCTCGTAGCTACCGATCTCGACCTTGCGGCGGATGTCGGCGGCGATTTCACGGCGCAGGTCACCTTCGAGGCGGAAGCTGGCCTCGAGGTGGTCACGCAGCTTGACGAGATCTTCCTCGGTGAGGTCGCGGACACGGGTGTCCGGGTTGACGCCGGTTGCTGCCAGCGTCTCCTGAGCGCGGGTGCGTCCGACGCCGAAGATGTAAGTGAGGCCGACCTCGACGCGCTTCTCGCGCGGCAGGTCGACACCGATGAGACGTGCCATGAGTTCTCCTGAATCATGAGCGGAGGTCTGGAGCAACACCGGTCCCGCTATGGCGTGAACCCCGTTGCCGATGTCGGCGGGTCCGCGGGTCCCCGGCCTCCGCGCCGGGGGTGACGTCCACTGGCGTGTCTCGTGAACAGATCGCTGTTTCCATCGCTCTGATGAGATCTCGACGACGATCCGCGTGCGGATCTCGTCAGAGCCCAGTGGGGCCGGGTGCTGCAGTTGTTTTTGCTGCGTCCTGTGGAAGACGCTGCGAGCAAGATGCTCTAGGGGATGATCAGCCCTGGCGCTGCTTGTGGCGCAGGTTGTCGCAGATCACCATGACGCGCCCGTTACGGCGAATCACCTTGCACTTGTCGCAGATCTTCTTGACGCTCGGCTGAACCTTCATCTGCCTGCTGTCTTGTCGATCGCGCCCCTGACACGCGAGCCGCGCTGCATCCGCGAGGGAGCAGCGCGCCGGCCAGGGACTGGGTTGAATCAGCGGTAACGGAAAACGATACGGCCGCGGGTCAGGTCGTACGGCGAGAGCTCCACCACGACCCGGTCCTCAGGGAGGATTCGGATGTAGTGCTGACGCATCTTGCCCGAGATGTGAGCGAGCACCTTGTGACCGTTCGTCAACTCGACCCGGAACATTGCGTTCGGGAGAGCCTCGACGATCGTGCCCTCGATCTCGATGACACCGTCCTTCTTGGCCATGTCCTCCGCATTTCGCTGAGCGATCCCACCCCGGTTGGGTGTGATCTCGTGCAGGTCCGCGACACGCCGTGACCCAGGTTCGGGCAGGGTGTGACAAACAGACCGTTCACCAGTCTACGATCAGCGTCCGCCATCCTCAAATCGGGGACGGCGGGCGCCGAGGCACACGCCTGCGAGGGCGCACGGACACCTCAGTCGTCGAGCCCTCCGTAGAGGTCGCCGAGCGCGCTGCGCCCGCCGTCGTGCGCGGTGAGAACCCACAGGCCGCGCTCGGTGACGGCGACCGTGTGCTCGAAGTGGGCGGCGAGCGAGCCGTCGTCGGTCTTGACCGTCCAGCCGTCGTCGAGTTCGTGGGTCTCGTACGTTCCGAGCGTCACCATCGGCTCGACGGCGACAACCAGGCCGGTCTCGACCTTCGGCAGCCGCTCCGAGACTGCCTCGTTGTAGACCGTCGGCTCCTGGTGCAACTCGCGCCCGACGCCGTGGCCCGTGTACCCGTCGACGATCTCGAAGTCGGCCAGTTCGGCGTACCCCGTGCGCAGGGCGGCTTCGACCTGGGAGCCGACGTCGTTGAGGCGCTTGCCGGCGGCAAGGGCTCGAATGCCGGCCCACATCGAACCTTCGGTCGCGAGGACGAGGGAACGCACGGCATCGCCCCCGGCGGCCGCGATCAGCCCTGCTTCGTCGAGGTGGGGGTCCTCCCCCGCGTGACGAGCCGCAACCCGTGCGGCGCCGGCCGGGTTGTCGTCGCTCGCGCCGACGACGAACGTCAGCGCGGAGTCGCCGTGCCAGCCGTCGACGATCGCACCGCAGTCGAGGGAGACGACGTCGCCCTCGCTCAGGACCCGGGGCCCGGGGATGCCGTGAACAACCTCGTCGTTGACCGAGATGCACAAGGTGGCCGGGAAGCCGTGGTAGCCGAGGAAGGAGGGCGTGGCGCCACGCTCACGCATGTGGTCGTGGGCGACGGCGTCGACGTCCTGCGTCGTCATGCCGGGACGGGCGGCGAGCGCGGACGCACGAAGCGCCGAGCCGGTCACGAGACCGGCCCGGCGCATCGCGCGGATGTCGTCGCTCGACTTCAGGGGAAGGCGAGTGCGTCCGAACATCAGCGTGCCGAGGAAACCTGATCGAGCGCCGCGTTGATACGAGCCTCGACCTCGTCCATGGAACCCATGCCGTCGATCTGCACGAGCAACCCGCGTTGCGTGTACGCCTCCGCGAGCGGTGCAGTCTCACGCACGTACAGCTCCTGGCGCTCGCGAATCACCTCTTCGGTGTCATCGCTACGACCCGAGGTCTCGGCGCGCTTGACGAGTCGCTGCACGACTTCCTCCGCGTCGACCGTGAGCTCGAGGACGGCGTCGAGCGCCTCACCTTTCTCCGCGAGCATGGCGTCGAGAGCATCCACCTGGTTCGCCGTGCGGGGGTAGCCGTCGAGGAGGAAGCCGGCCTTCGCGTCGTCCTCGGCCAGACGGTTCTTGACGATCTCGTTGGTGATCTCGTCCGTGACGTAACCGCCCGAGGCGAGGATGTCCTTCACCTTGAGACCGAGCTCGGTCTCGTTCTTGATGTTCGCCCGGAAGATGTCACCGGTCGAGATGTGCGGGATACCGCGTCCGGCCGCGAGTCGCTCGGCCTGAGTTCCCTTGCCGGCCCCGGGAGGGCCGAGAATGATGAGTCGCATTATCGGAGGAACCCTTCGTAGTTGTGCTGCTGGAGCTTGGAGTCGACCTGCTTGACGGTCTCAAGACCCACACCGACGAGGATGAGGATCGACGCGCCACCGAACGGGAAGTTCTGGTTCGCGTTGACGAGCGCGAGGGCGATGAGCGGAATGAGCGCAAGCACCGCGATGTAGATGGCACCCACCGTCGTGATGCGGTTCAGCACGTAGCTGAGGTACTTCGCCGTCGAGGATCCGGCGCGCACGCCCGGGATGAAGCTGCCGGCCTGTTTGAGGTTGTCGGCAACCTCGTCGGGCTGGTACGTGATCGAGACGTAGAAGAACGTGAAGAACACGATGAGCACCGTGTACACGGCCATGTACAGCGGGTGGTCGCCTCGCGCGAAGTAGGTGTTGATGATCTCCACCCACTTCGGCGGGTTGGTCGAAGATCCCTGGAACTGCGCGACGAGCATGGGCAACGAGAGCAACGACGTCGCGAAGATGATCGGGATGACGTTGGCCATGTTGACCTTGAGCGGGATGTACGTCGTCGTCCCGCCGTAGGAACGGCGACCGATCATGCGCTTGGCGTACTGCACCGGAATGCGACGCTGGCTGTTCTCGACGAAGACGACGGCCGTGGTGATGGCCAAACCCATGACGACGACGATGAGGAACTTGCCCCAACCCTGATCGCGGATCGCCCAGATGCTCTGCGGCACGCTGGCGGCGACGGCGGTGAGGATGAGCAGCGACATTCCGTTGCCGATTCCACGCTCCGTGACCTGCTCACCGAGCCACATGATGAGGCCCGTGGCCGCCGTGAGCGTGATGATCATGATGAGGATCGTCGGGATCGAGTCGTCCGGCATGATCGTCGAACACGTCGCCGGCGAGCCACCCAGGATCGAGGACGGGTTGCGGGCCGCCGTGATGAGCGTCGAGCTCTGCAACAGAGCGAGAGCGATCGTCAGATAACGCGTGTACTGCGTCATCTTGGCCTGGCCGCTCTGGCCTTCCTTCTTCAACTGCTCGAAGCGGGGAATGACCACGGTGAGCAACTGAACGATGATGCTCGCGGTGATGTACGGCATGATGCCGAGCGCGAAGATCGACAGCTGGAGCAGCGCGCCACCGGAGAACAGGTTGGCCAGGCCGAGGAGGTTGCCCGATCCGGTAGCCGCCTCCTGGCACTTCTTCACCAGGTCGAAGCTGATGCCGGGCGTCGGAATGTGCGACCCGAGCCGGAACAGCGCCATGATGGCCAGCGTGAACAGGATCTTGTTCCGCAGTTCGGGCGTCCGGAAGGCGCGTCCAAAACTGGTGAGCACTACAACCTCCTGCGCCACGCGCTTACGTGGCAGGTGTTTGGATCGATCCGTCGGGCCAGGAGGCCGTCAGGTGAGTTCGCGACTCGGGCGCGGGTACGCCGGGCGCAAGCATCAACGGATGAACGATACCTGTCCGTTCCCCCGTAATGCGAAGAACCCCGGCCCGGGCGGTCACATCGTGACTCCCCCGGACCGGGGTTCATCGGTCGAACAGTGCGTCACTCAGCGGTGACGGAACCGCCGGCGGCCTCGATCTTCTCCTTGGCCGAAGCCGAGAACTTCTGGGCCGTGACGTTCACCTTGACGGTGATGTCACCGGTGCCGAGCACCTTGACCGGCTGGCCCTTGCGGACCGCACCCTTTTCGACGAGCGCAGCGACGTCGACGTCGCCACCGTTCGGGAAGAGAGCCGAGATCTTGTCCAGGTTCACAACCTGGTACTCGACCTTGAACGGGTTCTTGAAGCCGCGGAGCTTGGGCAGACGCATGTGCAGCGGCGTCTGGCCACCCTCGAAGCGGGCGGGAACCTGGTAACGAGCCTTCGTACCCTTGGTACCACGGCCTGCGGTCTTACCCTTCGAGCCCTCACCGCGACCGACACGGGTCTTCGCGGTCTTGGCTCCCGGGGCGGGACGCAGGTTGTGGATCTTCAGGGTCGAACCGCCCGTAGCTGCCTTGGTGTCAGCCATTGTCAGTCAACCTCCTCGACGGTCACGAGGTGCGCGACCGCGCGGACCATGCCACGGAACTCGGGGCGGTCCTCCTTGACGACCGTGTGGCCGATGCGCTTGAGGCCCAGCGAACGCAGGGTCTCGCGGTGCTGCGGCTTGCCACCGATCTCGGAACGGATCTGGGTCACCTGGAGCTTAGCCATCACGCATCAGCTCCTGCCGACATCGCGTGCTGCATCGCTGCCGGGGCAACCGCGTCGAGCGGCAGACCACGGCGGGCGGCGACAGCCTCCGGACGCTCGAGACCCTTGAGGGCCGCGACCGTCGCGTGGACGATGTTGATCGAGTTCGACGAACCCAGGGACTTCGACAGGACGTCGTGGATACCTGCGCACTCGAGCACGGCGCGAACCGGACCACCGGCGATGACACCGGTACCCGGCGAAGCCGGCTTCAGCAGGACGACGCCTGCGGCGTCCTCACCCTGGACGGGGTGCGGGATGGTGCCCTGGATGCGCGGGACGCGGAAGAAGTTCTTCTTCGCCTCCTCGACACCCTTGGCGATGGCGGCCGGAACTTCCTTGGCCTTGCCGTATCCGACACCCACGGTGCCGTCACCGTCACCGACGACCACGAGGGCGGTGAAGCTGAAGCGACGACCACCCTTCACGACCTTGGCGACACGGTTGATGGTGACGACGTTCTCGACGTACTGGTTGCGCTCTTCCTCGCGACCGCGGCCACGGCCGCCGTCACGACGACCGCCGTCACGACGGTTGTCACGCTGGTTGTTGTCGCGCTCGCCGCCCGTCTGAGCGGTACCGGCGCCTCGACGCTGGGGTCCAGCCATCAGACATTCCTCTTCTCGGCGTTGTTCTTGTTGGTCATCACAGGCTCAGGCCACCCTCGCGGGCACCGTCGGCGATCGCGGCGACGCGACCGGCGTACCGGTTACCACCACGGTCGAAGACGACGGCCTCGATGCCGGCAGCCTTCGCGCGCTCGGCGACGAGCTCACCGACCTTGCGGGCCTTGGCGGACTTGTCACCGTCGAAGGTGCGCAGGTCGGCTTCCATGGTGGAAGCGGACGCAACCGTCTTACCGACGGTGTCGTCGACGACCTGGACGAAGACGTGACGGCTGGAACGCGAGACGACCAGACGGGGACGGACAGCCGTACCCGTGACCTTCTTGCGCAGACGCAGGTGGCGACGGCCACGAGCTGCGGACTTGGACGAAGAACGCTTGACGATCTTTGCCATGGCTTACTTACCAGCCTTTCCGACCTTGCGGCGGATGTGCTCGCCTTCGTAGCGGACACCCTTCGCCTTGTACGGGTCGGGCTTGCGCAGCTTGCGAATGTTGGCCGAGATCTCGCCGACGAGCTGCTTGTCGATACCGGAGACCGAGAAGCGCGTGGGGTTCTCGACGGCGAAGGTGATGCCCTCGGGCGCCTTGACGAGAATCGGGTGCGAGTAACCCAGGGCGAACTCCAGGTCGCTGCCCTTGGCCGTGACGCGGTAACCCGTGCCGTGGATCTCGAGCTTCTTGGTGTAGCCGTCGGTGACACCGACGACCATGTTGTTGATAAGGCTACGCGTGAGGCCGTGACGCGAGCGCGAGTCGCGCTCGTCGTTCGGACGCGTCACCTCGACGGAACCGTCCTCGCCCTTGGCGACGGTGATCGGCGCGGGAACCGTCAGGTCGAGGGTACCCTTGGGGCCCTTCACCGTGACGTCCTGGCCGTCGATGGTCACCTCGACACCGGACGGGACAGGAACCGGGAGACGTCCAATACGTGACATCTGTTTCTCCTCCTAATTCCTGATTTACCAGACGTAGGCGAGGACTTCCCCGCCCACACCCTTCGCGGCTGCCTGCTTGTCGGTCAGGAGGCCGGACGACGTGGAAATGATGGCAACACCGAGGCCACCGAGAACCCGCGGGAGGTTCGTGGACTTGGCGTACACGCGAAGACCGGGCTTCGACACGCGACGCACGCCGGCAATGGCGCGCTCACGGTTCGGGCCGTACTTCAGGTTGATCGTGAGCGTCTTGCCGACGCGGGCGTCCTCGACGGTCCAGCCGGCGATGTAACCCTCGCGCTCGAGAATCTCAGCGATGTGGGACTTCAGCTTCGAAAACGGCATGGACGTCGAGTCGTGGTGCGCCGAGTTGGCGTTCCGGACTCGCGTCAACATGTCCGCGATCGGGTCGGTCATGGTCATTGGGCTTCTCCGCCCTTCCTCACCGGGGTTTCAACCAGTCCTGGTCGACCTACGGTGTAGAGAGAATTGTGGGAGTTGTGAGTTCTTACCAGCTGGACTTGGTGACGCCGGGCAGCTCGCCGGCGTGCGCCATTTCCCGCAGGCAGATACGGCAGAGGCCGAACTTGCGGTAAACCGAGTGCGGACGGCCACAGCGCTGGCAGCGCGTGTAGGCACGGACGCCGAACTTCGGCTTCTTGTTCGCCTTGTTGATCAGTGCGGTCTTCGCCATCGTCACTTCTCCTTGAACGGGAATCCGAGGGCGCGCAGCAGGGCGCGGCCTTCGTCGTCGTTGGCGGCCGTGGTCACAACGGTGATGTCCATGCCGCGCACGCGGTCGATCTTGTCCTGGTCGATCTCGTGGAACATCGACTGCTCGTTCAGACCGAACGTGTAGTTGCCGTTGCCGTCGAACTGCTTCGGCGACAGGCCGCGGAAGTCACGGATACGCGGGAGCGCAACCGAGACAAGACGGTCGAGGAACTCCCACATGCGGTCGCCACGCAGCGTGACGTGCGCACCGATGGGCATACCCTCGCGCAGCTTGAACTGAGCGATGGACTTGCGCGCCTTGGTGACGGCCGGCTTCTGACCGGTGATCGCCTCGAGGTCGCGGATGGCGCCCTCGATCAGCTTGCTGTCCTTCGCGGCGTCGCCGACACCCATGTTGACGACGACCTTGACGACACCCGGAACCTGCATCGCGTTGGCGAAGTTGAACTCGCCCTGCAGCTGGCCCTTGATCTCGTCGGCGTAGCGCGTCTTGAGACGCGGGGTGGTCTTGGTGGTCTCAGACATCACAGGTCCTTACCGGAACGCACGGCCACGCGGGTACGCACGTTCTTGGTCTTGCCGTCGCGCTCGACCTGCTCGACGCGGGTGCGCACACGGGTGGGCTTGTTCGTCTCAGGGTCGACCAGGGCCACGTTCGAGACGTGGATCGGCGCCTCGACGACCGTGAGGCCGCCGGTGCCGGCACCGGGCTGACCGGCCTTGACGTGCTTCGTGACGCGGTTGATGCCCTCGACGAGGACTCGCTGCGTCTCCGGGAACACGGCAATGACCTTGCCCTGCTTGCCCTTGTCGCCACCGTTCTTCTCGGAACGGCCGCTGATGACCTGGACGAGGTCGTTCTTCTTGATCTTCATCTTGGCCGCCATGGTTCAGAGCACCTCCGGGGCAAGCGAAATGATCTTCATGAACTTCTTGTCGCGCAGCTCGCGCCCGACCGGGCCGAAGATGCGCGTACCACGCGGGTCGCCGTCGCCCTTGAGGATGACGGCCGCGTTCTCGTCGAAGCGAATGTAGGAACCGTCTGCGCGACGGCGTTCCTTCTTGGTGCGAACGATGACGGCCTTGACGACGTCACCCTTCTTGACGTTGCCACCGGGGATGGCGTCCTTGACGGTGGCCACGATGGTGTCACCGATGCCGGCGTACCGGCGGCCAGAGCCACCGAGCACGCGGATGCACAGGATCTCCTTGGCACCGGTGTTGTCGGCGACACGAAGTCGCGACTCCTGCTGAATCACAGTTTCTACTCCTGTCGTCTCACTGGTTCTCGCCCTACCTGAGCGAGCCTTGCGGAACGTTTAATGGTCTCATACCGGTCCGCACAGCCAAAAACCGGGGTAATCTGCGCCCTCCCGCGGGGGACGAGTTGCCTCGTCCCCCGCGGTGTGCGTGGCTCAGAACTTCCCCGGCTCCGGCTGTGCCATCCGGCTTACTTGGCGCGCTCGAGGATCTCGACGATGCGCCAGCGCTTGGTTGCCGACAGCGGGCGGGTCTCCATGATGAGCACACGGTCGCCGATGCCGGCGCTGTTCTGCTCGTCGTGGGCCTTGACCTTGCTGCTACGGCGCATGACCTTGCCGTAGAGCGCGTGCTTGACGCGGTCCTCGACCTCGACGACGACCGTCTTGTCCATCTTGTCGCTGACGACGTAGCCCTGGCGCGTCTTGCGGTAGTTACGCTCGACGCTCTCGCTCACGGCGGTCTCCTGCTTGTCGTTCATCTTCAGCCAACCTTCTCGTCACGGCCGATGTTGAGCTCGCGCTCACGCATCTCCGTGTAGATACGCGCGATGTCCGTGCGGACGGAACGCAGACGTGCCGAGCTCTCGAGCTGGCCGGTAGCCGACTGGAAGCGCAGGTTGAAGAGTTCCTTCTTCGCCTCTGCGAGCTTCGTAGCCAGCACCTCGTCCGTCATCTCGCGCAGTGCCTGCGGCTGCAGGTCCTCCGAACCCTTGGCCATCAGATGTCACCACCTTCACGCGCGACGAAGCGGCACTTCATCGGCAGCTTGTGCATCGCCAGGCGCATGGCCTCACGAGCAACTTCTTCGGACACACCGTTGACCTCGAACATGACGCGGCCCGGCTTGACGTTGGCGACCCACCACTCCGGCGAACCCTTACCGGAACCCATGCGGGTTTCGGCCGGCTTCTTCGTGAGCGGACGGTCCGGGTAGATGTTGATCCACACCTTTCCGCCACGCTTCATGTAGCGCGTCATGGCGATACGAGCGGACTCGATCTGACGGTTGGTGACGTAGGCCGGCTCGAGAGCCTGGATGCCGTAGTCGCCGAACGTCACCTCGGTGCCGCCCTTGGCCATACCCGTACGCTTCGGGTGGTGCTGCTTGCGGTGCTTCACACGACGGGGAATAAGCATCAGGCTTCAGCTCCCTCGGTCTTCGGGGCGGACTCGGTGGTCTCGGTGGCCACGTCGTTCGCCTGTGCGGTCTGCTCCGAACGCTGGCCGCGACCGCGACCGCGCTCTCCACGCTCACCGCGGGGACCGTCGCCACGACGACCGCGCTGCGGACGCTGCGGGGCGGCGGCCTGCTCGCGAGCGAGCTCCTTGGCCGTCAGGTCACCCTTGTAGATCCAGACCTTGACGCCGATGCGACCGAACGTCGTCTTGGCCTCGAAGAAGCCGTAATCGATGTTCGCGCGCAGCGTGTGCAGCGGCACACGACCCTCGCGGTAGAACTCCGAACGGCTCATCTCTGCGCCGCCCAGACGGCCGGAGCACTGGACACGGATGCCCTTGGCGCCGGCGCGCTGTGCGGACTGGATGCCCTTGCGCATCGCGCGTCGGAAGGACACGCGTGCCGAGAGCTGCTCGGCGATGCCCTGGGCGACGAGCTGAGCGTCGGCCTCGGGGTTCTTGACCTCGAGGATGTTCAGCTGGACCTGCTTGCCCGTGAGCTTCTCCAGGCGACCGCGCAGGCGGTCGGCCTCGGCGCCGCGGCGACCGATGACGATGCCCGGGCGAGCGGTGTGGATGTCGACGCGAACGCGGTCACGCGTGCGCTCGATGTCGACGCGGGCGATGCCGGCGCGCTCCATGCCCTCGGAGAGGAGCTTGCGGATCGCGACGTCTTCCTTGACGTAGTCGCTGTAGCGCTGACCCGGCTTGGTCGAGTCGGCGAACCAGCGGCTCTTGTGCTCGGTGGTGATACCGAGGCGGAAACCGTTCGGGTTGATCTTCTGACCCATCAGCGGTTACCTCCCTTCGAGTCGCGCTCGCCCACAACGATCGTGATGTGGCTCGTGCGCTTGAGGATGCGGCTTGCGCGACCCTGAGCGCGCGGACGGAATCGCTTCATGGTCGGACCCTCGTCGACGAACGCGGTCTTGACGACCAACGCGTTCTCGTCGAAGGCCACGGAGTTCTTGTCCGCCGTGAATCGTGCGTTCGCAATGGCGCTGTTGAGCGTCTTGAGAACCGGCTCGCTGGCCGCCTGCGGAGCGAACTGCAGCAGCGCGATCGCGTCAGCGGCCTGCTTGCCACGGATCATGTCCACGACGCGGCGGGCCTTCATCGGCGTTACGCGGACGTGCCGCGCCTGCGCCTTGGCTTCCATCGCTGTCCCTTTACTTTCGTCAGTCATGGTGGAGTACCCCCGCCGCGTCAGCGACGGCGACCCTTCTTGTCGTCCTTCTCGTGACCCTTGAAGGTACGAGTAGGAGCGAACTCACCCAGCTTGTGGCCGACCATGCTCTCGGTCACGAAGACCGGGACGTGCTTGCGGCCGTCGTGCACGGCCAGGGTGTGGCCGAGCATGTCCGGGGTGATCATCGAGCGGCGCGACCACGTCTTGATGACGTTCTGCGTGCCGGCGGCGTTCTGGGCTTCGACCTTCTTCGCGAGGTGATCGTCGACGAAGGGGCCCTTCTTGAGGCTACGAGGCATTTCGAAAGGCTCCTATCAGCGCTTCTTGCCAGTGCGACGGCGACGCACGATGAGCTTGTCGCTGTCCTTGTTCGGGCGGCGGGTGCGGCCTTCCTTCTGGCCCCACGGGCTGACGGGGTTACGACCACCAGAGGTCTTACCCTCACCACCACCGTGCGGGTGGTCCACCGGGTTCATGGCGACACCGCGGACGGTCGGGCGCTTGCCCTTCCAACGCATGCGGCCGGCCTTACCCCAGTTGATGTTGCTCTGCTCGGCGTTACCCACCTCCCCGATCGTCGCGCGGCAGCGGACGTCGACGTTGCGGATCTCACCGGAGGGCATACGCAGCTGGGCGTAGGGGCCGTCCTTGGCGACGAGCTGAACGCGAACGCCCGCGGAACGGGCGATCTTCGCGCCACCGCCGGGGCGGAGCTCGACGCAGTGGATGACCGTACCGACGGGGATGTGACGCATCGGCAGGTTGTTACCCGGCTTGATGTCGGCCTCGGGGCCGTTCTCGATGCGGTCACCCTGCTTGAGGCGGTTCGGCGCAATGATGTAGCGCTTCTCGCCGTCGGCGTAGTGAAGCAGCGCGATGCGGGCGGTGCGGTTGGGGTCGTACTCGATGTGAGCGACCTTGGCCGGGATACCGTCCTTGTCCGCGCGGCGGAAATCGATCACACGGTAGGCGCGCTTGTGGCCACCACCGATGTGACGGGTCGTGATGCGACCGGAAGCGTTGCGGCCACCGGTCTTGGAGAGCGGGCGCACCAGCGACTTCTCGGGCGTGGAGCGAGTGATCTCGACGAAGTCGGCCACACTCGAGCCACGACGACCGGGGGTCGTGGGCTTGTACTTGCGAATAGCCATGGGTCTAAGTCGTCCTCAGTCTTGGATTGATTCGGCGATCGTCATCTATTGGTCAGGAAGCCTGACCGAAGATGTCGATGTTGCCTTCCGTGAGCGAGACGATGGCGCGCTTGGTGTCCTTGCGCTTACCCATGCCGAAACGCGTACGGCGCGTCTTGCCCTTGCGGTTCAGCGTGTGCACCGAAGCGACCTTGACGTCGAAGATCTGCTCGATGGCGATCTTGATCTCCGTCTTGTTCGCACGGGGGTCAACGATGAACGTGTACTTGCCTTCGTCGAGGAGCGCGTAAGACTTCTCCGACACCACCGGCTTGATGATGACGTCGCGCGGGTCCTTGTTCAGCGTGCTCACTTGTTCTCCTCCTCCACCTTCTGAGCGGCGGCGCCGCCGGCGACGAAGCCGTCGAACGCAGCCTTCGTGAAGACGATGTCGTCGGCGCACAGCACGTCGTACGTGTTGAGCTGGTCGGCCCACAGAACGTGAACGTTCGGCAGGTTGCGAACGCTGAGCTCGGAGACCGAGTCGAAGCGATCAATGACGACGAGCAGGTTCTTGCGGTCGGACAGCGACGCGAGGAACTTCGCGGCGGCCTTCGTCGACGGGGTCTCGCCCGCGACGACCGACTCGAGAACGTGGATGCGCTCGAAGCGTGCACGGTCCGACAGGGCGCCACGCAGAGCGGCGGCCTTCATCTTCTTGGGCGTGCGCTGTCCGTAGTCACGCGGCTGCGGGCCGTGGACGGTGCCACCGCCGGCGAACTGCGGCGCGCGGGTCGAGCCCTGGCGGGCGCGACCGGTGCCCTTCTGGCGGTAAGGCTTGCGGCCACCGCCGCGGACCATGCCGCGGGTCTTGGTGGCGTGCGTGCCCTGACGAGCTGCTGCGAGCTGAGCCACCACGACCTGGTGGATCAGCGGCACGTTGGTGACAACGTCGAAGATGTCAGCCGGCAGTTCGACAGAACCGGACTTCTTGCCCTCAGGGCTCAGGATGTCAACGGTAGTCATGCTCAGGCTCCCTTGAGTGCCGTACGCACGAGAACGACAGCGCCCGCGGGGCCGGGAACGGCACCCTTGATGAGCAGCAGACCCTTCTCGGCGTCGACGGCGTGGATCTGGAGGTTCTGGGTGGTCTGGCGAACGCCGCCCATGCGACCGGCCATACGCATGCCCTTGAAGACACGACCCGGCGTGGCGCAGCCACCGATCGAGCCCGGCTTGCGGTGGTTACGGTGCGCACCGTGCGAGGCCGAGACACCGGCGAAGCCGTGACGCTTCATGACACCGGCGAAACCCTTGCCCTTGGTGCGGCCGACGACGTCGACCTTCTGGCCGGCCTCGAAAGCCTCGGCCGTGATCTCCTGGCCGAGCGAGTACTCGCCGGCGTCGGAGGTGCGCAGCTCGACCAGGTGACGACGCGGCGTGACGCCGGCCTTCTCGAAGTGGCCGGTCAGCGGCTTGGTGACCTTGCGCGGGTCGATCTGGCCGTAGCCGATCTGGACCGCGTTGTAGCCGTCGGCGTCAGCGTTACGGACCTGCGTGACGACGCAGGGACCGACGGCGACGACCGTGACGGGGACGAGGCGGTTGTCGGCGTCCCAGACCTGGGTCATGCCGAGCTTCTCGCCGAGGAGCCCCTTCACGGAGCGCTCAGTGGTTGCAGTCATGAGTCAAACCCTCGCTTACAGCTTGATCTCGATGTTGACGTCAGCCGGAAGGTCGAGTCGCATGAGCGAGTCGACGGCCTTCGGCGTCGGGTCAACGATGTCGATGAGGCGCTTGTGCGTACGCATCTCGAAGTGCTCGCGGCTGTCCTTGTACTTGTGCGGCGACCGGATGACGCAGAAAACGTTCTTCTCCGTCGGCAGCGGCACCGGTCCGACGACCGTTGCGCCTGCACGGGTCACCGTGTCGACAATCTTGCGCGCCGAGCTGTCGATGACCTCGTGGTCATACGACTTCAGTCGGATGCGGATCTTCTGTCCCGCCATTCGCGTGAGTCTCTCTTCTCGCCAATCATGTTCAGTGCCGGCTCCCCACCCACGCGCTCGGGCGTGTCGCGACCCCTTCGGGCCGTCGCCTCCGTCGTGGAGGCGAGGGCTTTTCAGCCGGTGCTTGCGCTTTCCCTGAATCGCACGTCACCCGCTCGGGGTGGTCGCACCTTCAGGAGGCGCAGAACAGGTGCGTTTCAGAGGCGGCAGTGCAGGTACGGACCTTCACCACGCGTCAAGCAACTTGTCCATAGTGCCAGATGCCCCGGCGATGGCCAAATCGGGGCGGCCGTGGCGATGGCCACACCGCGCCTTGCCCTCACACACCGACCGAGCCCACCTCGGAGCGCACCGCTCGGTTCGAGCACGGTGCGCCCCGGGCGGGCCCGTTCTGTCGAACCCCGGCACAGGACCGTGGTTCGGTCGTGTGTCGTGTTCAGGCTGTGTTCTTCGCCTCGGCCGCTGCGAGCAGCACACAGAGGGCGACACCCTCCATGGCCGTGCGTACCTCGTCGAGCGGAGGGAGCGACGGTGCGAGACGGATGTTCTCGTCCTTCGGGTCCTTGCCGTAGGGGAACGACGAGCCGGCGGGTGTCAGCGCGATGCCGGCTTCCTTGGCGAGTTCCACGACGCGTGAGGCCGTGCCGGGCACGACGTCGAGGTTGACGAAGTAGCCGCCGTGCGGCGTGTTCCATCGCGCGACGTCGTAGCTTCCGAGCCGAGCCTCGAGGGCTGCTCCGACGGCGGCGAACTTCGGCGCCATGATGTCGCGGTGCTTGGCCATGTGTGCGCGCACCCCGGCTGCGTCACCGAAGAACTCGGCGTGGGCGAGCTGGTTGACCTTGTCCGGTCCGATGGAACCGTTGCCCAGGTTCTCGAGGTACCAGGCCACGGTGTCGCGCGAGCCCGCGAGGAAGGCGACACCGGCACCGGCGAAGGTGATCTTCGACGTCGAGGCGAACATGATCGGGCGGTTCGGGTGACCCGAGGCCTGCGCGAGGCTGACGATGTCCGCCGTCTTGGCCTCCACGCCGTCGAGGTGGTGCACGGCGTAGGCGTTGTCCCAGAAGATTCGGAAGTCGGGAGCTGCGGTCGGCATCGCGGCGAGCGCGGCCGCGACCTCCTGCGAGCAGACGGCCCCCGTGGGGTTGGCGTAGGTGGGCACGACCCACATGCCCTTGATGCTCGGGTCGGTCGCCACGAGGCGGGCGCACTCGTCGGCGTCGGGGCCGTCGTCGTTCATCGGGACGGTGATCATCTCGATGCCGAACGACTCCAGGAGCGCGAAGTGGCGGTCGTAGCCGGGCACAGGGGCCAGGAAGCGAACCTTCTCCTCCTGTGCCCAGGGGCGCGGGGAGTCGAGGCCGCCACGCAGGAGGTGGTACACGAGGGTGTCGTGCATCATCGTGAGGCTCGAGTTGTTGCCCGCGACGATCTGGTCGAGCCCCACACCGAGCAGTTCGGCGAAGATGCTGCGGATCTCAGGGAGGCCCGCGAGCCCGCCGTAGTTGCGTACGTCGACTCCCGACTCGTCCTTCGTCGTCGACGGCAGCGTCAGCAACCCGTTGGCAAGGTCGAGCTGCGCCGAGGAAGGCTTGCCACGCGTCAGGTCGAGCGACAAGCCACGTCCCTTCAACTGCTCGTACTCGTCACGCAGGTCCTGAAGCAGGTCCGCGAGCTGCGCAGCGGACATCTCGGCCAGGGTCATCGGGTTCCTTCCGGTCACTGACGGGCATCCCCATCCTTCCACGTCGCATCCGGGCCAGCCAGGGTGTCTCGACGCTGTCGGTGTGCTGCGCCTGGTGTGCCTGGTGTGCCGGCGCGGCAGCGCGCCCCGCGCGGCGTACCGGTGGTGGCGCCTGCGACGAATATGCTGGTCGACGTGAGACCTGAGCTTTCCGTCGTCGTGCCGATGTTCAACGAGGAGGATGTCCTCCCCCTTTTCGTGGAACGCCTCCGCCCCGTCCTGGACGAGATGGGCGTCGCCTACGAAGTCGTGTGCGTGGATGACGGCTCCGCGGACGCGACTGCGGTTCTTCTTCAGCGATACCGCAGGGACTGGGATCAGCTGCGCGTCGTTCGTCTGCGAGCCAACTCCGGCCACCAGGCTGCCATCAGCGCCGGTCTTGCCCGCGCCCGTGGCGACTGGATGGTCACGATCGACGCCGACCTCCAAGATCCGCCCGAAGTCATCGCGGAGATGCTCGAGACCGGCAAGCGGGAACATGTCGATGTCATCTACGGCGTGCGGACCGACCGTTCCACCGACACCCGTTTCAAGCGCACGACCGCCGAGGGCTTTTACAAGGTGATGAACAAGCTCGGCGCACAGGGAGCGATGAACGCCGGCGACTTCCGCATGATGTCCCGGGCGACGGTCGACGCCGTCCTCGCCCTGCCCGAGCAGAACCGCGTGCTTCGCCTCGCCGTTCCAACGCTGGGTTTCCCCTCGTCGGAGGTGGGGTACAAGCGCGAGCAGCGGGCCGCCGGTGAGTCCAAGTACCCGCTGAGCAAGATGCTGAAGCTGACCCTCGACTCCATCACCGGGGTCAGCCACGCACCGCTGCGGTTCGCCACGTGGTTCGGCCTGGCCGGGTTCGTCATCGCCTTCGCCGTTATGCTCTTCGCGATCATCAGCAAGCTGTCGGGGCACTCGATCACCGGTTGGGCCTCGACCATCGTGATCATCAGCGTTTTCGGCGCGTTCCAGCTGCTGTGCCTCGGCATCCTCGGTGAATACGTCGGCCGGATGTACACGTCGCTCCAGGCCCGGCCGACGCACTACATCGCCTACGACTCGCTCGAAACGAGCGAGGCGAACCGCGAGTTCTGAGCTGCTCCCGGACGGGGACTCCGCGACATCACCTCAGCCGGTAGATCGACACGGTTCCCTGCCGGTGAGCAAGCTCCGCGAACGTGTCCAGATCGGACGAGACCTTGCTCGCACGTGAATCACCGAACAGCCAACGGACGCCGTGGCTCTTCAGCTGTGCGACGGCCTGCGCGCTCGGCGCGTGGAAGAGGTTCTCGTTCGTCATGTAGAGCTCGTGGTCAGCGAAGGGTTGGTTCGTAGCGGCCACTCCCCCCTTGCCTGCGTCGCGCTGGGCCTGGTCCGTGTATCCCCACGACTCGATGAACACACGGCGTTCGGTGAAGGCACTGACCCAATAAGCCCGCGAATCGCACTTGGCGATTGCCGTCACCGTGCGGCAATGCACATTGGTCGCCACCACGTCGTGTTCGTTCGAATGGACCCTGAGCCACTCTGCTGCGGCGGTTTCCTGCGCGGTGACGGTCCAAGGCTTGTCGTCGGTGAGCGACGAAGACGCGGCGGCGACCGACGCGGTCACCGTAGTGATCGCCGGCTGCACCAAGGCGGCCCCGAGCAGGGCACCGACCGCGAGCACGGGCGTACGACGCCGGAGCACCATCGCCGCGACGACCGCTGCAAGGGCCAGGCAGGCGATGACGAATACTGCTGCCGGAAGCGAGTTCTTCGCGGGCACTTCCGATCCGCTGACGAGGCGCATCAACGCGATGACCACGGCACCCGCCGCCGCACCGGCCAGCATCCGACCCCACCTATGCCGGGAGCCACCGCGCTCCCACGCCGCCGCGACGCCCCATCCGGCGAGCAGCGCGATCAGCGGGAGGGCACCGAGCGGAAAATAGGCTTGCGAGAAGCCTGTGTGATCAATGAGCAGGAATGCTGCGATGCTCGCGGCGAAACCACCAAGCAAGAAGACGGGGAGCGGATCCTCGACCCAGGTGCGACCGAGGGAAAGGCTGCTTGCCACATAGGCGTACTGCACAAGCAGTGCGATGCACAGGGCAGCGACGAGCACGAGCACTCCGCCTGTGGCGAGATACGGCATGACGAAGGGACCGTGATCCAGCGGGACGTCGAGGCCGACGTACTGCCGGTAGGCGCTCAAGCGTCGGAAGCTGGAAAGCAGCCGAATCTTGGAGCCGGCCGAACCGCCGGCGAAGAGCGGCACGGCCATCGCGATGCCGACCAGGCACAGGCCACCCACCATGAGCGCGCCGCGGCGGATCGGCGAGCGCCGGATGAAGAGCAGTGCGACGCAGAAGGCGCCTCCGAGGAAGACGGGGAGGATGCTCGACTTCGCTCCGGCGCACAGGAACACCGTGACGACGAGCAGGGCCGCCTCGCCGGCGCCGAGGCGCCCTGATCGCAGTACCGGAATGAAGAGCCATGTCGCCGCGAGCGTGAAGACCAAGCCGAAGATCTGTGACGGGCTGAGCCACAAGAACGGGGACGAGGGGCCCACGCCGCCCATCCAGGCGAAGGGGAGCACAGACGCGGGGATCACTGTGAGCAGGATGGTCACGTTGCCCGCAACCCATCCCCCACTGAGTCGCTTGCCCACGACCAGGCACAGGCCGAACGTCAAGGCGACCACGGGCAGGTACCAGAGGCGCAGCACGACGTCTGCGGTGGAAGTGAACGAACCCAAGCTGCCGGACGCCATGTACGCGTCGCTCAGCCAGTGATAGTTGAGACGGCCGAGGACCTCTGCCTGAGGGATCGTGGGGAGGGCAGACCGTTTCAGTTCAGCAGCGATGCCGAGGTGCCAGTACAGGTCCTGATACATGGTGCTAGGACCCGGCGGACGGGACTGGTGGCGCGCGAATCCGATGAAGGCGACGGCCATCCAGGCCGTTGCGCCGACGAGGAGGTTCAGGGAACTGAAGGGCGTCGCCGTCACGGCATCGGCAGACTCCGCCGGGCCGGCCTCGCGACGAGTCCGTGACGTGCGACGAAGCCGCAGAATCGCGCACACGAGCGCGACCAGGGCGCCTAGCACCGTGAAACGTGGAAGACCGATCGTCTGCCACACGACCCAGTTCCCGAGTTGCGCCGCCACGCCGACGACGGAACCGAGAACCCAGCGCTCGAGCTTGCCTGCCACGCGCCGGCTCACCACGGCGTAACCGAGGACGGACCACACGAGTGTCCACAGGGCGTAGCGCGTGGCGGACAAGATGCTCACATCCAGCAGTGCGGGTGTGCCGAACACCAGCATCGTCAGAAGGAGAGCAACTACGAATTCCTTGCGTTTCAGCACCGGCACATCCTACGTGCCACCCGCACCCTGGCGTGAACGACGAAAGGGCCCCGAGACCGAAGTCTCGGGACCCTTCCCTGCGATCATCCCCGTGCGGGGATCAGATCACTTGATGATCTTGGTGACGCGACCGGCGCCGACCGTACGACCACCCTCACGGATGGCGAACTTCAGGCCCTCCTCCATGGCGATGGGCTGGATGAGCTCCACCGTCATGTCGGTGTTGTCGCCGGGCATGACCATCTCGGTGCCCTCGGGCAGGTGAACGACACCCGTGACGTCCGTCGTACGGAAGTAGAACTGCGGACGGTAGTTGTCGTAGAACGGCGTGTGACGGCCACCCTCGTCCTTCGAGAGGATGTAGACCTGACCCTCGAAGTCCGTGTGCGGAGTGATCGAACCCGGCTTGACGACAACCTGGCCACGCTCGACGTCCTCGCGCTTGACACCGCGAAGGAGCAGACCGACGTTCTCACCGGCGCGACCCTCGTCGAGCAGCTTGCGGAACATCTCGATGCCCGTGACGGTCGTCTTGGTGGCCGGGCCCTCGTGGATGCCGACGATCTCGACGTCCTCGTTGACGTTCAGGACACCGCGCTCGATGCGGCCCGTGACGACGGTTCCACGACCGGTGATCGTGAAGACGTCCTCGACCGGCATGAGGAACGGCTTGTCGATGTCGCGCTCCGGCTCCGGGATGGAGTCGTCGACAGCGTTCATGAGCTCCATGAGCTTGTCGCCCCACTCGGCGTCGCCCTCGAGCGCCTTGAGCGCCGAGACCTGAACGACCGGCAGGTCGTCACCCGGGAAGTCGTAGGAGGACAGCAGTTCGCGGACCTCCATCTCGACGAGCTCCATGATCTCCTCGTCGTCGACCATGTCAGCCTTGTTCAGCGCGACGACGATGTAGGGAACGCCGACCTGGCGGGCCAGGAGGACGTGCTCCTTCGTCTGCGGCATCGGGCCGTCGGTGGCCGCGACCACGAGGATGGCGCCGTCCATCTGAGCAGCACCGGTGATCATGTTCTTCACGTAGTCAGCGTGACCGGGGCAGTCGACGTGAGCGTAGTGACGCTTCTCCGTCTGGTACTCGATGTGCGCGATCGAAATCGTGATACCGCGCTGCTTCTCCTCCGGCGCCTTGTCGATCTCGTCGAACGGCGTGAAGGGGTTGAGTTCCGGGTACTTGTCGTGCAGAACCTTAGAGATTGCTGCCGTCAGCGTCGTCTTGCCGTGGTCGATGTGACCGATGGTGCCGATGTTGACGTGCGGCTTGCTCCGCTCGAACTTCGCCTTCGCCACTTGGGTCCTCCTCAGGACTTGTGTTGGTCAAACGCTTTGTCGCCTTCGGGGTTGAAGGCGCCGGGACGCGTCTGTTGTTTACAGGTTGTGGTACGGGTCTCTAGACGGGACGGACCCGTTCACTCGCCCCGGATCTTCTTGATGATCTCGTCCGCGACGCTCCGGGGAACCTCGGCGTACGAGTCGAACTGCATCGTGTAGTTGGCACGACCCTGCGTCTTGGAACGAAGGTCACCAACGTACCCGAACATCTCCGACAGCGGAACGAGGCCACGAACGACCTTGGCGCCGCTGACGTCCTCCATGGCCTGGATCTGGCCACGGCGGGAGTTGATGTCGCCGATCACGTCGCCCATGTACTCCTCGGGCGTACGGACCTCGACTGCCATCATCGGCTCGAGCAGCACCGGGTCGGCCTTGCGGACGGCCTCCTTCAGTGCCATGGAGCCGGCGATCTTGAACGCCATCTCCGAGGAGTCGACGTCGTGGTAGGCACCGTCGACCAGCGTGGCCTTGAGGCCCACCAGCGGGTAACCGGCGAGGACACCCTGCTGCATGGCGTCTTGGATGCCGTTGTCGACGCTGGGGATGTACTCACGCGGCACGCGACCACCGACGACGGCGTTGACGAACTCGTAGAGCTCGCCCTCGGACGTGTCGAGGGGCTCGAAGGTGATCTGGACCTTCGCGAACTGACCGGAACCACCGGTCTGCTTCTTGTGCGTGTAGTCGTACTTCGCGACGGCCTTGCGGATCGTCTCGCGGTACGCCACCTGCGGGGCGCCGACGTTGGCCTCGACCTTGAACTCGCGCTTCATGCGGTCGACCAGGATGTCGAGGTGGAGCTCGCCCATACCACGGATGATGGTCTGGCCGGTCTCCTCGTCGAGCTCGACCTGGAAGGTCGGGTCTTCCTGAGCCAGCTTCTGGATGGCCGTGGAGAGCTTCTCCTGGTCACCCTTCGTCTTCGGCTCGATGGCGACCGAGATGACCGGCTCCGGGAACGTCATCGACTCGAGGACGATCTGGCTGCTCGGGTCGCTCAGGGTGTCACCCGTCGTCGTCTCCTTGAGACCGATGGCGGCGTAGATGTGACCAGCCTGTGCCTCGTCGACCGGGTTCTCCTTGTTGGCGTGCATCTGGAAGAGCTTTCCGATGCGCTCCTTCTTGCCCTTGGTCGTGTTGACGACCTGCGAGCCGGCGGAGATCTTGCCCGAGTAGACGCGGATGAAGGTGAGCGAACCGAAGAACGGGTGCGCAGCGACCTTGAACGCGAGGGCCGAGAAGGGCTCGTCGAGAGCCGGCTTACGCGTGATCTCCTGCTCCTCGTCACCCGGGACGTGGCCGATCATCGGCGGCACGTCGAGCGGGCTCGGGAGGTAGTCGACGACGGCGTCGAGCATCGGCTGGACGCCGCGGTTCTTGAATGCGGAGCCACACAGGACCGGGTAGAGCTCGGAGTTGACCGTGAGCTTGCGGATGCCGGCCTTGATCTCGTCCTCGGTCAGCTCCTCGCCGCTGAGGTACTTCTCCATGAGGTCGTCGTCGGACTCGGCGACACGCTCGACGAGCGCGTTGCGGTACTCCTCGGCCTTGGCCTTGAGGTCGTCCGGGATCTCCTGGATCTCGTACTTGGCACCCATGGTGACGTCACCCTTGGCGTCACCCGGCCACACGAGAGCGCGGTTGTAGATGAGGTCGACGACACCGACGAAGTCGTTCTCGGCACCGATCGGCAGCTGGAGCACGAGCGGCTCCGCACCGAGGCGGTCCTTGATCGTCTGGACGGTGAAGTAGAAGTCAGCGCCCATCTTGTCCATCTTGTTGACGAAGCAGACGCGCGGAACGTCGTACTTGTCAGCCTGGCGCCACACCGTCTCGGACTGGGGCTCGACGCCCTCCTTGCCGTCGAAGACAGCGACGGCACCGTCGAGGACGCGCAACGAGCGCTCGACCTCGACCGTGAAGTCCACGTGACCCGGGGTGTCGATGATGTTGATCTGGGTACCTTCCCAGAACGACGTCACAGCAGCGGACGTGATCGTGATGCCACGCTCCTTCTCCTGCTCCATCCAGTCGGTCGTCGACGCACCGTCGTGCGTCTCACCGATCTTGTGGTTGACGCCGGTGTAGAAGAGGATGCGCTCGGTCGTCGTCGTCTTGCCGGCGTCGATGTGCGCCATGATGCCGATGTTGCGGACCTTCTTCAGGTCGGTCAGCACGTCCTGTGCCACGGTGTCTCTTCTCGTTCGAAGTTCAGTATCAGTACTGGGTGAGCCGGGGTGACGGCCCGATCCATTCTACGAAGAGAACGGACCGCCACCCCAACTCGATCACCAGCGGTAGTGCGCGAAGGCCTTGTTGGACTCGGCCATCTTGTGCGTGTCCTCGCGACGCTTGACAGCGGCACCCAGGCCGTTGCTGGCGTCGAGGATCTCGTTCATCAGGCGCTCCGTCATCGTCTTCTCACGACGCTGACGCGAGTAGCCGACGAGCCAACGCAGCGAGAGCGTCGTGGCACGGGCCGGCTTGACCTCGATCGGCACCTGGTAGGTCGCACCGCCGACGCGGCGGGACTTGACCTCGAGCGACGGACGGATGTTGTCGAGCGCACGCTTCAGCGTGACGACCGGGTCGGTGCCCGTCTTCTCACGGCAGCCTTCGAGGGCGTCGTACACGATGCGCTCAGCGATGGACTTCTTGCCATCCATGAGGATCTTGTTGACGAGCTGCGTGACGAGCGGCGAACCGTAGACCGGGTCGACGACGAGGGGGCGCTTAGGAGCAGGACCCTTACGAGGCATTACTTCTTCTCCTTCTTCGCGCCGTAGCGGCTACGCGCCTGGTTACGGCCCTTGACACCCTGGGTGTCGAGCGAGCCGCGGATGATCTTGTAGCGCACACCGGGAAGGTCCTTCACACGGCCGCCACGCACGAGCACGATCGAGTGCTCCTGCAGGTTGTGGCCGACGCCCGGGATGTAGGCCGTGACCTCGATACCCGAGGTGAGCTTGACGCGGGCGACCTTGCGAAGAGCCGAGTTCGGCTTCTTCGGGGTCGTGGTGTAGACGCGGGTGCAGACACCGCGTCGCTGGGGGCTGCCCTTAAGAGCCGGAGTTGCAGCCTTGACGGCCTTGTCCTGGCGACCCTTACGGACGAGCTGGTTGATCGTAGGCAACCTGGTTCTCCGAACGTGTCGTTTCTGTTCCGCTCGCCGACCTGGGCCGACGAGCTCCTTGTCATGCCGCGCACCACGCTCTCGGGCGTGTCCGGCGCGACCCCTCCCCTGCACTTTCGCGCAGACGATCCGCCGGTCCGGCGGACCTTGCCTGACATACGACTGCCCGGCGAGGGTGTGGCAATGGGCAGACTTCCGCCCAAGCACCCTTCAAGAGTACCGAGTCGGGGTGCACGCGGCCAAATCCGGTCTGGACCGCAACCCGACACGCCGCACACGGGCGCTGCACACACGAGGGGTGCCCGTTCGCGCGCAGCGATCGGGCACCCCTTGTCGTGTGCGTCGGTCAGGACATCAGCTGTCGAAGCCGAGCGAAGCGTCGTCCAGACGGACGGCCTCACCCGAACCCGGGCCGAAGACCGGGTAGTCGTACGGCTGGTAGTCCGGCAGCGCGTACATCGCGGCCTTCGCCTCTTCCGTCGGCTCGACCTTGACGTTGCGGTAGCGCGTCAGGCCGGTACCGGCCGGGATGAGCTTACCGAGGATGACGTTCTCCTTGAGGCCCAGCAGCGGGTCACTCTTGGCGTTCATCGCGGCCTCGGTGAGGACGCGCGTCGTCTCCTGGAACGAAGCAGCCGACAGCCAGGACTCGGTGGCCAGCGACGCCTTCGTGATACCCATGAGCTCGCTACGACCCGACGCCGGACGTCCGCCCTCGGCGAGAGCCTGACGCGAAGAGTCCTCGAAGCGCGCGCGCTCCGCCAGCTCACCCGGGAGCAGGTCGGTGTCGCCAGCCTCGATGATCGTCACGCGACGCAGCATCTGGCGCACGATGACCTCGATGTGCTTGTCGTGGATCGACACACCCTGCTGGCGGTACACACCCTGGACCTCGTCGACGAGGTGCTTCTGCACCTCACGCGGGCCGAGGATACGCAGCACCTGCTTCGGGTCGATCGCACCCTGCACGAGCAGCGTGCCGACCTCGACGCGGTCGCCGTCCGCGACGAGCAGGCGCGCACGCTTGCTCACCGGGTAGGCGTGCGGCTCGGAGCCGTCGTCCGGAACGAGGTGGATTCGACGGGCCTTGTCCGTCTCCTCGATCTCGATCTTTCCGGCGGCCTCGGCGATCGGGGCGACACCCTTCGGCGTACGAGCTTCGAAGAGCTCGACGACTCGGGGCAGACCCTGCGTGATGTCGTCACCGGCAGCACCACCGGTGTGGAAGGTACGCATCGTCAGCTGGGTACCGGGCTCACCGATCGACTGGGCCGCGATGATACCGACGGCCTCACCGATGTCGACGAGCTTGCCGGTGGCCAGCGAACGGCCGTAGCACTTCGCACACGTACCGACGCGGGACTCACAGGTGAGGACCGAGCGGACCTTGACCTCTTCGATGCCGGCCTCGATCAGCGCGTCCAGCGCGACGTCACCGAGGTCGTCACCGGCCTGCAGGTACGTCTTGCCGTCGATCTCGATGTCGGTCGCGACGTTACGTGCGTACACGCTCGACTCGACGTCCTCGTGCTCGACGAGCGCGCCGTCGGCGTTGCGCTGCGCGATCGGCAGGACGAGACCGCGCTTCGTGCCACAGTCCTCCTCGCGGATGATGACGTCCTGCGACACGTCGACGAGACGACGCGTGAGGTAACCCGAGTCAGCCGTACGCAGAGCGGTGTCGGCCAGACCCTTACGAGCACCGTGGGTCGAGATGAAGAACTCCAGCACCGACAGGCCCTCACGGAAGTTGGCCTTGATCGGACGCGGGATGATCTCGCCCTTCGGGTTGGCCATGAGGCCACGCATACCCGCGAGCTGACGCAGCTGGAACCAGTTACCTCGGGCACCCGAGTTCACCATGCGGTAAATCGGGTTGTCCTTCGGGAAGTTGTTCTCCATCTGCTTGGAGACCTCGTTGGCCGCCTGCGTCCAGATCTCGATGAGCTCCTGACGGCGCTCGTCGTCCGTGATGAGACCACGGTCGAACTGGAGCTGGACCTTCGCGGCCTTCGCGTCGTAGCCCTCGAGGATCTCGTTCTTGTTCGACGGCATGACGACGTCCGAGATGGCGACGGTCGTACCCGAGCGCGTGGCCCAGTGGAAACCGGTCTCCTTCAGAGCGTCGAGCGACGCTGCGACCTGGACCTTCGAGTAACGCTCCGCAAGGTCGTTGACGATGGCCGAGAGGACCTTCTTGTCGACGGGCTTGTTGATGTACTCGTAGTCCTCGGGCAGCGTGCCGTTGAAGATCGCGCGACCGAGCGTCGTACGGATACGCAGCTCGGAGACGAAGCCGTTCTCGTCGGCCTCGACGCCCTCGGGCAGCGAGGTGCCGGCCGTCGGAACGAAGTCGCGAAGGCGAACCGAGATCGGCGTGCCGATCTTGATCTCGCCGGCGTCGAAGGCCATGCGGGCTTCGGCGACGGTCGAGAACGAACGGATGTCCTCGTCCTTGATCTCGTCGGCGTCGAGCACCTCGGAGGTGAGGTGGAACAGGCCGATGATCATGTCCTGCGTCGGCATCGTCACGGGACGACCGTCGGCGGGCTTGAGGATGTTGTTGCTCGAGAGCATGAGGATGCGGGCCTCGGCCTGCGCCTCGGAGCTCAGCGGCACGTGGACGGCCATCTGGTCACCGTCGAAGTCGGCGTTGAAGGCCGAGCAGACGAGCGGGTGGATCTGGACGGCCTTGCCCTCGACGAGCTGGGGCTCGAACGCCTGGATGCCGAGACGGTGCAGCGTCGGTGCACGGTTGAGCAGCACGGGGTGCTCACGGATGACCTCTTCGAGGACGTCCCACACGACCGGGCGAGCACGCTCGACCATGCGCTTGGCCGACTTGATGTTCTGCGCGTGCTCGAGGTCGACCAGACGCTTCATGACGAACGGCTTGAACAGCTCGAGCGCCATCTGCTTGGGCAGACCACACTGGTGCAGCTTCAAAGTCGGGCCGACGACGATGACCGAACGGCCGGAGTAGTCGACGCGCTTACCGAGCAGGTTCTGACGGAAGCGACCCTGCTTGCCCTTGAGCATGTCGGAGAGCGACTTGAGCGGACGGTTGCCCGGACCGGTGACCGGACGACCACGGCGGCCGTTGTCGAACAGCGCGTCGACGGCCTCCTGAAGCATGCGCTTCTCGTTGTTGACGATGATCTCCGGCGCACCGAGGTCGAGCAGTCGCTTGAGTCGGTTGTTGCGGTTGATCACGCGGCGGTACAGGTCGTTGAGGTCGGACGTCGCGAAACGGCCACCGTCGAGCTGAACCATCGGGCGCAGGTCCGGCGGGATGACCGGAACGCAGTTGAGAACCATGCCGGCAGGCTTGTTCTCGGTCTGCTGGAAGGCCGTGACGACGCGCAGGCGCTTGAGCGCACGCGTCTTCTTCTGGCCCTTGCCC
This sequence comes from Dermacoccus sp. Tok2021, assembly GCF_019895135.1. Lineage (NCBI taxonomy): Bacteria > Bacillati > Actinomycetota > Actinomycetes > Micrococcales > Dermacoccaceae > Dermacoccus > Dermacoccus sp. Tok2021. The sequence goes on from NZ_JAGTHU010000003.1 coordinate 118,621, forward strand.
GTGGCGATGATCTCGCGCAGCAGTTCGGCCTCGGCGTCGAGGTCGAAGTTCTCGAGGCGCTTCTGCAGTGCAGCGGCGCCCATGCCGCCCTCGAAGTACAGACCGAAACGGTCGCGCATCTCGCGGTAGAGGACCTCGTCGCCCTCGAGGTCTTGGACCTTGAGGTTCTTGAAGCGGTCCCAGACCTGCTCGAGGCGCTCGATCTGCTGGTCCGCACGCTTGCGGATCTGCGTCATCTCGCGCTCGGCGGACTCGCGCACCTTGCGGCGGGCGTCAGCCTTGGCGCCCTCCTTCTCGAGTTCCGCGAGGTCGGCCTCGAGCTTGGACGAACGCGTGTTGATGTCGCCGTCGCGACGGTTCTCGAGTTCCTTCTTCTCGACCTCGATCTGGTTCTCGAGCGACGGCAGGTCGGCGTGACGCTGCTCCTCGTCGACCGAGGTGATCATGTAGGCCGCGAAGTAGATGACCTTCTCGAGGTCCTTCGGGGCGAGGTCGAGCAGGTAGCCCAGGCGGCTCGGGACACCCTTGAAGTACCAGATGTGCGTCACCGGAGCGGCGAGCTCGATGTGACCCATGCGCTCACGGCGAACCGCGGAACGGGTGACCTCGACGCCACAGCGCTCACAGATGATGCCCTTGAAGCGGACACGCTTGTACTTACCGCAGTAGCACTCCCAGTCGCGAGTCGGGCCGAAGATCTTCTCGCAGAAGAGGCCGTCCTTCTCGGGCTTGAGGGTGCGGTAGTTGATGGTTTCGGGCTTCTTGACCTCGCCGTGCGACCACGTGCGGATGTCGTCCGCGGTCGCGAGGCCGATACGAAGCTCATCGAAGAAGTTGACGTCCAGCACTGTGCTGATTCCTTCTCTCGCCTAAATCTGAAAAGTCTGATCGTTGCTGTTGTGGTTGTCCGCACGCCGATAGGCGCGGGACCTAACGTCTGCCGGGGACCGGGGCGCGCTCGTCACGCTCGGCACGAGCGCGCCCCGGTCTGGCCGTGATCAGACTTCCTCGACGCTGCTCGGCTCGCGGCGCGACAGGTCGATACCCAGCTCCTCGGCAGCGCGGAAGACTTCCTGCTCCGAGTCGCGAAGGTCGATCGCCGTGCCGTCGCTGCTGAGGACCTCAACGTTGAGGCAGAGCGACTGCATTTCCTTGATGAGAACCTTGAACGATTCCGGAATGCCGGGCTCGGGGATGTTCTCGCCCTTGACGATGGCCTCGTACACCTTGACGCGGCCGCTGACGTCGTCCGACTTGATGGTGAGCAGCTCCTGCAGCGCGTAGGCGGCGCCGTACGCCTCCAGGGCCCACACCTCCATCTCGCCGAATCGCTGACCACCGAACTGCGCCTTACCGCCGAGCGGCTGCTGGGTGATCATCGAGTACGGACCGGTCGAACGGGCGTGGATCTTCTCGTCCACCAGGTGGTGGAGCTTGAGGATGTACATGTAGCCCACCGACACCGGGTCCGGGAACGGCTCGCCGGAACGACCGTCGAACAGCTGCGCCTTGCCGGAGTTGTCGATGAGACGCACGCCGTCACGGGTCTTGTTCGTCGAGTCGAGCAGACCGCGGATCTCGGCCTCTCGCGCACCGTCGAACACCGGGGTGGCGATACGCGTGTTGGCGCCGGCCTGACGCGCGTCCTCGGGGATCTTGGCGGCCCACTCCGGCGTGCCCTCGATGTTCCAGCCACGCGACGCGGCCCAGCCCATGTGCAGCTCGAGGACCTGACCCGGGTTCATTCGGGACGGAACACCGAGCGGGTTGAGCACGACGTCGACCGGCGTGCCGTCCTCGAGGAACGGCATGTCCTCGACCGGCAGGATCTTCGAGATGACGCCCTTGTTGCCGTGACGGCCGGCGAGCTTGTCACCGTCGGTGATCTTGCGCTTGTTCGCGACGTACACACGCACGAGCTGGTTGACGCCCGGGGGAAGCTCGTCGCCCTCCTCGCGGTCGAAGACCTTGACGCCGATGACCGTGCCGGTCTCGCCGTGCGGGACCTTCATGGACGTGTCACGGACCTCGCGGGCCTTCTCACCGAAGATGGCGCGCAGGAGGCGCTCCTCCGGCGTCAGCTCGGTCTCACCCTTGGGCGTGACCTTGCCGACGAGCAGGTCGCCGTCGCGGACCTCGGCGCCGATGCGGATGATGCCGCGCTCGTCGAGGTCGGCGAGGACCTCCTCGGAGACGTTCGGGATGTCCCGCGTGATCTCCTCCGGGCCGAGCTTCGTGTCACGAGCGTCGATCTCGTGCTCCTCGATGTGGATCGAGGAGAGAGTGTCGTCCTGGACGAGACGCTGGCTGAGGATGATGGCGTCCTCGTAGTTGTAGCCCTCCCACGGCATGAACGCCACGAGCAGGTTCTTACCGAGCGACATCTCGCCACCGTCGGTCGCGGGACCATCGGCGATGACAGCGCCTTCCTCCAGACGCTCACCCTCGGTGACCACGACACGCTGGTTGTAGCAGGTGCCCTGGTTCGAACGCGTGAACTTCGCGATGCGGTAGGTGCTGTACGTGGCGTCGTCGTTGGCGACGGTCACGAGGTCGGCGGAGACCTCCTGCACGACACCGGCCTTCGTCGCACGCACGACGTCACCCGAGTCGAGTGCCGCGCGGTACTCGATGCCGGTACCCACGAGCGGGGCCTCCGAGCGCACGAGCGGCACGGCCTGACGCTGCATGTTGGCACCCATGAGGGCGCGGTTGGCGTCGTCGTGCTCGAGGAACGGGATGAGCGCGGTGGCGGCCGAGACCATCTGACGTGCGGACACGTCCATGAAGTCGACCTCGTCGCGCGCGACGTCGCTCGCCTCGCCGCCCTTGGTGCGGGCCATGACGCGATCCTCGACGAACTCGTTGTCCTGCGTCAGCGGGGCGTTGGCCTGCGCGATGACGTAGGTGTCCTCCTCGTCGGCGGACAGGTAGACGACCTCGTCGGAGACCTTGCCGTTCTCGACCTTGCGGTACGGGGTCTCGACAAATCCGAACGGGTTGATGCGACCGTACGACGCGAGCGAACCGATGAGGCCGATGTTCGGGCCTTCCGGCGTCTCGATCGGGCACATGCGGCCGTAGTGCGACGGGTGGACGTCACGGACCTCCATGCCGGCGCGGTCACGGGAGAGACCACCCGGGCCCAGCGCGGAGAGACGACGCTTGTGCGTCAGACCGGCGAGCGGGTTGTTCTGGTCCATGAACTGCGACAGCTGCGAGGTGCCGAAGAACTCCTTGATCGACGCCACGACCGGGCGGATGTTGATCAGGGTCTGCGGCGTGATGGCCTCGACGTCCTGCGTCGTCATGCGCTCACGAACCACGCGCTCCATACGGGAAAGACCCGTGCGGACCTGGTTCTGGATGAGCTCACCGACGTTGCGGAGGCGACGGTTGCCGAAGTGGTCGATGTCGTCGACCTCGACACGCACGTCGACGTCCTCGCCGTGACGCTTGCCCTTCATCGTGTCCTCGCCGGCGTGCAGCGCGACGATGTACTTGATGGTGGCCACGACGTCGTCGACCGACAGCGTCGAGTCCTCGAGGCCGCCGTCGACACCGAGCTTCTTGTTGACCTTGTAGCGGCCGACCTTCGCGAGGTCGTAACGCTTGCCGTTGAAGTACAGGTTGTCGAGCAGCTGCTGAGCGGCCTCACGCGTCGGCGGTTCGCCCGGACGCAGCTTGCGGTAGATCTCGAGCAGCGCGGCGTCCTGGTCGGCCGTGTGGTCCTTCTCCAGGGTGGCGCGCATCGACTCGTACTGGCCGAACTCCTCGAGGATCTGAGCCTCGGTCCAGCCGAGGGCCTTGAGCAGGACGGTGACGGACTGCTTGCGCTTGCGGTCGACGCGAACGCCGACCATGTCGCGCTTGTCGACCTCGAACTCGAGCCAGGCACCGCGGCTCGGGATGACCTTGGCCGTGTAGATCTCCTTGTCGGAGGTCTTGTCGATGCTGCGCTCGAAGTACACGCCGGGGCTGCGCACGAGCTGCGAGACGACGACACGCTCGGTGCCGTTGATGACGAAGGTGCCGCGGTCGGTCATGAGCGGGAAGTCGCCCATGAAGACCGTCTGGCTCTTGATCTCGCCGGTCTCGGCGTTCATGAACTCGGCGGTGACGAAGAGGGGAGCCGCGTACGTCATGTCGCGCTCCTTGCACTCGTCGATCGAGTACTTGACGTCCTCGAAGCGGTGGTCGCGGAAGCTCAGCGACATGGAGCCGGAGAAGTCTTCGATCGGGGAGATCTCCTCGAAGATCTCCTCGAGACCGGAGCGCTCGGGGACGTCGACACGGCCCTCGGCCTTGGCGGCGGCCACGCGGGCCTGCCACTTCTCGTTGCCGAGGAGCCAGTCGAAGCTCTCGGTCTGCAACGCGAGCAGATCCGGGATTTCGAGGGGCTCACGAATTTTGGCGAAGGTGAGACGGCCGGAGGCAGTCTTCGCCGAGGACAGAGTCTGGGTCGCGGTGCGCGAGGCAGCCAAGGAGTGTTCCTTCCACAGGCCTAACAGAGCGGCTAATACGTGCCCTCAGCCCCGGACGGAACCCGAACCCCAACGCACTCGAGCGCGAGGATCGAACCCACCCGTCGTGGTGACCGGGACGCGACGCGGCCGCAGCCGGTCGAACAGTCGATCTCGTCGTCGTGCTTCGTTGGTTTTCGAGGGTGCCCAGAGACAAGGCAGCGCAAAATAGCAGAATAGTCCCCCGGCCGGGGACATGCAAGTTCGACGTCGTCGAGCGTTCGCTTCGTGCGTCGCGCTCCACCTGAGTCGATATGGAACGAGCCTCTCCCCCGAGGCTCGTATTGAGTTACATGAGGATGGCTCAGCCGGGCTCGCCAGTCAAGCACCCACACCGCGCCGCGCCCGAGCGACCGGCAAAACCCCCGTGATGACACCCCATCCGGGTGATTCGCGGCAGGTCGCCGAGCGGGCGCCCGAGGCTCCGGCTAGCCCGCCAGAGCCCCGAACCGCCCACTCAGCCTGGACCACGGACCGACAGCGGCGACGCGCCCGTCCACGAGCACGACGACGCGGTCGGCCCGGGCCAGTGCGGCCCGCTTCGAACTCGCCCCGATGACGGTGGAGCCTCGCTCGCGCAGCGCGTTCCACAACTCCAGCTCGGTGGTGGCGTCGAGGGCGCTCGAGACGTCGTCGGCGACGATGAGTTCGGCGTTGGTGGCGAGTGCGCGCGCCAGGGCGAGACGTTGCACCTGCCCGCCCGACAGCCGCAGGCCGCGGTGACCGACCAGCGCATCGACACCCCCGGCCCGCTCGATGTCGGGCACGAGACGGGCATCGGCGACGGCCTCGTCGTACCGTCGCGGCAGACCGAGACGGATGTTGTCACCAAAGGTGCCCGACAGAACGCGGGGCGTCTGGGACACGTACGCCACCTGGCCCGGCCGCAGGAAGCTCTCCTCGTCCTCGACGACCTTCCCGTTCCACCGCAGTTCGCCGGTGTGGCGCACGAGCCCGGCGAGCGCGCCGAGCAGGCTCGACTTTCCTGCGCCCACCTGACCGAGGACGAGGACGAGTTCGCCCGCCTCCACGGTGAGCGAGACGTCCTCGACGCCCAGCGTGCCGTCGTCGTGCACGGCCGAGAGGTGCTCGAGGCGCAGGCTCTCGAGCGGTTCCCCCGGCTCCTCTTGGGGCGCCGGGGCCCGGCCCGCCGCGAGGTCGACGCCCTTCGGCAGCGACGTGATGTCACGACCACCCGCGTAGGCCACCGTGGCCTGCTGCCACGCCCGGGTGCCGGGAGCCTCCGTGACCACGGCGCTGGCCACCTGGCCGAACCACTCGAACCCCATCGCCGCGTTCGCGACGAGGAGGCCCGTCGCGAGGCTCCAGACGTCCCAGACGACGCCGGCCCAGGCGATGACGACACCGGCTTCGATCGCGACGAGCGGAACGCCCTGGAGCACGGCGGCGATGCGGTGCTCCCGCACGGCGGCGTCGACGCGGCCCGCGTCCACCTGGCGCAGGTGCTCGCGCGCCTCCCGCAGACGCCCCGCCAGCTTCACGGTGCGCGCCGACTCGACGACGGAGACCAGCGCCCGGCCGAAGCGGGCACGGCTCTTCGACGCCGCAGCGGCGGAACTTCCTGCGAGGGGACGGCCGAGGGCCGAAGCAGCGGAGGAGACGAGCATGATGGCGGCGAGCACGGCACCGGTGAGCGGTGTGCCGGACACGAGCGACGTCACCGCGACGATGGCCAGACCGTTGAGGAAGTCGACCCAGCGGTCGGCGTATTTCACGAAGCGGTCGGCGTCCATCGCTCGGGCCACGACCTCGCCGGGCGGGGTGGCCTCCAGCCGCGACGTTGCCGTCTGACCGAGCAGCACGTTGAGTCGCACTCGAAGGAGCACCTCGATCCACCACCGGGGGTAGCGCGAAACGGCCCACGCGAGGATGCCCGGCCCGAGCAGCACCGCGACGAGGGAGGCGACGAGCCAGGGGCGCCACTCAGCATCCGCGACGAGGGCCTCGACCGTCGTTCCCCACACCCAACCGGTGATGGCTCCCACCGAACCGACGAGGGAGAAGGCGAGGAAGCCCAGCCCCGGGATGGCGCCCCACAGGGGCTTGACCAGGAGCGCGTCACGGATACCCCGCCACAGCGGAGGGGCGGGGTCGACCTTGCGAGCGGCAGGCACGTCAGTGCGTCGACGGGCTCGCAGAACGGGTTGATCGTCCGGCGCCGACGGCGCGTCAGGCGTATCGGCCTCGGGTACCGAAGCGTCGGCTGCCTCCGCAGCCTCGAGGAGGCGGCTGAAGTGGCCCGTTGCCTGCGACAGCTCGTCGTGCGTGCCGAACTGCGCCACGCGGCCGCGCTCGAGCACCGCGACGAAGTCAGCGCGTTCGATGGTCGAGAGGCGGTGGGCGATGATGACCCCGGTGCGGTTCTTGAGCAGCCGCTCCGACGCCGCGACCACGCGCGCCTCCGTCACCGGATCCATCCGCGCCGTGGCCTCGTCGAGGATGACGACCTCGACGTCGCGTGCGAGCAGGCGGGCGAAGGCGACGAGTTGCGCCTCCCCCGCCGAGAGCGTGATGCCTCCCGGGCCGAGCAGGGTGTCGATGCCGTTCGGCAGTCCCTCGACCCAGTCGCTCAACCCGAGCTCGGCCATGATCGCCGTCACCCGGGCATTGTCCGCCTCGCCGAAGAGCGTGACGTTCTCGGCCAGCGTGCCTGCGAGGATGTCGGTCTTCTGGGTCACCGTCCCCACAGCGGCGCGCAGGGCGTCGACGTCGAGCTCGAGCACATCACGTCCGCCGACGAACACCTGGCTCGCAGGCGGCTCGACGGCCCTGGAGACGAGGCTCGCGAGCGTCGACTTGCCGGAACCCGTGCGCCCGACGAGCGCGAGCGTCGCACCGGCGGGAAGCCGCAGGTCGACGTTCTCGAGGACGACGTCGTCCCCCGTGTAGGAGAACGTGAGGTCGCGGAACTCGAGGCTGAGATCGCCGTCGGGGACCGGATCGCCCTCGACGCGCTCGGGCTCGACCGCCATGAGCTGACGCAGTCGGGTGATGGCGCCGAGGCCGGCCTGCAGGTCGGGAAGCTGCTCGGCGAGGCGCCCGACCCGCCCGACGAAGGTGCTCGTCACGAGCACGAGCGTCACAACCTGCGAGACCGCGAGGTCACCGCGCGAGGCGAGAACGACACTGACCGCCATCGCCACGGCGAGCAGGAGATGCAGCGTCAGCCCGGAGCGAAGGATGACGCCGACTTCGAGGCGCAGCACGTCCTGGAAACGACGGTGCACCACCGACGACAGGCGCACGATGTTGGCGAGGACGAAGCCCTGGCCGAGGTTGGTGCGGATGTCGTCACGCGCGGCCACGCCCTCTTCGAACGCAGCGGCGTGCTCTGTCCACTGGGCTTCCTCGATGACCTTCCGCTCGGCGATCTTGCCCAGCAGGGGCTTGATGAGCCAGAAGGCCCCCGCGGCGAAGAGCGGGAACATCACCCACGCGGGAGTCCAGGACACGCCCGCCACGACCCACATGGGCACGAGCGCGAAGACGGTGTTGAGCACCATCCACAGCTGCATGCGCACGAGGTTGTTCACCTCGTGGGTGTCGTCGTCGACGCGGTCGAGCACTTCTCCCACGGCCTGCTCCGACAGCGCCGCGAGGGGCTGGTGGAGCACGGCGTCGACGAGGTCCTGGCGCAGCGCGCCGGCAGCCCGGTCGACGACGGTGGCCCACACGTATCGACCCACCGTGTTGAGCACGGCGCTGCCGAGCAGGAGCACGGCCAGCCACGCGACGAGCCCGCCCTCGGGATGTTCCGCGAGCCGCCCTGCGAGGAGCGCCGCGATCGAGGGACCCACCGACGAGACGGCCAGCGCAACGAGCGCGATCACAGCGGCGGGGCCACGCAGGCGTCGCCAGTCGACAGGAGCCCGATGGGCTTCGGAAGCCGATCGGGTGGGGGCGGACGCTGACTGCTGACTCATGGCCCGGAACACATTAGAGGCAGCCGGTGACGACCGCACACGAATATTGCCCCGACACAAACGACCATCGGGGCGCACCCGCAGGTGCGACCCGATGGTCGGAGTTCACGATCCCAGGCGAGCCTGGGACGAGATCACTTGAGCTCGACGGTGGCGCCGGCGCCCTCGAGGGACTCCTTGGCCTTGTCCGCGGTCTCCTTGTTGACACCCTCGAGAACGGGCTTCGGAGCACCGTCAACGAGGTCCTTGGCCTCCTTCAGACCGAGGGACGTCAGGGCGCGGACCTCCTTGATGACCTGGATCTTCTTGTCACCGGCAGCGGCCAGGATGACGTCGAACTCGTCCTTCTCCTCGGCAGCGGCAGCGTCGCCACCGGCAGCCGGAGCGGCACCGGCAACTGCAACCGGGGCAGCAGCGGTGACGTTGAACGTGTCCTCGAAGAGCGTCACGAACTCGGAGAGCTCGATGAGCGTCATTTCCTTGAAAGCCTCAAGGAGCTCGTCGTTGGAGAGCTTCGCCATGATGGGCGTCCTTTCTGTTCTTGTCGGATCCCAGATGTTCTCTGGCGATCCGTGCCGTGAGTGGCGTTGTGTTGGGTGCGACCTGCTCGACGGGTGTCGAGATCAGGCCTCGTCGCCACCCTCGGCGACGTCTGCGGTGGCCTCTTCGGCAGCCGGAGCTGCGTCGGAAACCGGGCCCTCGGTCTCGACCTTCGCGCGCAGGGCCTCGATTGCACGAGCGCTCTGCGACAGCGGGGCCGCGAAGAGGTAAACCGCCTGGCTGAGCGAGGCCTGGAAGCCCCCGGCCAGCTTGGCGAGCAGGGTCTCGCGGGACTCGAGGTCCGCAAGCTTGTTGATCTCCTCGGCCGACATGGCCTTGCCGTCAAGGACGCCGCCCTTGATGACGAGGAGAGGGTTGGCCTTGGCGAAGTCACGCAGCTTCTTCGCCGTCTCCACCGGGTCACCGGTGACGAAGGCGATAGCGGACGGGCCCTGGAGCTGGCCGTCGAAGGCCGTGACTCCGGCCTCGGCAGCCGCACGAGCGGTCAGCGTGTTCTTCACCACGGAGTAAGTGGCGTGCTCACGAATGGAGTTACGCAGATCGGTGATCTGCGCCACGGTCAGGCCGCGGTACTCCGTCAGCACGGCAGCATCCGAGTTGCGGAAGTTGTCCGCGAGCTCGGCAATGGCTGCATCCTTTGCGGCAGTAGCCATGCGTGCCTCCTTCGGTGGTGAATGCCAGTCGTGAGGGCGCACATGAAAAAGAGCCTCAGGCGCAGGCGCGCTGAGGCTCGTATGTCACCGACGATCACACTCGAAGAGGCGATCACGATGGACGGCTTAGCTCACCTGCGCGGGCTGCTCACTTCCGTGAGGCCTTCGGTCGTGCGCCGCTTCGAGAAGCAACTCATGACAACCGGCGGTCATTGGTACGCAAGAGACTACCGGGCGCGGTGCCAGCGACCAAATCGAGGGCGCCGTCTTGCCCGGACGGCACGGACGTCGTCGACAGCACACCTGCTGTTCATCCACCGGACGCATCGGGCGCGCTCCGCGAACTCCTTTGGCAGCGTATGTTTTTCGGCGCACCCTGAAAACTCCTTGGAAGGCATCCCCATGGGTCAGCACCCTCCCCGCCGGTTCCTCGCCGGCACGGCCGCCCTCGTCGTGGTCGGCGCGCTCGGCACCGCGTTCAGCCCCGCGCAAGCCGCGTCCTCGACCGTCCTCGTCTCCGAGGTCTTTGGGGGCGGCGGCAACTCCGGCGCTCCGCTGCGCAGCGACTTCGTCGAGCTGTACAACGCCTCCGGCACGGCGATCGACCTCACCGGGTGGAGCGTGCAGTACTGGTCCGCCTCAGGCACGAGCGCGCAGACGACGCCCCTCACCGGCTCGGTCCCGGCGGGCCACCACTTCCTCGTCCAGGAGGCTGACGGAGCGAACACCTCGGCCGCGGCCCTTCCGAACGCCGACGTGACGGGCCGCATCCCCATGTCCTCCTCCGCCGGTCGCGTCGCCCTCGTCAACGCCGATGGCGCCACCGTCGACCTCGTCGGCTGGGGCAATGCGGCGGTCGCCGAAGGAGCCCCGGCTCCCGCGACGTCGAACACCACCTCCGTCGCACGCCGCAGCGAGTGCACAGACACCGACGACAACGCGAGTGACTTCGCCACCGGGGCGCCCTCTCCGGCGGGCGCTGCCGCCGGCGCGAGCTCGTGCTCTGCCGTGCAGCCGCCAGCCCCATCGGCCACGACCATTCAGGAGATCCAGGGATCGTCGCACCTCTCCCCGCTGCGCGATCAGCGCGTGAGCGGCGTTGCCGGTGTCATCACGGCGACCTCGCGCACCGGCTTCTGGATGCAGGCGCCCAGCGACGAGAACGACGCCACGAGCGATGCTGTCTTCGTCTACACCAGGTCGGCGCCGGCGCAGAGCGTCGGTGACGCCGTCGAGGTCGCCGGCGTGGTCACCGAGTTCCGCCCCGGCGGCGCATCCGGCAACGACAACCTCACGACGACCCAGATCTCGAGCCCGAAGGTCTCCGTCACCGGCCACGGCCAGGCGATTCCGGCCGTGTGGATCGGCAAGGACCGCATCGCACCGCAGCAGACGATCGAAGCGGGCGACCCCAAGAGCGTCGAGTACGACTCCGCCGTCTTCGACCCGGCCCGGCACTCCATCGACTTCAACGAGTCCCTCGAGGGCATGAAGGTGGCTCTCGACGATGCGCGCGCCGTCGGCCCCACGAACGCGCGCTACGGCGAGACACCCGTCGTGCCCGGCCAGAACGTCAGCGCCACCACCAGCCCGCGCGGCGGCGTCGTGTACGGCGGATACGACCGCCCCAACGCCATGCGCCTCGTTCTCGACGACTCGCTCATCCCGGCGAACTCCATCCCCGCAGCCAACGTCGGCGACACCTACACGGGCACGACCATGGGCATCATGGACTACGCCTTCGCCATGCCCCACGTCCTCGTCACGACGCCCGCCGGCCACATGACGTCCGGCCTCACCCGCGAGACGACGAGCGCACAGTCGAACAACCAGCTCGCCGTCGCCACGTTCAACGTCGAGAATCTCGCGCCCAGCGACCAGCAGGACAAGTACGACCGCCTCGCCGACCAGGTGACGACCAACCTCCGCTCGCCCGACGTCCTCGCGCTCGAGGAGATCCAGGACAACAACGGGGTGCAGAACGACGGCACCGTGGACTCCTCCACCACCGTGCGCAAGCTCGTCGACACGATCAAGGCCAGGGGCGGTCCCGCCTACGAGGCACGGTGGGTCAACCCCGAGGACGGCCAGGACGGCGGCGCGCCCGGCGGCAACATCCGTCAGGTCTTCCTCTTCCGCACCGACCGCGACATCGACTTCGTCGACGCCGGCAACCCGTCCGCGACGACGGCCACGCAGGTCATCGGGCGCGGCAAGAAGGCGGCGCTCACCGTCTCCCCCGGCCGCATCGACCCGACGAACCCCGCCTTCGCGGACTCCCGCAAACCACTCGTCGGCCAGTTCCGCTTCCGCGGCGAGAACGTCTTCGTCATCGCCAATCACTTCAACTCCAAGGGCGGCGACGACCCGCTGTTCGGTCGGTGGCAGCAACCCGTTCGCTCCTCCGAGACCCAGCGCCACGCCCAGGCGCAGGCGGTGCGAACCTTCACCGACCAGCTCCTCGCAGCCGACCCCGACGCACGAATCGTCGCCCTCGGCGACATCAACGACTTCGAGTTCAGCCGCACCACCGACATCCTCGTCGGCTCCGGAGCGAACGCGATGACGGACCTGCCGCGCACGCTCCCCGCGAACGAGCGCTACAGCTACGTCTACGAGGGCAACAGTCAGATCCTCGACCACATCCTCGTCTCGCCGCAGCTGACGCGCAGCCCCAAGGGCTGGAAGGGCGCGCCCTACAGCTACGACATCGTGCACACGAACAGCGAGTTCACCGACCAGGACTCCGACCACGACCCGCAGGTGGTGCGACTGCAGATCCGCCCCAACTGATCCGATCAGCACAACGCAAGAGGCCCCGCCGAGTTCGACTCGGTGGGGCCTCGTGCGTCAACGAGAAAGATCAGGCCTGGTCGGCCGGCTCCTCCATGAGGTTGCGCGTGCGCGACTGGTCCAGCAGGATGCCGGGGCCCATCGTGGTGGCCAGCGTGGCCTTCGTGATGTAGCGACCCTTCGACGCGGACGGCTTGAGGCGCAGGATCTCCTCCAGCGCAGCCGCGTAGTTCTCGACGAGGGCGCGCTCGTCGAACGAGGCCTTGCCGATGATGAAGTGAAGGTTCGCGTGCTTGTCGACGCGGAACTCGATCTTTCCGCCCTTGATGTCGGAGACGGCCTTGGCGACGTCCATCGTCACCGTGCCCGTCTTCGGGTTCGGCATGAGACCGCGGGGGCCGAGGACCTTACCGAGACGACCGACCTTGCCCATGAGGTCCGGCGTGGCGACGACGGCGTCGAAGTCCGTCCAGCCGCCCTGAACCTTGGCGATGAGGTCGTCCGAACCGACGAAGTCGGCGCCGGCGGCCTCAGCCGCAGCTGCCTTGTCGCCGTTCGCGAAGACGAGGACGCGGGCCGTCTTACCCGTGCCGTGCGGCAGGTTGACCGTGCCGCGCACCATCTGGTCGGCCTTGCGCGGGTCGACACCGAGACGCATCGCGACCTCGACGGTGGCGTCGAACTTCGTCTCGTTCGTCGACTTGGCGATACGAACCGCCTCGAGCGGGGAGTAGAGCTTGCCGGCCTCGATCTTCTCTTCGGCCGCGCGGTAAGCCTTGCTGCGCTTCATGAGTTCTCCTTGGAACAGGTGGAGGTCGTGGTTGTACGGACCAGCGCGGGCCCAACCACTTTCGAACCGTGAGGTTCACGACGGACGGAAAGGCTCCGAACGCCGCTGATGCCACAAGGGCAACCCTTCAAGGATAGCCGAAGGGCCCAGCCCACCGAAATCGGTGAGCCAAGCCCTTCGAGGACGACAGCGGTGGAGATCAGGCCATATTTTCTGGACTGAAAGCACACCGCCGGATCGTCACCTACGAAGCGAACGCGCGGCGTCCGTTCCGTCGGTGCACTTTCAGTCCGTCGTAATACCCATCGAGCGCGCGGTCCCGGCAATGATGCGCGAGGCCATGTCGATGTCGTTGGCGTTCAGGTCCTGCATCTTCATCTCGGCGATCTCGCGGATCTGGTCCTTGCTCAGGTGAGCGACCTTCGTCTTGTGGGGCTCGCCGGAGCCCTTCTGCACGCCCGCAGCCTTCTTGATGAGCTCAGCAGCCGGCGGCGTCTTCGTGATGAACGTGAAGGAGCGGTCTTCGTAGACCGTGATCTCGACCGGGATGACGTTGCCACGCTGGGATTCCGTCGCGGCGTTGTACGCCTTGACGAACTCCATGATGTTGACGCCGTGCTGACCCAGCGCCGGACCGACCGGCGGTGCCGGCGTAGCCGCGCCGGCCTGGATCTGCAGCTTGATGAAGCCGGAAACCTTCTTCTTCGGGGGCATGGTGCCACCTCTTTCGTGTTGTGGGCCGACGCCGTGGGCGATGACCCGGTTGCATCCTCGTCACCCGGACGGGCGACGAGAGGAACAGGTGGGGCTGATCAGATCTTGGCGACCTGGTTGAAGCCCAGTTCGACCGGCGTTTCGCGGCCGAAGATGGAGACGAGGACCTTGAGCTTCGCGGTGTCAGCGTTGATCTCGGAGATCGTCGCCGGCAGCGTCTCGAACGGGCCCTCCATGACGGTGACGGACTCGCCGACGGTGAAGTCGACAGCAACCGGGGCCGTGCCCGAGCCGCCCTTGGCGCCTCCCGTGGCAGCGGCGTCGGAAGCCTTCTCCGGCTCGTCGAACGTCGGGTTTAGCATCGTGACGACCTCGTCGATCGACAGCGGCGACGGCTGGTGGGCGTTGCCCACGAAGCCGGTGACGCCCGGCGTGTGACGCACGGCGCCCCACGACTCGTCGGTGAGGTCCATGCGCACGAGGACGTATCCGGGCATGCGAACGCGCGTGCCGGACTTCTTCTGACCGTTGCGGATCTCGGTGTACTCCTCGATCGGCACCTCGATCTGGAAGATGTAGTCCTCCATGTTGAGGCTCGTGATGCGCTGCTCGAGGTTCGTCTTCACGCGCTTCTCGTAGCCGGCGTAGGAGTGGATGACGTACCAGTCACCGAACTGCGACTTGAGGTCGGCGATGAAGGCCTCGCGCGGGTCGACGGCAGCCTCGTCGGCGCCGTCCTCGGAAGCGGACGCCTCGTCCTCGGTGCGCGCGGCGTTCTCCTCGTCGGCTTCGTCGGCCGTCGGCAGCTTGCCGATCTCGCCGAGCTCGGGCGTGAGATCGGCGTCCGGCGTCTGTGCGGCGTCGGCCGCGTACTCGGCCTCTTCTCGAGCGGCGGGCGAGAGCTGCTCGGGGTTCTGCTCGGTCATCGACCCTGCTTCCTTCACATGAGGGGAACTACATTCAAGTGGTGCGCCACACAAGCGCGCCGCCCGTGCCTCCCGCGAAGCGGGCGCCCAGGCGGCGACTCTCGTGATGTCTCGGGGATCAGCCGGAGCCGAAGACCCACGACACCGCACGCGTGAACATCCAGTCTAGACCGTTGACGTAGGCCATGATGACCGCGAGGAACACCAGGACGGCAATCGTGAAGCTGGTGAGTTCGTCACGCGTGGGGTAGACGACCTTGCGCATCTCGTCGATCACCTGTCGGACGAACAACAGGGTGCGGCCGAAGAAACCGCGGCGCTCACGCTCGCCTGCGACGGCCGTGCTCGTCGCTGCGTCGTTGTCTGCCACAGTGTCACCCTTCCGGATCAGTGCGCTGTGCAGGGCACGAGGGACTTGAACCCCCAACCCCCGGTTTTGGAGACCGGTGCTCTGCCAATTGAGCTAGTGCCCTTCGCGGGTTGCCCCGCGCGGTATCCCGAATGGGTGTCCGGTCTACCGGCGCACGAGTCTACGGGACGAACGGCGCTGGGTGGAAATCGGGGTGGCCCCACGGCCGCGAGGCTGCGCCACGCTCGGGAACGTACGTGCTCGGTGACAGGATGAGGGCGTGACCGGAACGACCAGGACCGCCCGCGACATCGACACCCTCCCGAAGGCCCACCTGCATCTGCACTTCACTGGCTCGATGGCGTTCGACACGCTGCTCGACCTCAGCGTCGCTCACCGAGTTCGCCTTCCGGAGAGCCTCACGGCCCACTGGCCGCCGACGCTCGCCTCGGCCATGGACGAACGCGGCTGGTTCCGGTTCCAGCGCCTCTACGACGCGGCCCGCGCCTGCGTGCGCTCGGAGGACGACATGCGACGCATCGTGGACGAGGCCGCGGCCACAGACGCCGCGGAGGGTTCGCGATGGCTGGAGATCCAGGTCGACCCCACCTCCTACGCCCCCTTCGTCGGCGGAATCACACCCGCGCTGGAGATCGTGCTCGACGAAGCGCAGAAGGCGTCCGAGCGCCACGACATCGGCGTCGGCGTCGTCGTGGCTGCCTCGCGCCTCAAGCACCCCTTCGACGCCCGCACACTCGCCCGGCTCGCCGCGAGGAACGCAGGCCCGGTTGTCGGCTTCGGGTTGAGTAACGACGAGCGCCGCGGTGACACCGAGAGCTTCGCGCCGGCCTTCCGCATCGCCCGGGACGCCGGGCTCGCCTCGCTCCCCCACGGCGGTGAGCTGCTCGGCCCCGACGCGGTCACGGAAACGCTCGATGCGCTGCGTCCCGACCGCCTCGGCCACGGGGTGCGTAGTGCGGATTCCGATGACGTCCTGCGCAGGGTCGTCGACGACGGTGTGGGCCTCGAGGTGTGTCCCGGCAGCAACGTCGCGCTCGGCGTCTACGAGGAAGCACGTGACGTGCCCCTGCGCCGCCTCTTCGACGCCGGCGCCAAGATGGCGCTCGGCGCGGACGATCCCCTGCTGTTCGGCTCGCGCCTGAGCGATCAGTACCGCACGGCGCGCGACGTCCACGGCTTCAGCGACGCCGAACTCGCGCAGCTGGCACGCGACAGCTTCGCCATCTCCCGAGCACCGCAGGACGTCGTGCAGCGCGCGAACGCCGACATCGATGCGTGGCTGCTCGCCCAGCCCGCCGGCTCGCCCCGGCCGAACGAGGCGTGACGCTCAGAGCGTGAGGCCGACCCAGACGGGCTCGGGCACGAGACGGACGCCGAAGGCCTCCTCCACACCGTCGACGACGACGCGGGCGAGCGCTGCGACATCGGCAGCAGTGGCCGTACCGCGGTTCGTCAGGGCGAGCGTGTGCTTCGTCGAGAGGGCCGCGGGGCCCGGCATGTTGTAGCCCTTGCCGAAGCCGCCCTTGTCGATGAGCCACGCGGCCGACGTCTTGAGCATGTCGTGGTGCGCCGCGCCCGCGGGGAACTGCGGAGGCACCGGGCCGTCGGCGCCGAGGCGCTCCTCGGCGCGCGCGACGATCGAGTCCATTTGCTCACGCGTGACGATGGGGTTGGTGAAGAACGAGCCGCACGACCACGTGTCGTGATCGCCTGCCTCGAGCACCATGCCGCGCTTCGCGCGCTGCGCGAGAACGCCTGCACGCGCGTCGGCGAGCGGCACGCGCTCGCCCTGCTCGACGCCCAGGCCGGCCGCGAGGTCGGCGTACGCGATGGGCTGGCTGCGGTCTGCCTTGCGCAGCTGGAACGAGACGTCGAGCACGACGTAGCGCCCGCTCTTGTCACCGTCGCGATACGGGGTGCTCTTGAAGATGCTGTGGCGGTAGGTGAACTCGCAGTCGGCGTTCGCGAAGGTCTTGATCTGCTGCGTCACCCGGTCGTAGGTGCGCACGCTGGAGATCGTCTGGGCGACCTCCTGGCCGTAGGCGCCGACGTTCTGCACCGGGGTGGCACCGACGAGACCGGGAATGCCGGAGAGCGCCTCGATGCCCGACCAGTCGCGCTCACCCGCCTCCCGCACGAAGTCGTCCCACACGACGCCGGCACCGACGCGGACGGTGACGCCACCGCAGTCTGAGTCGTGCTCGATCTCGAGGCCCTGGTTGGCGATCTTGACGACCGTTCCGGGGAAGCCCTCGTCGGCGATGAGCAGGTTGGAGCCGCCGGAGAGAACGAGCAGGGGCTCGCCCGCGTCGTCGGTCTCGCGCACGGCGTCGACGATCTCGTCGATGGTCTCGGCCACGACGAGGCGGCGTGCGGGGCCGCCGACGTGCATCGTCGTCAGCGATGCCAGGGGGATGTCGAACTGCTCCTGCACGAAGACCTCACTCAGATGTTGACGACCGCTCGGGCTCGGTTCAAGACCTTAGTGCCTGCCACCGACACGGCCGCATCGAGCGTCACTGTGCCAGCGGACTCGTCCGTTGCGGCGACCGTGAGAACGAGCGCCACCTCGACGCCGTCGTCACCGGCCGGCACGACGACCGGGGCGGCGAAGCGCGTCGTGAAGGATGCGACCTCACGCCCCGCCGCTACCGTCTCGACGGCGGAAGCCACGAGGCCCATGGTGAGCATGCCGTGCGCGATGACGTCGGGCAGACCGACGGAGCGGGCAAACTCCTCGTCCTGGTGGATGGGGTTCTGATCGCCACTCGCGTTGGCATAGGCCACGAGGTCGGCTCGCAGCAGACGGTGGGTCGTCGACCAGACCTCGTCACCGACCTCGGCGTCGGCGGGGGATGTCACGGTGCTCATGCCTGCTCCCCTCGAATGACGACGACACTCGTCGTCGTGACGCGGGGCTCGCCCGCAGTGGTCTCGACGCCCGTCTCGAGCGTCACCATGTCGTGCCCGCCGGCCGAGCGCACCCGGCGCACCGTGGTGGTGGCGGCGAGTTCGTCGCCCGCGACGATCGGTGCGTGGTAGGTGAAGCCCTCCTCGCCGTGGACGAGCCGCGAGAAGTCGACGT
The DNA here is from genome assembly GCF_019895135.1 of Dermacoccus sp. Tok2021. NCBI lineage: Bacteria > Bacillati > Actinomycetota > Actinomycetes > Micrococcales > Dermacoccaceae > Dermacoccus > Dermacoccus sp. Tok2021. The sequence goes on from NZ_JAGTHU010000003.1 coordinate 136,980, forward strand.
TCGCCTCCGGATCGACCATGAACTCGGCCTCGGCGCGCTGCGCGATCGTGACGGCGAACGTCAGGGGCGCAGCCTGTGACGTAGCGCCCGAGCTGGCGCCGGGCGAGCGAACGGCCGCAGCAAAGGCGTCGAGCTCGTCCTGCGTCACGACGTGCGGCTCCGGAATGGAATAGGTGCGGCCCTCGACGGCCGGATTCACTGCCATGGCTCGACCGTAAGCGCCCCGCAGGGCTACCCGGAAGTCGCTGCCGACGCCGCACCTGCGCGAGCGGCTCAGACATGACGAAGGGCCGTCACCGTGCGATGACGACCCTTCGTGGATGTTTCGTGCGCGAGATCAGCGGGTCTCGCGGTGCGCCGTGTGCTTCACGCAGCGCTTGCAGAACTTCGCCAGTTCGAGACGGTCGGGGTTGTTCCGACGGTTCTTCTTGGTGATGTAGTTGCGCTCCTTGCACACGGTGCAAGCCATCGTGATCTTCGGGCGAACGTCAGCGCTCTTGGAGGCCATGTCCCACACCTGCTCTCGGAAAGTCGAAATCTGTTGTCATGGAGATTGGTAGCGGGAGCGGGACTCGATCCCGCGACCTCACGATTATGAGTCGTGCGCTCTAACCAGCTGAGCTACCCCGCCGCGCCGTGAACCTTCCGGGCGAGCCCGAAACATTCAAGCGAGCCCCCAAACGGAATCGAACCGTTGACCTTCTCCTTACCATGGAGACGCTCTGCCGACTGAGCTATAGGGGCCTCGCGCCACCGGTATCGAAGGCTCGACACGTTTTGGGCGCGAGGAAGACCTTACACGGGTGGGTAACCAAAGTGAAATCGAGATGACCTGCGGATGCGGGTGTTCTCGACCACACACGACGCCGCTTCGTGACGCCATCGCTACGACCGTGTAACACCGACCGGCACCCGGGCATTCCCGACGCTGCGCCGAGGCCACTCGGGCCACTCTGGGCCGTTTGGGGCCGCCTGAGGCCGTTCGTCCAAAAGATGACGGCGGGGCCTCCCCCAGAGGTGGCCCCGCCGTCTGCACCTTGTTCACCCTTGCCCTCGACGTGGACGTCAGGCTCCACGCGAGGACACCCGGACAAACGCCTCGGGGCGCCGGGAAAGTTCCCGACGCCCCGAGGCGTTTTTTCGGCGCTTCTTTTGCGCCGCGATCCGATGCGGCTCAGGCGAGCGGACGCACCGATCCGCGCACGTGTTCCGTGCGCTTCTTCGCGTTGCGCAGGGCAAGGTCGAAACCGCCGTCGCGCGCACCCTCGGCCACGAACGACACCGTGCTAGGGATGAGCAGCGGCTTGCGGAAGCTCATCGTCGCCTCGTAGGCGTCCGGCAAGCGGTTCTCGATCGCCGCGAGCATGCGCGCCTTGCTCCACATGCCGTGCACGATCGTCGTCGGGAAACCGAGCGCCTTGGCGGCAAGCGGATTCATGTGAATCGGGTTCACGTCGCCCGAGACCTTGGCGTAGCGACGCCCGAGGTCTCCCCCGAGGCGCCACGTGGCTCCGAAGCCCTCGACGGCGTCCGGCTCGTCCACCTTCGGCGGCACCTCGCCCTCGACCTTGCGGCCGCGGAAGAGGTACGTCGAACGCCCTTCCCACACGAGCTCGCCGCCGACGTAGACCTCACCGATGAGGTCGGCCTGCGCGCCGCGGAAGTGCGGACGCAGGTTCTCGGCACGAGCGCGCAGTTCGAGCGTCTCACCGAGCAGCACCGGACGGTGCTGCGTAATGGTGTTCTCGAGGTGCACGCTGCCCATGAGCGGGAACGGGAAGGCCTCGTCGGACATGAGCGCGACCTGCAGCGGGAAGACGAGCACGTGCAGGTACGTGCTCGGCAGGCGGTTGCTCAAAGCGAACCCGCAGACGGCGTCGTAGTCGGCGACGTCGGTAACGCTCGGCGTCACGTCCCGGCGCACGACCTCGAGGTCCGGCAGGGTCTTGCCCTTCCGGCGCCCGCCCGTGGCCACGGCCTTCGCGAACATCGGTCCGAGCTTGGGCTCGCCCTTCAGTTCGATCGTCCGAGCAGATGCCACGTCAGGCTCCGATCTGGCTCTGACCGCACACGCGCAGAACCTGGCCGGTCACACCCGCGGAACCCGGCTCGGCGAAGAAGGCGATGGCCTCGCCCACGTCGACCGGCTGGCCGCCCTGGAGCATCGAGTTGAGTCGACGACCCACCTCGCGCGTGGCGACGGGGATCTTGGACGTCATGTCGGTCTCGATGAAGCCCGGCGCGACGGCGTTGACCGTGATGTTGCGGTCGGCGAGGTGCTCCGACAGCTCACGGACGAGACCGATGACACCGGCCTTCGACGCGGCGTAGTTGGCCTGGCCACGGTTACCGCCGATGCCCGAGGTGGAGGCGACGGAGACGATGCGGCCGCCGTCCTTGAGCCCGCCCTTGGTGGCCGGGTCGAGGAGCACCTCGTTGATGCGCAGCTGCGAGGCGAGGTTGACGTCGATGACGGAACCCCAGCGGTCGGCGTCGGTGTTGACGAACAGCTTGTCGCGCGTGATGCCGGCGTTGTGGACGATGACGTCCAGCTTGTCGGCCTTGCGCGCCACGGCCTCGGCGATCTTGTGACCGGCGTCCGGCGTCGTGATGTCGAGGCCGAGCGACGTACCGCCGATCTCGTTGGCGACCTTGCTCAGGGCGTCACCGGCGGCGGGGATGTCGACGGCGATGACGTGCGCACCGGCGCGGGCGAAGACGCGCGCGATCTGCGCACCGATACCGCGAGCGGCGCCGGTGACGACGGCGACCTGACCGTCGAACGGACGGTGCCAGTCGAGCACCTCCTGGACGCCGTGCTTGCGAATGCGCACCGGCTGGCCGGAGACGTACGCCGAGCGGCTCGAGAGGAAGAAGCGCAGCGGCGCGGCGAGCACCGAGCTGTCGCCCTGAGCGTTCGGGTCGACCCAGAACAGGTTGGCCGAAGCGCCGGCACGCAGCTCCTTGCCGATCGAGCGCGTGATGCCCTCGAACGCCTGAGCGGTGGCGGCGGCCTCGACGTCGTCGATCTCGCTCGGCGTCGTCGCGAGGACGATGACGCGAGCCGAACGACCGAGCGCCTTGACGGCGGGCACGGCAATGGCGCGGAACGCCTCGAGGTCGGCCAGCGTCTTGGCGTCTGTCACGTCGATGACGAGGGCGCCCAGCTTGTCGCCGTAGGACGCGTCGGGCGTGGCCTCGACGACCGTGGCGTCGGACGAGCGGATGATCGCGGCGGCGTTGGCGGCAGCGACACCGGCGCCGACGACACCGACGGCGGCGGGGCCGTCGAGGAGGGCCTGGCCCACCTCGTAGCGGCGCAGCACCGGCGGCTGGGGAAGCCCCAGCTGCTTGGCGAGCTTCTTGCCGAAACCGTTGTTGACGAAGTTCGAGTAACCGTCAGCCATCACACTGCCTCCAGAATCGCGACGACGCCCTGGCCACCGGCGGCACACACGGAGATGAGGCCGCGGCCGGAGCCCTTTTCGTGCAGCTGCTTCGCGAGCTGGGCGATGATGCGCCCACCCGTGGCAGCGAACGGGTGACCCGCCGCGAGCGACGAGCCGTTGACGTTGAGCTTGCTGCGGTCGATCGAGCCCAGGGGCGCGTCGAGACCGAGCTTCTCCTTGCAGAACTCCGGGTCCTCCCACGCCTTGAGCGTCGCGAGGACGGTCGAGGCGAAGGCCTCGTGGATCTCGTAGAAGTCGAAGTCCTGCAGGGACAGACCGTTGCGCTCCAGCAGGCGCGGCACGGCGTAGGCGGGAGCCATGAGCAGGCCCTCGTCACCGTTGACGTAGTCCACCGCGGCGCCCTCACCGTCGACGAAGCGGGCGAGCAGCGGCAGGTTGCGCTCCTTGGCCCACTCCTCGCTGCCGAACAGAACGGCCGAGGCACCGTCGGTGAGCGGCGTCGAGTTGCCGGCGGTCATCGTGCGGTTCTCGCCCTTGCCGAAGACCGGCTTGAGCTTGGCGAGCTTCTCCGCCGTGCTGTCGGGACGGAGGTTGTTGTCCTTCGCCAGGCCCAGGAAGGGCGTGATGAGGTCGTCGAAGAAACCGCGATCGTACGCAGCGGCCATGTTCTGGTGGCTGGCGGCCGCGAGCTCGTCCTGAGCCTCGCGGGTGATGCCCCACTTCTCGGCCGTGATGGCCATGTGGTCACCCATGGTGAGGCCGGTGCGCGGCTCCTCGTTGCGCGGCTGCTCCGGGGCCAGCTGGTTCAGGCGGATCGAGGCGAGCGCCTTGAGGCGGTCACCCGTCGTCTTCGCGTAGTTGGCCTTCATCAGCGTCTTGCGCAGGCCGTCGTTGAGGGCCAGCGGGGCGTCCGACGTCGTGTCGGTGCCGCCGGTGATGGCGGAGTCGATCTGGCCGAGCTTGATCTTGTTCGACACGAGGATGGCGGCCTCGAGGCCGGTGGCGCAGGCCTGCTGAATGTCGTAGGCCGGCGTCGTCGGCGCCAGGTGGCTGCCGAGAACCGACTCGCGGGTGAGGTTGAAGTCGCGCGCGTGCTTGATGACGGCGCCCGCGACGACCTCACCGAGGCGCTCGCCGGCCAGGGAGTAGCGCGAGACGAGGCCGTCGATGGCCGCCGTCAGCATGTCCTGGTTGCTCGCCTTGAGGTAGGCACCGCCCGAGCGTGCGAAGGGGATGCGGTTGCCGCCGATGACGTAGGCGTCACGGATCGTGGTCATTTCTCGCTCCGATGGTCGTGAGAACCCTGGTCGCCGAGCCGCGTTCGCGATTCGACGTGAGTAGAAGTGCTCATTGAAACTTACCGATACGGACAGTAGCAGGTACGCGCGGTACGCGATACCCTCTGGGACATGTCCGCCCCTTCGAGCACCTCCGACCACGGCCAGACGCCCCGCGACGGGCGCGACGTGCGCTGGGCCGCCCACCGCGTCGCCAGGCGCCGTGAGCTCGTCGACGCCACCGTGCGGGCCATCCGCACGCACGGCGCCGGCGTCGGCATGGAGGAGATCGCCGCGCAGGCGGGCACGAGCAAGACCGTCATCTACCGCCACCTCGGCGACCGACACGGGGTCTACCTCGCGGTCTGTGAATCCGTTGACGCCCGCATCCTCGCCGAGATCGAGCAGGCCACCGCCTCGTCCGGCGGCTTCGCCACGACGGCCGAGGTCAACCTCCCCCGGATCCTCGGCGCGGTCATCGACAGCTACCTGCGCCTCGTCGAACGCGACCCCGAGGTCTACCGCTTCGTCGTGCGCCGCCCCGACGTCACGCTTCCCGACGACCTGCCGGCGAGCGACCCGGTCACCGGCCTCTCGGGGCGTATTGCGGACAACCTCACCCACCTGCTCGCGCAGTTACAGCCGGACGACGCCCACGCCCAGGGGCGGAATCGGGCGCTGGCCTGGGCGCTCGTCGGCATGGTCAAGGAGTCGGCCGATCGCTGGCTCGAAAACCCCGACGGCCTCACGCGTACGGACCTCGCGCGCCACCTCGCAGCGTTCGCCCACACCGGCCTGGCCGGCCACGGCGAGCTCCCGACTTCCGACGGATCGGCCCCACACCCGCGCCGTCGATGACACGATCCTGACCAGACGATGCCCTTCATCCCACCCAGACCGACGCGTCACGCAACACCGCGTCCCAGGAGGACGACATGAGCACGACCACGAACGACACCACTCCCCGTCACGAGAACCCGAACGCCGCCGAACCGCTCGGCGCACAGGCCGACGTCGACGTCCTGCGCGCCGCGCTCGACGGCCCGTGGCGCGACCTTCGCGAGCGCGTGCGCCGCGAACTGCCGGCCGACGCCATCACGGGCACCCCGGGCGAGCCGATCGACGTCCAGCGCGAGCGCGTCACCCGTCAGGTACTCGCCCTCGCGGACATGGGCTACGGCTCCATCGGCTTCCCCACCGAGCACGGCGGCACCCTCGACTACGGCGCCTCCTGCGTCGCGTTCGAGATGCAAGCCTTCGGCGACCTGTCGCTCCTCATCAAACTCGGCGTCCAGTTCGGCCTGTTCGGCGGCGCGCTCGCCCGCCTCGGCACCGAGCGTCACCTCTCGGCGTACCTGCCCGACATCATGTCGGGGCGCCTCATGGGCTGCTTCGCCATGACGGAGATCGGCCACGGTTCCAACGTCGCAGAGGTCGAGACGACCGCGACGTACGACATCGAGACCGACGAGATCGTCATTCACTCCCCCACCGTCTCCGCGACGAAGACCTACATCGGCAACGCCGCGAAGGACGGCAAGGCGGCCGTGGTCTTCGCCCAGCTCGTCGTGCCGCAGGTCGGCGACGTCCCGGACGGCGAGGAGGAGAGCGGCGAGCACGGCGTGCACGCCCTGTTCGTGCGTATCCGCGACGACGAGGGCAACCCGATGCCCGGCGTCACGATCGGCGACAACGGCGCCAAGGGCGGCCTGCCGGGCGTCGACAACGGCACCATCGCGTTCGACCACGTCCGCGTGCCGCGCGAGAACCTGCTCGACAAGTTCGGCGGCATCGACGAGACCGGCGCCTACGTCTCCGAGATCGACAACGTCAACCGACGCTTCTTCACGATGCTCGGCACCCTCGTGCGCGGCCGCGTCTGCGTCGGTGGCGGCTCGGGTTCCGCGGCGCAGAAGGCGCTGGCCATCGCCATCCGCTACGGCGACCAGCGCCGTCAGTTCGCCGCTCCGGGTGAGGAGCAGGAGATCGTCGTCCTCGACTACCTCGCGCACCAGCGCAAGCTGCTGCCGCGCCTGGCGAAGTCGTACGCGCTGCGGTTCGCGCAGAACGCCATGACCTCGCGCCTGCAGGAGCTCGAGGACGCGGCCAAATCCGCCGAGGGCGGCACGCCCGGCCCCGACCACGAGGACGCCCAGCGCGAACTCGAGTCGTGGGTGGCCGGCATGAAGGCGCAGACGACCTGGCACGCGCTCGACACCATCCAGGCCTGCCGCGAGGCCTGCGGTGGCGCCGGGTACATGGCCGTCAACGGCCTGACGCAGATGCGCGCGGACGTCGACGTCTTCGCCACCTTCGAGGGCGACAACACCGTGCTCATGCAGCTCGTCGCCAAGGGTCTGCTCACCGAGTACCGCGACAGCTGGGGCGACCTCGACATCGCCGGCATGATCGCCCGCGTGGCCTCCCAGACCGTCGAGGGTCTCGTGGAGAACACGCTCAAGCGCGCCGGCCTGCAGAAGCTCATCGACGGCGCCACGCCGCGCAACGACGAGACCGCTCTCGACTCGCGCGGCTGGCAGGAATCGATGTTCTCCGAGCGCGCGAGCCACCTGCTCGAGACGGCGGCGATGCGTCTGCGCAAGGCCGGCAAGGACAACGGCTTCGAGGTGTTCAACAACGCCCAGGACCACATCCTCGCCGCCGCGAAGGCCGACATCGACCTGCGCGTCTTCGAGGCCTTCCAGGACGGCCTCGAGGCGATGGAGGACGGCTCGGCCCGCGACCTCATGGCGAAGGTCTTCGACCTCTACGCCCTGTCGTCGATCGAGGAGGACAAGGGCTGGTTCATGGAGCACGGCCGCCTCTCGGTGGCGCGCTCCAAGGCCGTCACGACGCGCATCAACTCGCTGTGCGGCGAGCTGCGCCCGCACGCCGTCATGCTGACGGAGGCGTTCGGCATCCCCGAGGGCTGGCTCGAGAACGACCTCATCGACCTCGGCCAGGACCGCGCCGGCGTCACCCGCTGACACGAAATCCTCGCACCACCTCAGACGGCGGCCCGGCTCAACGTAGCTGGGCCGCCGTCGGTGTCCGTCAGCGCTCGCTACGTCACGGCGACCGGGCCTGCCGCGAGCGCCGTTAGGGTCGGATCATGCAGACGATCCATCACATCGCCCTGGCCGACGAGTGGGACGAGGCGCAGCGTGAGGGCACCTACGCGACGTCGACGCTCGGCATGAGCATCGACGCCGTGGGCTACCTGCACGCGAGCTTCCCCGAGCAGGTTCGCCCGACCCTCGAGCGCTTCTACTCCGACGTCGACGCGCCGCTCGTCCTGCTCACGCTCGACCCGGAGGCCCTGGCCGAGGCGGGCCTCGAGGTGCGCGTCGAACCGGCGGCGCCCGACGACCCCGAGAGTGAGCGCTTCGCGCACGTGTACGGCGGCGTGCTGCCCGTCAACGCTGTCAGCTCTGTCGAATCGCTCGAGTTGCCCGGCACGCAGGCGTGAACAGCAGCAAGGACAAGACGAAGGCCCCGCAGCTGATGCTGCGGGGCCTTCGTGCACTGGGGTGCCAGGTGAAGGATTCGAACCTTCGAAGCTTTCGCGACGGATTTACAGTCCGCTCCCATTGGCCGCTCGGGCAACCTGGCTCGCGTGCTCGGAAACCATAGCAAAGAGGCGGGAGGCTGGGCGAATCGGCTCGCGCGTCACACCCCCGCGACCCCACCTTCGCCGGCCGCCTCCCCTAACCGGCATGTCGGGCTCTATCGTGGCGCTGGAGAAAGCACTCACCCGCGACCCGAGGAGACACCGTGGCAGACAGCTCGTTCGACATCGTCAGCAAGATCGACAAGCAGGAAGTCGCGAACGCCGTCAACCAGGCGGCCAAGGAGATCTCGTCGCGCTACGACTTCAAGAACGTCGGCGCCTCCGTCGAGCTGTCCGGCGACTCGATCGTCATGAAGGCCAACTCCGAGGAGCGCACCCTCGCCGTTCTCGACGTGCTGCAGACGAAGCTCGTCAAGCGCGGTGTCTCGCTCAAGACGCTCGACTACGGCAGCGACGAGCCGACGCCGAAGCTCTCCGGCAAGGAGTACCGACTCGAGGCCGCCCTCAAGGAGGGCATCTCGTCGGAAAACGCCAAAAAGATCAGCAAGCTCATCCGTGACGAGGGCCCCAAGACGGTCAAGGCACGTATCGAGGGTGACGAACTGCGCGTCACGAGCAAGAGCCGTGACGACCTGCAGACCGTGCAGCAGCTCCTTCGCGGCGCCGACCTCGACGTGGCCCTGCAGTTCACGAACTACCGCTGACCCGGCCATGACCTCCCTCCGCGAGTCCTACGCGCTACGGACGTGGGCACTCGTGCTCGTTCTCGTCGTTCTCGCCGCGGCCGGTGGCGAACGCCTCGTCGACACGCTGGCCGACGACGAGGAAACGGTCGCCTGGGCACACGGAGCACGCCTGGCCTCGTCCGCCGTGACACTCGTCGTCTCACTCGTCGCGCTCGCGCTCATGGGGCGTGGACACCATCGTCGGATGGCCACGTTGCGCCCTGCCGCGCCCACCCCGACGAAGCTGTTGGGTTCCGCCCGGGACGAGGAGGACGAGGAGGAGCAGGCGCAGATGCTCGTCGAGACCTTCCCGCTGACGACGTGCCTGCTCGTGCTCGCCCTGGCGGTGGCGGTGTTCGTCGCGACCTACCCGGAGGAGCCCGCGTTCGTGCGGGTTCTTGCCTCGACGGGAGCCCTCATCACGTTCCTGTGGATCCTCGGGGCCGTCGCCTCCCGCGTGCGCGCGGGACGGGCGCTACGCAGCTGAGAGCCGCCGGTCAGTGCAGTGGGTTGGGCAGGAGGAGTTCGGTGTTGCGGTCGGCCGGGGTGCCCAGCCCCTCGCGCTCGGCGTTGATGTCGTTGTACGACAGTTCGCGGTAGAGGGACGCCAGCGCAGCCTGGGAGCCGTCGGAGTAGGAGGCCTGGTACGGCGCCGCCGACTCGACGAGCGTCGTGAAGAGGCTCAGCGTGCCGTCGGCGTTGTCGCAGACCTCGATGATGCGGGCGAGCTGGGGGAAGTCGACGTGGCTGGCCGTGTTGATCTCCCAGAAGCTGCGCTCGGCATCGCGGTGACGGCGCGCGGTGATGCTGTTGACGTGAGTGTGGCCGTTGACCCAGGCGATGACGTTCGGGAAGCGCTTCAGGGTGTTGACGACTTCGAGGCCACCGTGGCGGATCTCGGGCTTGCCCGGGTCGAGGAGCAGGTTGTTCATCGACTCGCTCGTGTGGTGGCTGAACAGGACGAACAACTCGTCGTCGACCTGACGCTTCTGCTCGGCGCCCCAGACATCGAAGAACCGGCTGCTGCCGGCCTCCAGACGGCGCTGCAGCCAGCGGAACTGCTCGTCACCGAGGCTGCCCTCGGTCCAGCCCGCGCGGTTCGTCGAATCCATGGCGATGCCGGTGACGCCGTCGGCGATGCGGAACGCGTAGTAGCCACGGCCCGTGGCGACGTTCTCCTCGGTGAAGCCGTGTCCTCCGCTCGGCAGGTGCGCCTTCATGTACTCGACGGGCGTGAACGGCGCGCGACGGGCGTCCGGCGTCACGCTGCGCGTCGTCATCGACGATGTCTGCGGCAGGGTGCGCGAGGCGCCGGTGTAGGCACGACGTAGCTGCGTGTTCGAGGTTGACGCCTTGAACCCCATGAACTTCTTGTCGCTCGTGTAGAGCTTCGCGACGGCCGCCCAGTCGCTCGGCAGCACCCCGCTCATCGAGTCGTCGTGGTTCCCGAAGACGCTGAACCACGGCGTCTTGAGGCCGTGGCTGCGGTGCGGCGCAACGGCGCGGGCGAAGAATCCGGGCACCGTCGGGAAGCCGGCCTCCTTGTACCGGTCGCGCACGGCGTCGTCGCTCACGTTGTAGAACTGCTCGTCACCGCCGGTGGCGACGCCCTCCCACTCGGTGGCGGCACCGGTGTTCTGCCGAATCGTTCCACCGTTCATCACGGCGAGGAACCAGTCGAGTTCGACCGACTCGTGGTTGTCGGTGTTGTCGCCGGTGGAGACGACGCAGTCGAAGACGCGCCCGGAGAAGGGCCCCTTCGCCAGATCGTTGATGCGCTTGACGAGCTGCGCCCCACCGTGCGAGCCGAGCGGCTCCTGCGGGCGGAACGCGCTGCCGTTGACCGTGCTCAACCACTCGAAGCGCACCGGGCTCTGGGCGTCGATCATGTGCAGGTCGGTGAACTGAACGATGCTCGCGAGCGCCTTACGGGTGTCGTCGCGGTTCGGCTTGGCTGCGACCAACTCGTCGCGCACGACGAGTGCCCAACCCGGCCCGGCAGTGAGGCGCGCGTAACCCGACGAGGCCTTCGGCGTCGCGACGTTCGCCAGCGTCGTGCCCTTGGTGAGCACGCTTCGCGACGCCGCGTAGGCAACCTGGCGATCGGTGGCGACGCCGGCGAAGGCGAGGGCGGCGAGGGAGCCTGAGGCACCCTTGAGGACACTGCGGCGGGAGATGTCGGACACGGGGAGACCTCTTCTCGGGCTGGGCGATCGTCAGAACATCGTGCCCGGCCGCCTCTACTCCCCAGTAACCCGCAACTGAACGTCGAATGAACGGCCCCTCGGGAGCGTTTCGTGAGGCCCCGCGGCTTACGCCTGCGTAGGGAAGCGGGGTGGGAGGCGCCGCCATCGTCGGCGTCGTAGCATGGCTGGAGCTACCCATCAGTATCGAAAGGCTGCGACCATGCCCCGCAACATTTACGACGAAGACCACGAGGCGTTCCGCTCCTCCGCCCGCGAGTTCGTCGAGCGCACCCTCGCCCCGCGTGCCGAGGAGATGATCCGCGATCACGTCATCGCGCGTGACATCTGGGAAGAGGCCGGCAAGCAGGGCTTCTTCGGCCTGTGCATCCCGGAGGAGTACGGCGGCGCCGGCATCGACGACTACCGCTTCAACGCGATCTTCGCCGAAGAGATCAGCAAGTTCACCGCCGCCGTCGCGTCGTGCTTCGGCATCCACTCGGATGTCACCGCGCCGTACATCGTCAGCCTCGGCACCGAGGAGCAGAAGCAGAAGTACCTGCCGCGGGTCGCGACGGGTGAGCTGATCCTGTCGATCGGCATGACGGAGCCGTCGGGCGGTTCGGACCTCGCCAACCTCAAGTCGATCGCCGTCAAGGCCGACGACGGTTCGGGCGACTGGATCCTCAACGGTTCGAAGACGTTCATCACGAACGGCCACCAGTGCGACGTCGCCGTTGTGGCGGCACGCACGGACCCGAGCAAGGGCGCCAAGGGCATCTCGCTGTTCCTCGTCGAGGCCGGCACCGAGGGCTTCACGAAGGGCAACAAGCTCGACAAGGTCGGCCAGGTCGAGTCCGACACCTCCGAGCTGTTCTTCGACAATGTGCGTCTGCCCGCCGACGCGCTGCTCGGCCCGCAGGACCTCGGCTTCATCGCGATGATGAAGCACCTGCCGCAGGAGCGCATCGGCAACGCCATCGCCAACATCGCGAACGCGAAGCAGATCCTCGCCGAGACGATCCAGTACTGCAAGGACCGCAAGGCTTTCGGTCAGCCCATCGGCTCGTTCCAGCACAACACGTTCAAGATCGCCGAGATGGTGACGAAGATCGAGGTCTCCGAGGCGTACATCGACGACTGTGTCGCCGCGCACGCCGAGGGCAAGCTGACGGCCGTCGACGCCGCGAAGGCGAAGTGGTGGGCCGCCCAGGTGCAGTGCGACGTACTCGACGAGTGCGTGCAGTTGCACGGTGGCTACGGCTACATGAACGAGTACCGCGTGGCACGTGCGTGGCGTGACGCTCGCGTCCACAAGATCTGGGCCGGCTCGAACGAGATCATGAAGATGATCATCGGGCGTGACCTGGGACTCTGAGAAGCGGGAACCGGAGGTTGAGGGGCCCGCGAGCGCAAGCGAGCTCGCCCCTCGGCCGCAGGTAGACACCGACAGAACAAGCCAGAGAAAATCTCTCTGAGCTCGTAGAAATCTGACGAGAAGGGCCGGTTCGAGCGTCTGCTCGAACCGGCCCTTCGACGTTTCCCCTCAGGCGAACGCTTCGGCCGTCGTCGTGACGGCCCCCGTTGCGGCGGGCTGCTTGGTGGAGGCGGCGTGTTCGTTGAGCACGGCGATCGACTGCTCGGGCGAGAACTCGGCGCCCCGTTCCCGCATGTCACCGGTGGTGTGCGCGTCGGAGACCAGCGTCACGTCGTAGCCGCGGTGGATGCCGCCGTAGAACGTGCTGCGGATGCACGCGTCGGTCTGCGCGCCCGCGAGGACGATCTCGCGAGCCCCCAGCGCCTCCAGCTGCTGAGCCAGGTCGGTCTCGACGAAGGAGTCGCTCCACGTCTTGTGCACGATCGCCTCGTCGTCGGCGGGCGAGAGCTGCGGCACGATCTGCCATTCGGCACTCCCCTTCGCGAGCCCTGCGTCGGAGTGCTGCACCCACACGACGGGAACGTCGGCGGCGCGAGCCGCCTCGACCAGTTTCGCCACGTTCGCGATGACGGCGTCGGAACCGACCGACTCCTCCATGACGTCGACCTGCACGTCGACCACCAGTAACACTCGTTCGCCCATGACGTTCACGCTACACACGGCCACCGACAACCCAGCGATTCCGGGAAGGCGCATCGTAGGGAGTTCAATTCACGACAGCCGACTGGACCGGGAACTATTGAGCAACGCTCAATAGTTGTTGCAGCATCACCGATGTGATGTGATTCAGAGCACATCGACGTTTCATCTCGCGGGGGTTTCTCCATGTCCGACATGCCTTACGTTTCCACGACCCTCTCCCTGGCCAGCGTTCTCGCCGAGCCGGCCCGTCGAGAGCCGGACGCCGTCGCCCTCGTCCAGGGAGAGCAGCGCCTCACGTACGCCGAGACGTGGCAGCGGGCGCGCCGCACGGCAGCACAGCTCGTGGCCGACGGCGTGCAGCCCGGCGACCGCGTCGCTCTGCTCGCGCCGAACGTCATCGAGTTCGTCACCTCGTACTACGGAATCCTCGCTGCGGGCGGCGTCGTCGTTCCCATTCCGACGCTTCTGCAGGGCCGCGAGGCGGCGTATCTCATCGACACCGCCGAGGCGAGCCACCTCATGTACCACCCGGCCGTCGCCGCTGCGGCCACCAAGGCTGCCGAGATGACGGGCGTGCCGACCCACGACATCACGACGTACGGCACCGACGCCGAGCCACTCACCACGTTCGTCACGCGCGAGCCGCTCGACCCGGCCGTCATCTTCTTCACGAGCGGCACGACCGGACGCCCCAAGGGGGCCATCCTCACCCACCTCAACCTCGTGATGAACGCCACCGTCAGCGCCTTCGACGGCAACGGCGTGCCGCCCGGCACGATCGCCCTCGGGTGCCTGCCGCTCTTCCACGTCTTCGGCCAGTCGGTCTCGCTCAACGCGGGCTTCCGCCACACCGCGACGCTCGTGCTCCAGCCGCGCTTCGACGCGAGGGAGGCCCTCGAGATCATGAACCGCGAGGGCGTCACGATGATCTGCGCGGTGCCGACGATGTACATCCAGCTTCTCGCCGCGGTGGCGGAGAACCCCGACATTCCGGTGCCGCAACTCGAGGACGCCGTCAGTGGCGGCGCCTCCCTGCCGGTCGCCGTGCTCGAGCGCTTCGAGGCCACCTTCTCGACCAAGATTCACGAGGGTTACGGCCTGAGCGAGACCTCGCCGTCCATCACGTCGAACCAGGAGCAACTCGGCGTCGAGGCCGGCAGCGTCGGCCACAGCCTGTGGGGCATCGACATCGCCATCGCCGACGTCACCGTGCCCGACCACATCGAGTTCGTGCCCGCCGGGGAGCGCGGCGAGGTCATCGTCCGCGGCCACGCCGTCTTCGCGGGCTACTGGAACAACGAGGCCGCCACCCGCGAGGTGCTGCAGGACGGCTGGTTCCGCACTGGCGACATCGGCATCCAGGACGAGTCGGGGCGCCTGCGCATCGTCGACCGCACGAAGGACCTCGTCATCCGCGGCGGCTACAACGTTTACCCGCGCGAGGTCGAGGAAGCGCTCATGCGCCACGAGGGCGTCGACCAGGTCGCCGTCATCGGAGTGCCGGACGAGCAGTACGGCGAGGAGATCATGGCCGTCATCGTGCCGAGCGAAGGGGCCCGACTCGACGGCGACGAGATCATCGCCTGGAGCCGCGAGCGCCTCGGATCGCACAAGTACCCGCGCCGCGTCGAGATCGTCGGCGAGCTGCCGCTCGGGCCGAGCATGAAGGTTCTCAAGCGCGAATTGCGCACCAAGTACTCCACCGGGGAATAGAGTTGTTGAGCAACGCTCAATAAGCATCGAGAGGAAGCATCGCGCATGCCAGTACAGACCAAGCGCTTCGAGGGCAAGGTGGCCATCGTTACCGGAGCGAGCCGCGGCATCGGCCTTGCCATCGCGCAGCGCCTCGTCGACGAGGGCGCCAACGTCATCATCACGGCGCGCGGCCAGGAGGCTCTCGACGCCGCCGTCGCCCAGCTCGGTGACGCCGCGCTGGCGCGCGCGGGCAAGGCTCAGGACAAGGAGCACCAGGAGGACGTCGTGCGCACCGCGCTCGACACCTGGGGCCGCCTCGACGTGCTCGTCAACAACACGGGCATCAACCCCGTCTTCGGTGGCCTCATGGACCTCGACGACTCAGCGGCCACGAAGATCTCCGAGGTCAACCTCCTCGCCACGCTGTCCTGGACGCGCACCGCGTGGAACCTGTGGATGAAGGAGAACGGCGGCTCCGTCGTCAACCTGGCCAGCATCGCCGGCCTGCGCACGGCCCCCGGCATCGCCTACTACGGCGTGACGAAGGCCGGCCTCATCCACCTCACCGAGGAGCTGGCCGTCGAGCTCGGCCCCACGGTGCGCGTCAACGCCGTGGCCCCCGCCGTCGTCAAGACCGACTTCGCCAAGGCCCTCTACGAGGGCCGTGAGGACGAGGTCGCCAAGCCGTACCCGCTCAAGCGCCTCGGCCGCCCCGAGGACATCGCCGGCCCCGTCGCCTTCCTCGCCTCCGAGGATGCGGCCTGGGTGACGGGCCAGACGCTGCCGATCGACGGTGGCATCACGCTCACCGGCGGCTTCTGAGCATCCCGAAACCCTCGAACTCCCGACGAAAGGACATCCCCATGACCCAGCGAACCGCCATCGTCACCGGTGCCGCGCGCGGCATCGGCGCGGCCGTCGCCCAGCGTCTCGCCTCCGACGGCTTGCAGGTTGCCGTCATCGACCTCGACGAGAGCGCGTGCGCCTCGACGGTTGAGGCCATCACGTCCGCTGGCGGCAAGGCCATCGCCGTCGGCGCCGACGTCTCCGACGAGGAGAGCGTCAAGAAGGCCGTCCAGCGCGTCGCCGACGAGCTCGGTGCCCCCACCGTGCTCATCAACAACGCCGGCATCCTGCGCGACAACCTGCTGTTCAAGATGAGCGTCGACGACTGGGACATGGTCATGGGCGTTCACCTGCGCGGCAGCTTCCTCATGGCCCGCGAGGCCCAGGCCCACATGACGAAGGAAGGCTTCGGCCGCATCGTCAACCTGTCGTCGAGCTCGGCGCTCGGCAACCGCGGTCAGGCCAACTACTCGGCCGCCAAGGCCGGTCTGCAGGGCTTCACGAAGACCCTCGCCATCGAGCTCGGCAAGTTCGGCGTCACCGTCAACGCCATCGCTCCGGGCTTCATCGCCACGGACATGACGGCGGCCACCGCCGAGCGTGTCGGCGTGCCGTTCGACGACTTCATGAAGGGCGCGGCGGACGCCACGGCCGTCAAGAAGGTGGGCCGCCCCGAGGACATCGCCAACGCGGCGTCGTTCTTCTGCGACGAGCGCTCCGGGTACGTCTCCGGCCAGGTGCTCTACGTCGCCGGCGGACCCCTGAACTGAAGGAGGAGCTCATGCGTACGTTCAACGGACTCGAGGAACTCAAGGCCGCCGTCGGCGAGGAACTCGGCTCGAGCGAGTGGCACGAGGTCACCCAGACGATGGTCGACCAGTTCGCCGAGGCGACGGGCGACCATCAGTGGATCCACGTCGACCCGGAGAAGGCGAAGGCCGGCCCGTTCGGCACGACGATCGCTCACGGCTACCTCACGCTGAGCCTCGTGCCGATGCTGGCTGCCGAGATCTGGTCGATCGAGAACATCTCGATGGCCGTCAACTACGGCTCGAACAAGGTGCGTTTCACGCAGCCGGTTCCCGTCGGCTCGCGTGTGCGCGGCACCGCCGTGCTCGACGAGGTCAAGGAGTCGCCCAAGGGCGCCCAGGTGGCCATGACGTTCACCGTCGAGATCGAGGGCGAGGAGCGCCCGGCCTGCGTCGCACAGACGCTGTCGGTCATCGTGCCCTGACGCGCGTTCGCGGCTGACGCGAGGCCCGACCCGGAGTCCCTGCTCCGTGGTCGGGCCTCGTTCGTCTTCCCCCGTCCTGTCCGGAAATGAACCGCCCGTCAGCGGGCGAAGACGGCGCGGGAGGCGATGACCTCGCGCATCGTGGCGTGCGCATCGACAACCGAGCGGCGCACCGACGCCGGGAGCTGCTGATCGAGCATCCGGCGCACCTCGACGTCGAGCTCCTCGCTCGCGAGGGCGGCGGGGAACGCGAGCGAGGCGACGCGGGCGAGGGCGTCCTCCCCCACCCACTCCCGCATGCGCGGGATGTCGCTGACGTAGCGCTCCACGTACGGCGCGAGAGTGGCCTCGTCGTCGGCCGACCAGAAACCGGAGGCGAGCGCGTTCATCTCGTAGTTGCTGTGAGCCGGCGAATCCTCGCTCGGCGCTGCCGTGAGCTCCTCCCAGGCCCACACCTTCGTCGCGGCGTCCGGGAACGACGCGCGAGCTGTGAGGTAGCCCAGGCGGCCGGACATCGTGTTGTCGGCGGCGAGCGCCTCGTCGAGATCGTCGATCGTGACGGCGTCGAGCTGCGCGAGGCGGCGCGCCACCCGCCAACGGAACGGAGTGTCACCGTCGAGCCCGGCGGGCAGGTCTTCTCCCCGGAACCACGGCGTGAGGCGCCCGGCGTCACCCGTACCGGCCAACAGGCGCGCGCCCGCGAGGGTGCGCGGGTCGTGTTCACCGTCGGCCTCGGCCAGCATGCGCTCGGCAAGGTCCGCGAGCCCGGCGAGCGCAGCCGGACGCTCGGACCACGGCAGGAAACGACCGACGACTGCGCCCAGAGCGAGCGAGGTGGCGACGTCGAGCACGGGCATCTGCGTCTCGGCCGGAAGCGCGGCCTCGGCTATCGCGAGGATCTGCTCGGGCGCCACCTCGGCGCGGGCCAGGCCGTGCGCGAGCGCCGTCCAGATCATGGCGCGCGTCGTCGCGTCGTCGATTCCCGGTAGCGCCCCCGCCATGGCCTCGAGGCTCGCGTTGTCGAACGCCACACCCGCCCACGTGAGGTCACCCGCGTTCGGCACGACGAGTGCAACGCTCTCGCCTCCCGTAGCAGCGGCGATGTTCGGCAGCTTCACGCGCCCGCTCACGCCGTGCAGATCGTCGGCGAACACCTCGGCGCCCGCCTGGTCGTAGGCGGCGACGCGCACCGTGTGAACACGCGTCGCAGGGCGATCCGGGTCGGGCGTGATGACGAGTCGGGGGCTCGCGGTCTCGCCCACGTTGTCGCCGTCATGCTCGATCCGCAACGTGTCCATTCCGGCCGTCTCGAGCCACGCCTGCGCCCATTCGGTGAGGTCGCGTCCCGCCGCCTGCGAGAGTGCCTCGAGGAAGTCCGCGAGGGTGGCGTTCGCGAAGGCGTGACGCTCGAGGTGAGCGCGCACCCCGGCGACGAACGCGTCGTCCCCGATGTGGTGGATGAGCTGACGCAGAACGGCCGAGCCCTTGGCGTAGGAGATGCCGTCGAAGTTCTGCAGGGCCGTGTCCGTGTCGTGGGCGGGTGCCCCCGCGACGGGGTGCGTGGACGGCGAGCGCTCCGCCGCGTATCCCCAGGCCTTGCGGGAGGCTGCGACGTCGACCCAGGTGTCGTCGAACTCGGTGGCGGCCTCGAGCGTCCGGTTCGCCATGTACTCGGCGAAGGATTCGTTGAGCCACAGGTCGTCCCACCACTGCATCGTGACGAGATCGCCGAACCACATGTGCGCCATCTCGTGGCTGATCGTGTTGGCGCGCACGAGATGCTCGGTGCGCCCGGCCGCCCCGGTGAAGACGAGCTGGTCGCGGAACGTGACGCAGCCGGGGTTCTCCATGGCGCCCGCGTTGAACTCGGGCACGAACACCTGGTGGTACTCCCCGAACGGGTACCGGATGCCGAAGAGCGAGTGGTAGTGGTCGAACGACTGCTTCGTCACCGTGAGCATCTCGGGCGCCTGCGCTTCGAGGTGGTCTCGCAGCGACGCGCGGGCGTGGATGCCGAGGCGGATGCCGTCGTGCTCGTCGGTCACCGTGGCGAACGGGCCGGCACAGACGGTGACGAAGTAGGTGGCCAGTGGCTTCGTCGTCTCGGCACGCCAGAGCCCGGGTTCGACCTCACGCATCGCTCCGTTCGCCACGACGCTCCAGCCGCCGGGGGCGCGCACCGTGACGTCGTAGGGCGCCTTGAGGTCGGGCTGATCGAAACACGCGTAGACGCGCGGCGCAGCATCCATGAAGAGGTGACCGTAGACATAGGCCTCGCCGTCCGCCGGGTCCTCGGCACGGTGCAGCCCCTGGCCGTCGCGGCCGTAGCGCATCGTAGCGGTGACGACGAGTTCGTTGTGCTCGGCGAGATCCGTCAGGTGCAGACGGCGTCCCTCGAGGGCCGACGCGGGCAGCTTGCGGCCGTTGAGCATCGCCGACTCGAGGCTCACCGGGTCGAGGTCGGCAAACGTCGAGGCACCGTTCTGCGCCGTGAACGTCAGCCGCGTCGTCGAGGCGAACTCTCGTGGGCCCCGGTCGAGATCCAGCTCGATGTCGTAGTGCTCGGGGCGAACGATCTGCGAGCGCTCGCGGGCTTCGTCACGGGTCAGCGTCATGGGCTCATCCTGCCACCCGCGACCGAGTCGTCGAGGGGAGCGCGAACGCGTCGCGACACGCCGAAAGCCGAACGCCTCACGGGCTGGCTCCTCGAACGTTCCTTACGACGTGAGCGTGACGCGCATCGCGGGGAAGGCCACCTCGGTGAAGCCGGCGCGCTCGTACAAGACGCGGCCCGCCTCGGTGGCCATGAGTTCGGCCCGACCCACACCCGTTCCTCTGGCCCACGCCAGCACCGCGTCGAAGGCCTGACGCCCGAAGCCGCGCCCGCGGTGGTCGGCAAAGGTACACACATTGCTGATGAGAACGTCGCGGCCGTGCGGAACCGCCGGTGAAGGCGCCACGTCACGGACGGCCCCGACGGCACCTGCCACGACCTCGCCGTCGGCTTCCACGACGAAGAACCCGTGGTCAGGGCTGTCCAGGCGTTCGGCGAACCAGCGTCGGGCCTCTGGCTGCCAGGCGCGGGTGCCCTCGGCGCCCATGGCGGTGAACATCTCCGCTCGAAGCGCCACCAACGCGTCAACATCCCGACGCCCCGCGCGCCGGGCCATTCCTTCGCCGCTCATGCGATCACAGTATCGAGGCAGCGCTCGACGCTCAGCCCTGGTGCGGACCGGGCCGGTAGGGCCCGTCGAACCGCTGGGGCATCCGGATGCGCTGGCCGGCCATCTGCTCGAGGCGCTCGATGCGGTCGGCCGTCTTCGGGTGCGTGGAAAACATGCGCGAGATGTCCTGCGCGCGGAACGGGTTGGCGATGAACGCGTGGCTCGCGTTCTGCAGCTGCGGTGTCGGCGCGAGCGGGGCCGAGGCGACTCCCGCTTCGAGCTTGGCGAGCGCCGAGGCGAGCGCGAGCGGGTCGCCCGTCAGCTTGGAACCGTCCTCGTCGGCGTCGAACTCACGCGTGCGGCTGATGGCCATCTGGATGACCGACGCTGCGAGCGGCGCGAGGAACGCCATGAAGAGCATGACGATGGGGTTCGGGCGGTTCTCGCTGCTCGAGCCGCCGCCGAAGAACATCATCATCTGCGCGACGCTCGTGATGAGGCCGGCGAGGGCTCCGGCGACGGACGATGTGAGGATGTCGCGGTTGTAGACGTGCATGAGCTCGTGGCCCAGCACACCACGCAGTTCACGCTCGTCGAGCAGGCCGAGGATGCCCTCGGTGCAGCAGACCTTCGCGTTGTTCGGGTTGCGGCCCGTGGCAAACGCGTTGGGTGCCTGCGTCGGCGAGATGTACAGCTCGGGCATCGGCTTGCCGGCCTTCGTCGACAGCTCACGCACGATGCGGTACATCGCGGGCGCCTGCGTCTCGCTCACCGGGTAGGCCTGCATCGCGCGGATGGCAAGCTTGCCGGAGTTCCAGTACGCGTAGAAGTTCATCGCGAGACCGATGACGGCGAACACACCGATGTAGCGGCCGTTGCCGATCACCGCGCCGAGGCCGAGCAGCAGAGCCCAGATGAGCCCGAACAGCGCGGCCGTCTTCAGCCCGTTGAAATGCCTGTGCATGTCCGGTTCAACGAAGGCTCGGGTGCGGATGTTCCGGCGCGGTCGGCCCCAGATGTGAACTCTGGCCCGATCTGTGACCGGCGCAGGTCACAGACCGAGCCAAAGATCACAGCCTGTGCGGCGGAGCGCGTCAGAAGAGGGCGAGGAGGACGTTCGGCGCGAGGCTCGTCGTCACGACGGCGAGCGAGCCGAGCGCGGCGAGCACGCCGTAGATCTTCTTGGGGCGCGGCAAGGGCGTGAGTTCGGGTTCGTTGCCCGACAGCGCCGCCACAGCGGCTGCCTCCTCGGAGACGTCGTCGTTCTCGGGCGCGGGGGTGGCGACGGGCGCGAACATCGCGGCGATCCAGCGCAGGTACACCGCCACGCCGAGCACGGCGTTGACCAGAGCGATGACGACGAGCCACCACACTCCCCCGGCGACGACCGGCTTGAGCGCCACGATCTTCGCAACGACGCCGATGATGCTCGGCGGCAGCCCGGCCAGGGCGAGAAGGCCGAGCGCGAGCGTCGCGGCCATCATCGGGCGGGTGCGGAACAGGCCGCGCAGGTCACCGATCGTCGTCTCGTACTCGCGCGAACGGGCGTCCTCGAGGGCCGCCAGGACGACGAAGACAGCGAGCGTTCCGATCGTGTAGAGCGCGAGGTAGGCGGCGGCCGCGGTGACGGAACCACCGGCGACGACCGTCATCGGCAGCACGACCCAGCCGGCCTGCGCCACCGTCGACCACGCTATGAAGCGCAGCGCGCCGTCCTGACGCCAAGCCATGACGTTGCCGACCGTCATCGACAGGGCCGCGACGACGGCGAGCGCCGTGAGCGCGGACGAGCCGAGCGACGACGCGGCGCGCAGCACGACGAGCATGCCGCCGAGAGCACCGACCTTGGACGTCGTGGCAAGGAAAGCCGCGACCCAGGAGCCCGAGCCCTCGAACGCCTCCGGCGTCCACGCGTGGAACGGAGCGAGGGAGAGTTTGAAGCCGACACCCGCGATGACGAGCATCATCGCGAGGACGACGAGGGGCTTGCGGGCCGGGTCGGCGAAGGCGTCGAGCACCTGGTCGCCGGTCATCGACGCCGTACCCGTGGCCGCGAACCACACGGCCGCGCCGAGGGCGAGGACGGCGAACGAGACGAGGGCCGTCACGAGCAAGGTGAGGGCGCCGTGAGCGGCCTGCCGGCCCCCACGCAGAGCGACGAGCGCGACGCTGGGAATCGTGGCGAGCTCGATGAGCACGAGATAGGAGCCGAGATCACGGGCCGCAACGACGCCGACGCAGCCGGCCGTCGCGGCGAGCACGAGCATCGCCCGCACAGCGGGGTGGCCCTTCGTGCCGGGCACGTCGCTGGTCTTCTCGGCGAGGGCGAGCACCGCGACCACCGCCGCGGAGGCGAGCGCCAGGCCCTGCAGACCGACGCCGGTCTGGTCGGCCTGCCAGTAGCAGCCGCCCGAGGCGTCGCACAGGCTCGTGGGGGGGGGGGCCCGGCGCCCCCCCCCCCCCGGGGGGGGGGGGGGGGCCCGCCGCGCCCCCCCCGCCCCCCCCCCCCCCCCCCCCCCCCGCGCTTCTTCGCGGCGTTCTTCTCCAGCTCGCTGATACGCCGGCGC
>NZ_JAGTHU010000030.1:0-26207 GCF_019895135.1 Dermacoccus sp. Tok2021
CCCCCCCCCCCCCCCCCCCCCCCCCGCCCCCCCCCCCCCCCCCCCCCCCCCCCCCCCCCCCCCCCCCCCCCCCCCCCCCCCCCCCCCGGGGGGCGCCCCCCCCCCCCCCCCGCCGGGCGGGCGCCCCCCCCCCCCCGGGGGGGGCCCGCGCCCCCCCCCCCCCCCCCCCCCCCCCGCGTCGTGGTGCTGTGATGCGTGACGGTGTCAGCGCCGTCCGTTGCTGTTGCGCTGTGCTGTGAGGCCACGGTCGAGGATGTCGAGGGCCGCGTCGAGGGTTTCCAGCTCGTCCTCGGTGAACCCCTCGAGCAGCGGGACGACGACCTCCGCACGCGCTGCGCGCGCTTCCATGAGCACCTCGCGGCCCGCCTCCGTCATCGACACGAGCGTGGCGCGCGCGTCACGCGTGTCGGCGGTGCGCGAGACGAGGCCGAGTGCCTCGAGGCGCTGCACCTGCGTCGTCATCGTCGGCTGTGAGGAGTTGTCCGCAACGGCCAAATCACCGATGCGGGACGGGCCGAGATCGTTCATCAGGGAGAGCAGACGCAGCTGGGCCGCCGGCGCAGGCAGTTGGGCGCGGCGAGTGGCCCACCGGTTGAGTCGGGCCACGATGAGGAGGAGATGGTCGCCACGCGAACTGGTCATGCCGTCCATGATAGTTCGCACGCGAACGCCACCGCAGGGCTCTTCGAGAGTCCGACGGTGGCGTTCGCGTGGAGGGTCAGCTGCGCAGTTCGCGCTTGAGGATCTTGCCGGTGGCGCCCTTCGGCAGCGCGTCGATGAACGTGACGGTGCGCGGGTACTTGTAGGCGGCGACGCGGGCCTTCGCGAATTCCTTGACGTCGTCCTCGGAGAGCGACGAGCCCGGCGTGCGCACGACGAAGGCTGCGATCTCCTCGCCGTAGTGCTCGTCGGGCACACCGACGACGGCAACCTCGGCGATCTCCTCGTTCTCGTAGAGCGCTTCCTCGACCTCGCGCGGGTACACGTTGTACCCGCCGCGGATGATCATGTCCTTGGCGCGGTCGACGATGAAGAAGTAGCCGTCCTCGTCCTGGTGGGCGAGGTCACCGCTGAAGAACCAGCCGTCGCGGATGGCCTCGGCCGTGGCGTCGGGGCGATTCCAGTAGCCCTTCATGAGCAGGTGGCCGCGAATGGCGATCTCGCCGACCTCACCCTGGGCAACGGGCTTGCCGTCGCTGTCCGCGACGATCATCTCGACGCCTTCGATCGGCGTACCGATCGAACCGGGCTTGCGCTCTGCGTTCGGGTGGTTGAACGACGCGACGGGCGAGGTCTCGCTCAGGCCGTAGCCCTCGAGGACCGTCGCCTCGAAGCGCTGCTCGAACTTCTTGAGCACCTCGACGGGCATCGCCGAACCGCCCGAAGCGCAGGTGCGCAGCGACGACATGTCGTAGTCGTCACGGTTCGCGGCCGCGGCGAGCATCGCCTGATACATCGTGGGCACGCCCTGGAAGATAGTCACCTTGTCGCGGCCGACGACGTCGAGCGCCTTGTTCGGGTCGAAGCGCGGGATGAGCGTGAGCGTGGCGCCCGTGGCGACGGAGGTGTTGAGGCCGCACGTGAGGCCGAAGACGTGGAACAGCGGCAGGCAGCCCATGATGACGTCGTCGGAGGTGATCGCCATGAGCGTGCGAGCCGAGACCTCCTGGTTGATGTCGAGCGAGCGGTGCGTGAGCTCGGCGCCCTTCGGGCGGCCGGTCGTGCCGGAGGTGTAGAGGATGACGGCGGTGTCGTCGTCGGCGCGGTCCACGACGTCCGGCGTCGGCTCGAGCGCACCGAGGACGCCCTGGAGCTGATCGGCACCGACCTCGACGTACTCGACGTTCTTGTTGGCCGCGCCCTTGGCCGATTCGCCGCCCATGCCGAAGACGAGCTTCACGCCCGCGTCCTCGAGGTAGTACTCGACCTCGCGCGCCATGAACAGCGGGTTCATCGGCACGAGGACGGCACCGGAACGCCACACGCCGTAGGCGATGACGGGGAAGGCGGGGACGTTCGCCAGGCTCAGCGCGACGCGGTCACCGGGCTCGATGCCGTGGTCGCGCAGGAAGGTGACGACGCGCTGCGTGGCGTCGTCGAGCTGCTGCCAGGTGAGGGTGAAGTCGTCGAGCCTGATGGCGGCCCCGTCGGGCAGCTTCTGCGCCGTGCGCACGAGGTTGTCAGCGAGGTTGGTCATGAACGTGAGCTTAGTCACTTCGCGCCGTATTGAGCAATGATCAATAGAGGTTCGTACCGTCTGTTCGCGGAGTGAAACGGGTCAGAGCCAGGAGACGTGTGGCTTGAGCAGCGCATACCCGACGAACGAGACGATGTCGAGGATCGTGTGGGCCACGACGAGCGGCATGACACGGCGCGTGCGGGTGTAGAGCCACCCGAAGATCAGGCCCATGACGACGTTGCCGACGAACCCGCCGATGCCTTGGTAGAGGTGGTACCCACCGCGGATGAGCGCACTGACCACGATGACCTTCGTGCGCCCCCACCCCGCCTGCGACCACCGCGTGAAGAGGTAGCCCACCATGACGACCTCTTCGAGCAGCGCGTTCTGCACAGCCGCGAGGACGAGGACGGGCACGACCCACCAGTGATCGGAGAGGCCCGACGCGACGACGGTCGTGTTGAGGCCCGCAGCACGGGCGCCGAGGTACAGCGCGAGGCCGGGCAAACCGATTACGGCGGCGAGCAGCGCGCCGAGCACCGCGTCGGGGCCTTTGCGCGTGCCGTCGAGGCCGATGAACCCCAGCGGGTTGCGCATCGAACGCCCGAGGAGGTGGGCGGCGAGCGCCGCCGGTACGAGGGCGAGCGCAATGCCGATGAACTGGCTGAGGGCGTCGAGCCACTCGAGCGACGAGCGGGACGCGTTGAGCGTGGAGGTTTTCGTGCTGAGCGACGTGCCGGCGGCGCGGGCCTCGAGCGCCTTGCGCAGCAGCGAGATGGTCGACCAGATGGCGCTTGCACCGAGGCTCACGAGGAGAACGAGCCAGGTCTCGGTGAGCACCTGACGTCGAGTGAGCGCCGCACGGGGACACAACGGTGGAACGGCCAGCACGGACCCGGGCCAACGAACGCCCCGGCCCTTCGTCTGTGCGAGCGAGTCGGGGGTCGTCACAGCAGCACTCTCGAGATCGCTTTCGAGAGTGCCATCGGGGCGCGCGGGGTCAGCGTCCGTCGGACTCATCGCTCGCGGTGCGGCTCGTGTCGTCGGGAAGCTCGTCACCGTCGACGTCGGGGCCGACGCCCTCGTCGAAGTCGACGTCGCCGTCCTCGTCGAGCTGGTGGACGGGCGCTTCGTCGTACGGGTCGTTGTCGAAGTCGTCGCTCATGGCGTCATCCTTGCAGGCGCCCCCGACAGGGCGGGCCGGTGAGTGGTCAGACGGTGTCGAGGCGGCGGAACGGCTGCGCCTTCTCGACCTGCAGCGCGAGACGCAGCAGGGTGTTCTCGCCACCGCCTCGCCCGGACACCATGACGCCCACGGGAAGGCCGTCGGCCGTCGCGCCGAGCGGGAGGCTGATGGCCGGGGCGCCCGTCGCGTTGTGCAGCGGGGTGAAGCAGCAGTACTTGAGTACGCGCTCCATGTGCGTCTCGAAGTCGAGGTCGCCCGCGAGGTGCCCGATCTCCGGCGTGATGTGCCCGAGCACCGGCGACAGGACGACGTCCGGGCCCTTGGCCATCTGTCGGTCGTAAACCTTGCTGCTCGCCTGCAGGCGCGAGAGGAAGACGGGTGCGTGCGCGAGGCGACGCTTGCCGCGGCGTGCAAGCCCCAGCGTGAACGGGTCGAGCTTGCTCGCGTCGAAATCCTTGTGGAACAGGCGCTTTCCGCCCGCTGCCGTGTTGTACGCGAGGAAGGCCCAGTAGTCGAGGAAGTCCTCCTGGAAGCTCGCCGGGATGTTCGGCTCCCACTCCTCGACGTGGTGACCGAGCTCGCCGAGCAGCTTCGCGGCGCCCTCGACGGCAGCGCGCGTGTCGGCGTCCGACGGCGGCGCGAAAGGGCTGTCGACCATGACGCCCACGTGCAGCGGAGCCTCCAGCTCGGGGTTCGCGCTGACGCCGATGGCGGGCAGCTTGCGGTTGCGGCGCACCCGCTCGGCCTCCTCGAAGAAGGTCACCGTGTCGCGCACTGTGCGGGTGAGAACCGAGTCGGCGACGATCTTGACCGGCATGGACGCCGCGCTTTCGCCGAGCACGAGGCGTCGTCGCGTCGGCTTGAGACCGACGAGGCCACAGGCCGCGGCAGGAATGCGGATGGAGCCACCACCGTCGTTGCCGTGCGCGATCGGCAGGGCACCCGACGCGACGAGGGCCGCGGCGCCACCGGACGAACCGCCCGAGGAGCGGCTCGTGTCCCACGGGTTGCGGGTGACGTCGTCGCCCGGACGCTCCGTCGTCGCCGTCCAGCCGAAGGGGGGCATCGTCGTGGTGCCGATCGGCACGAGGCCGGTGGCGAGCATCTGTGTGGCGATCTTGCCGCTGCGGCGGTTGCTCACGCGCGGCATGGCCTGTGAGCCCTGCGTCATGGGCACACCCGCAACAACGATGTTGTCCTTGAACGCGCTCGGCACGCCGCGCAGACCGGCGCCGTGCTTGTCGTGAACGCCGCCGCTCAGGCCGGAGTCGATGCGGCCGGCGCGCTGACGGGCCCGCTTCGCGTCGAGGAACTCGAGGGCGTTGAGGACGCCGTCGACCTTTTCGACACGTGCCAACGCGGCTTCGACAGCTTCGCTCGCGCTCACCTCGCCGGCCGCGATGGCGGCGGCCAGCCCCGTGGCGTCGTGCGTCCCGAGCGCGTCGTCACCGAACGCGTGCACGCGCTTCGCCGTCGTCTTGCTCGTGTCTGCCTGCGTCGTCATCGTCGTCCCCTTGCACAGAGTCGGCTGGTGGTCGCGGTAGCCCGAGTGGGCCGCCCAAGAACCCCAGTCTCGCGCGTCGAGGCGCCTCGGGTGGGCGCTTCGGGCAAGGAAAGCTACTTTCGCGTAACTGACGGCGCGAGGGACGGCGCCTCGACGCCGTGGTCGGCGAGCAGTGTGCGCGCGGCATGCCAGCCGCTCATGCCGTGAACGGCCGGGCCGGGCGCCGTCGCGCCGGAGCCGAGATAGACGCCGTCGAGCGGGGTACGCCAGGGCGCGGTCGACACCACGGGTCGCTTCACCATCTGCGCGACGCTCACCGCGCCGCCCGCGAAATCGCCCCCGGCGAAGTTGGGGCTCACCGCCTCGGCGAAGTCGGTGGCCCGCGTCGCGACGCTCGCGAGGACGAGGTCGGAGAAGCCCGGCGCGTACTCCTCGACGGCGCGTGTGACGAGGTCGGTGGCGTCGAGATTGCTGTCGTGAGGCACGTGGAGGTAGGCCCAGAACGTCGCCTTTCCCTCCGGTGCTCGGGTGGGATCGACGACGCTCGGCTGCACCGCAAGGACGTACGGACGCTCGGGCACCCAGCCGCGAGCGACCTGCCGTTCGGCTAGAGCGATCTCGGCGCGCGTTCCGCCGAGGTGGACTGTGGGCGCCTCGCCGAGACGGGCATCAGCCCACGGCACCGGCCCGGCGAGCGCGAAGTCGACCTTGCTCACACCGCGCCCGTGCCGGTAGCGGCGCAGGGCCCGCGCGTACTTCGCGGGCAGGCGTTCTCCGGTGAGATCGAGGAAGGCGGGTACACCGACGTCGAGGACGCAGGCGTCGTACTCGTCGAGTTCGTCGAGGTCTGTCACCCCGCGATCGAGCACGATGCGTCCACCGTGCGCCTCGAGATCGGCCGCGAGAGCGTCGACGATGGCCTGTGAGCCGCCAACGGGAACGGGCCACCCGGCCGCGTGGGCCGTGGCAGCAAGGAGGAGCCCGCCGCCGGCGAGCGCCGGGCTGGGGTGTCGGCCGATGGCGTGAGCCGCGCAACCGGTGAGCATAGCGGGCGCGATCCCCTCCGCGAACCGGGCGTTCCAGGCGGGGGTGCCGGCCTCGGCGACGCGGGCGGCAAAGATCGTGGCGGCCACCGGGTCGCGCGGCACGCGAAGCAACGAGTTGAGCATGAGATCGACCGTTCCGGCGAGGTGGTCGACGACCGGCCCGAGGAAGGCTCGGTACGCGCCGCCGTCACGGCCGATCGCGTCGGCGGCCCGGTCGAGATCGCGGTACCCGAAGCCGCTACGGCCGTCGGGCAGCGGGTGGGCGAACGACATCTCCGGGACGGCGATGTCGATGCGGTCGGCGAGCCCGAAGGATTGGAAGAAGGGGCTTGCGAGCGCCATCGGGTGCACCGCGCTCGCGAGGTCGTGCCGAAACCCGGGGAGGGTGATTTCGCGGGTGGCGGCTCCCCCACCGAGCCAGGCGTTACGTTCCAGGACGTCGACGGCGAGGCCGGCGCGCGCGAGCGTCACGGCAGTGGCGAGGCCGTTGGGCCCCGACCCGACGACGGCGACCCGGCTGATGCTCATGGCGTCAGGATGTCAGGTCGCGAGGGTGTTCACCGACGGCGGATGATCTGGGTGGCGTCCGGGTCGTCGGGGTCGCTCGACTCCGGGGAGTACGGGCTCTCCGGGTCGAGATGGCGGCCGGTCGGCATCGCGCGGGTGCGTCCGTCGTCGTCGCGCAGACCTCCGCGTGACGGCCGTGGTTGCGTCGCGGTGTAGCCGTCGTCCTCGTACCAGCGGGTCGAGTTGGGGCGGTCGTCGAAGTCGGAGAACTCGTCGTAGCGCACGGCGTCGGGCTCACCGCCACCGAGCGGGAGGTCGGCCTGGGCGGCGGGCGTCGCTGCTGCGGGTTCGCCGTACAGCGCGGCGTCCTTGCGCTCGCGACGGGCGCGCGCCTTGCCACGGAAGAAGCGGTAGATGCCGACGAGGAGCGCGAGCGCCGCACCGATGAGCAGCCCGATGGCGAGACCCGTCCAGTTGTCGACGACGTCCTGGCTCGAACAGCTGCGCTTGAGCTCGGGGTAAAGATCCTGGATCGTCTCGATCCCCGGTGGGAGCGCGAGGAGGAACGCGATGCCGAGGAACTTGCGCCAGAATCCGTCGAGGAGCATGACGCCGACACCGGCGGGGAAAAGCAGCCAGACATTCGGCGGCCGGGAGCCGGAGCTGAACCAGTAGTCACGGGCGAGCGGGCGCCAGATCGACCAATCGCACCCCGCCGCCGGGATCCCGAAGTAGTCGTTCTTGACCGGGCTCAGCGTGACGACGGCCGCGACGACGAGGCACCACACGACGAGCGCGAAACCGACTCGGTCGGCGTGCGAGCGGCGTCGGGCGAAGAGGAAGAAGGACACCAGCGCGAGGAATGCTCCGACGACGATGGCCGGGCCCGTCCACGGCAGGGCCTTGAGGATGAGGCGGAACTGTTCGAGCATGCGTTACGCCTCCTGGCCGTGCGTGTCGGGATGTTCACCCGGTTCCCGGGAGACAGGCCACGGTAGCAACGACGCGTGACCTTCCCGTTATGCGGCGCGCGGGGTGGGCGTCATCAATCACGCACGAAGGGCCGAAGCCTTCCCTTCTTGTGCGCAAGCGGTGTGCTTGGGCACACGAGGGGAACGTTTCGACCCTTGTGGTGCGGGCTGCGTCAGACGCGGATGCTCGCGTCGAACGCGCCGAGCGCGGCCGTGGCGCCGGAACCCTCTGCGACGACGATCTGCTTGTAGGGCTCGGTCGTCGCGTCGCCGGCGGCGAAGATCGCCGGGTCGGAGGTGCCGCCGCGGGCGTCGACGACGATCTCCTTGCGCTCGTTGAGCTCGACGACGCCGTCGAGGAACTCGGTGTTCGGCAGGAGACCGATCTGGACGAAGACGCCTTCGACGTCGAGCTTCTTCGTCTCCCCGCTCTCGCGGTCGGTGTACTCAAGGCCGGTGACGGCCTTGCCGTCGCCGAGAACCTCGGTCGTCGCAGCGGACATGACGATGTCGACGTTCGGCAGCGACTTCAGCTTGCGCTGCAGCACCTCGTCGGCGCGCATGGTGTCGAGGAACTCGAGCACGGTGACGTGGCCGACGACGCCGGCGAGGTCGATGGCGGCCTCGACGCCGGAGTTACCGCCGCCGATGACGGCGACCTTCTTGCCCTTGAACAGGGGGCCGTCGCAGTGCGGGCAGAACGTGACGCCCTTGTTGCGGTACTCCTCTTCTCCGGGCACGTTCATGCGGCGCCAGCGGGCGCCGGTGGCGAGGATGAGCTGCTTGGCACGCAGGGTGGCGCCGGTCTCGGTCGTCACCTTCTTGAGGTCGCCGTCGTCCTCGATGCTGGCGACGCTCTGGCCCTTCATGACGTCGATCTCGTACTCGTGCAGGTGCTGGTCGAGCGCCGCGGCAAGCTTGGGGCCCTCGGTGTACGGCATCGAGATGAAGTTCTCGATGGCCATGGTGTCGAGCACCTGGCCGCCGATGCGGTCGGCGACGAGGCCGGTGGAGATGCCCTTGCGTGCGGTGTAGACCGAGGCCGCCACACCGGCGGGGCCACCGCCGACGACGAGGACGTCGAAGGCGTCCTTGGCGCTGAGCTTCTCGGCGGCCTTGGCGTCTGCGCCGGTGTCGAGCTTCGAGATGAAGTCCTGGATCGTCATGCGGCCCTGACCGAACACGTCGCCGTTGAGGTAGACCGTCGGCACGGCCTTGATGTCGCGCTCTTCGATCTCGTGCTGGAAGGCGCCGCCCTCGATGGCGATGTGGTGGATGTTCGGGTTGATGACGCTCATGGCGTTGAGCGCCTGCACGACGTCGGGGCAGTTCTGGCAGGAGAGCGACATGTACGTCTCGAAGCGGAACTCGCCTTCGATGTCGCGGATCTGCTGGGCCTGCTCGTCGCTGATCTTGACGGGGTGGCCGCCGACCTGGAGGAGTGCGAGCACGAGCGAGGTGAACTCGTGGCCGAGCGGCAGGCCCGCGAAGTGGACGCCGACATCGGTGTCGCGGCGCGCGATTTCGAAGGAGGGGCGGCGCTCGTTCTCGTCGGTGCGCGAGTAGGAGACGAGGTCGTGGAGTGCCTCGATCTCCTTGAGGAGCTCTTCGGTCTGCTTGGACTTGTCGGAGTCGTCGAGGCTGGCGCGCAGTTCGACGGGCTCGCGAAGGTTGCCGAGCAGCTGCTTGAGCTGGGCGGTCATGTTCTGGTCGAGGACGGCCATGGGGTGCCTCCTGGGAGTTGGACGGGCGTCGCTCGCACGTCACGACGTGAGGCGAGCGGGGAGTCGGGTCGGGAGTGGGAGTCGGCGAGAACCTGGGGGGCCTTCTCGCCGGCTTCCACCCGCGGCCCGGGGGACGGGGGTGGCGGCGGGCGCGGAAGGGGTGAACGCGCCCGTCGTCACCGGCTTGGGGTGCGCGATGAGCGAGCCGCGAGGCTGAGAGCCCGAACTTGCGAGGATTCAGCCCCGCGGCTCCGCGAATCGCAACGGTCAGATCTTGCCCACGAGGTCGAGCGAGGGGGCCAGCGTGTCTTCGCCCTCTTCCCACTTGGCGGGGCAGACCTCGCCCGGGTGGTTGCGGATGTACTGGGCGGCCTTGACCTTGCGGACGAGCTCGGCGGCGTTACGGCCGATGCCCTCGGAGGTGACCTCGGTGAACTGGATGACGCCGTCGGGGTCGACGAGGAAGGTGCCGCGGTTGGCGAGGCCCTCGTCTTCGCGCAGGATCTCGAAGTTGCGCGAGATCTGGAGCGTCGGGTCACCGATCATGGCGTAGTTGATCTTGCCGATCGTCTCGGACGAGCCGTGCCACGCCTTGTGCGTGAAGTGGGTGTCGGTGGAGACGGAGAAGACCTCGACGCCGAGCTTCTGCAGCTCGTCGTAGTAGTCGGCGAGGTCGCCGAGCTCGGTCGGGCAGACGAACGTGAAGTCGGCCGGGTAGAAGAAGAAGATGCTCCACTTGTCGGCGACGTCGGCCTCGGAAACCTCGACGAATTCGCCCTGCTTGAAAGCGGTGGCCTTGAACGGCTTGATGGTCGTGTTGATGAGCGACACGTCATGCTCCTTCGCGTTGGGGATCGGCGGCGAGCGTGGCGCCGCCGCAAGCATTCCTTAACTGGAATGACTCCACTTTAGCCTATCTGGTCGCCCTGTCCAACAGCGGGCCGCGTG
The DNA here is from genome assembly GCF_019895135.1 of Dermacoccus sp. Tok2021. Taxonomy (NCBI): domain Bacteria; kingdom Bacillati; phylum Actinomycetota; class Actinomycetes; order Micrococcales; family Dermacoccaceae; genus Dermacoccus; species Dermacoccus sp. Tok2021. Next base: position 10,066 of record NZ_JAGTHU010000030.1, read on the forward strand.
AACATCGCGTGAACGACCCGCCCCCCTCGCGGCGCGCCCCGAGTTCTCAGGCCGACGGCTGTGTGCACATCTGCGATTCACGGTCACATTCGTTCGCGACGGCGTGGTCGAGTCGCGACCATCTCACCGTCCGACCGTGGCAACCTGGGGCCATGACGACCCACGAGCACACCCACCCACTTCGCGGCGTCATGATCTTTGCGCGAGACCCGGAGACGTCATGCCGGTGGTACGCCGAGCGCGTCTTGCGCGTGGAATCGACTGCCGTGCAGGTTGATTCGGGGTTCTGGTTCGTCGAGGTCGATGGTGCCGAGATCGGCTTCCACCCCGCCGACGTCGAGCGCAACCCGTTCGGTACCAGCGTCGTTGCCTACTTCGCGACGGACGGAGTCAGCACCCATCGCGAGGCGCTTCTCGATGCGGGAGCCGAGCATCATCGGGGGCCGCTCACGATCGGCGGCGGGCGCAGCATCTGCCAGCTCGTCGATCCGTTCGGCGGAGTCTTCGGCCTGGACGGCCCGCCCTGACGCCCAGCGCGTCCGAACATCGTCCGGAAACGCGTCAGGCACGACGCGTTCTCGGGCAATGAGCGCCGCACAACCGTTCACTGCAGGCCCTCACGATCGACGCGCCGTCGAGACACGGCTCAACCTTTCGTCACGCGATCCACGACAGGCCGAGCAGCGTCTGCACGACCTCCTCGACGGCGGCCGGGCGCGGCGGTGCGCCGTACGTCGCGCCGTGCAGTTCTCGGCCCGCACCGACAACGGAGTGCGTGACGACGCCTGGGTTGCGGTGGCCCGCGAGCGCGAGTGCAGACAGCAACGTCACCCCGAAACCCGCTGCCACGAGAGCTTGTACGGCGACGACGTCGTCACTGGCGAAGCCGATGTCGGGCTCGATTCCGACGGAGGCGCACAGGTCGAGCAGCCCTGTGCGCCAGCGCTCGCAGCCCGCGATCCACCGGTCGTCGGAGAACCTTCGCAGTTCTTCCGGCCGCAGGCCCGTCGCTTCCCGCTCGCCGGAGGCGCGCCCCTCCGCGATCGTGCCGCCAACCGAACGAGATGGTTCGACGAGGTGCAACGCGTCCCACCCGAGGTGCTCAACGGTGACGTCGTCATCGAAGTGCTGCCCGGAATAGGCGAACGTGATGGCGACGTCGACCTGCCCCGAGCGCAGCAACGCGGCGGCTTCCGGCGGTTCGACCTCGACGATGTGAGGCGGAAGTCTCCCAAGAGGCCAACACCCGCGTCAGCGGGTTGGCCACGGGATGCGCCTTCGCCACGCCGCAGAGCGTCCTGCGCGGCTCGCGCGGCACGGCAGGCAATGTCGGACTCGCCGCGTTCGAACTCGTGCCGGACGACGCCATCGACGACGCCGCGCACCTGCTCGCCACCCACGCCCACCTGCTCGCCGAGGGCGCCGCAGCTGCGTCACTCGCAGGGCTGCGTGCTCGTCAGAAGCGGGACGGGGAAGCGCAGGGCGGTTCGGTCGCCGTCGTCGTCACGGGTGGCAATGTCAGCACTGACGAGTGGAAGCGGCCCGCGAGCCGGTGACGCGTCCCTCGACGGAGCGCCCCAGGCCATGGGAGCGAAACACCCTCGGTGGGAGCGTTGCGACGCTCCCACCGAGGGTGTCCTGCTCCCGTCGGCGCAGATGCTCCCGTCGGTCAGCCGGCCTGCGTCCGGTAGGGGACGCGGCTCCACTCGAGGACTGCGGGTGAATCGGTCACACTCACCTTGAGCCAGCCCTTGTTGTTGTCCGAACCGTCCACCGTGATGCGGGTGAGGTTGTTCGCGCTGACCTTGACGCCGTAGAACGAGAGCCACCGCGAGCCGCTCGCCAGCGGCCGGTCGCTGGTGTAGACGTGCGAGTCCCCGTTGATGAGGTAGACGGGGCCATGGAACGCGTTCGACTGCTTGACGAGTTCGGCGACAAGTGGCGTGAACGCCGTGTTGTTCTCGTGCGGCACGTCGTACGTCGGGTCAAACATGTCCGCCTGGAGAGAGACCGCGACGGCGCGGGACTTGTGCTTCTTCGCGTCGGCGAACGTCGAGCGCAGCGCCGCCAGGTTGGTGTTCATCCGCGCCTTCTGCTCGGCAACCTGCGCCGGCGTCGCCGCCTTCTCGCCGATACCGGTCCACGGCGCGAGGTCGTCGTTCGACCCGACGACGTGCAGCGCGGCGAAGCTCACCTTCGCCTTGCGCCACGTCACGATCTCCGGGAAGGCGCGGTTGACGCCGTCGATGTGCTGGGGGCGCCCGTTCGTCGTGTTGTTCTTCGCGAAAAACGTGGAACGGACGGCAGAGAGGCGCTCCAAGGGGTTGTACGAGCCGTTGTTCGGGCGGTGGCAGTCGGTCCACTCGTTGTCGCCGGGGGTGTAGACGAGCGGGTCGCGGAAACGGTCGAACTGCTTCTTGATCGAGGCGAAGTAGCTGTCGTCGCAGCGCGTCGAGCCGTTCTTGATGTCGCCGACGTGCTGAACGAGTCGCACGTCGGGGTCGGCGTTGATCTCGTCGACCCACTTCGGGAACGCCTCGATCTGCGCCTGGCCGTAGGGGACGTCACCGATGACGGCGAAGGTGTAGCCCGCATGATGCTTCGCGCCGTCAGAGGCCGCAACCGCCTGAGTGGGAGCCATGCCTGCGAGGCAGGCGAGAGCAGCAAGGGCGGCCGGGGTGCGATGTTTCACGTGAATCCTCCAAGTCAAGGTGCGGGCAGCCCCTGCATCCCACGCCTCCGACCTGACGACGGCGAGTCGCCGGCGCGAACGGAACATGAACGACTCGGGCGATGGGAGCGAAACACCCTCGGTGGGAGCGCCGTGACGCTCCCACCGAGGGTGTTTTGCTCCCGTCGGCGACCGAGGCCCGCCGGACGGTCAGTCGACCTGGGTCAGGACGACTTCACCTCGCGCTTGTTGAGGCGGATGAATCCGATGACCATCGGAACCACGAGCCACAGCACGTGCGCGACGGCGAACTTCGCCCACCCTTCGTTCGACATCGTGCCGTTGTAGAGCGGCTGCGTCGTGAGGTTGAGGTCGATCCACTCGCCGACCTTGCGCATCGTCTCACCGAACGACGTCACGATGCTCACGAGGATCGGGATGAACAGGTACGAGCAGATCGCGGCCGGGGTGTTCTGGAACGCCAGACCGAACGCGATACCGATCGAGACGGCGATGAGCTGCGCGAGCCCGTTGCCGCCCACCGAGCCCCACGACATCGACCAGTTGGCGTCGTGACCGAACACGGCCTGCGCGATGAAGGTCGTCAACGCGCCGATGGCGAAGGCGAACGCGATTGAGAGCGCACCGAACAGCAACCCCACGGCCCACTTCGCGAGGACGACACGGGAGCGTCGCGGCTCGAGCGTGAACGTGACGAGCGCCGTGCGCTGCGACCACTCACTCGTGACGGTGAGGATGCCCAGGATCGGCAGGAGGAAGCCCATCGGGATGCCTGCGGCGGCAACGAAGTTGCCGAACTCCGGCGACGTCCGACGCCCGTTCACCATCACGGCGACGGACGCGATGATGATGAGGACGCCCATGGCGATGAGGAGCCACTTGCCGGCGCGCGTGTCGATCATCTTGCGCATCTCGACGGCGAAGAGGCGCCCGAAGGAGACCGGGGACGTGCGTCCCTCGTCACCGAGTCGGCTTGGCAGGCGTGATTGGGTCGGAGCGCCGCTGCCCTGCTGGGGGGTGAACTGCGCGCCCTGAGGAGCCTTCTGGGGCACCTGCGCGCCCGGGCCGCCCGCCATAGCGGGCTGCTGCTGCGGCGGGTAGTGCCCTCCGCCCTGCGGCTGGTTCGGGTTCATGGGGGTGCTCATCGCGCAACCTCTCGGGAGTCGGCGGCGGTCAGGTTGAGGAACATCTCTTCGAGGCCGGAGCCGCCGGCCTGGCCGAGCTGGACGAGGACGATGCCGTTCGCGGCAGCGACCTTGCCCACCTCGATGGGTTCGGCCGGCGTGTGGATGCCGGTCTGCGTGCGCTGCACGGGAATGTTCGCGGCCTGCAGCGCGGAGGCGAGGGCAGCGTCGTCGGTGCTGTGGGCGTTGGTGCCCGCACCGCGCAGCAGCTCCTGCTTCGTGCCCTGACGCACGATGCGGCCGCGGCCGATCATGACGAGGTCGTCGGCGATCTGCTCGACCTCGTGGAGCAGGTGGCTCGACAGGAGCACGGTGCCGCCACGCTCGGCGTAGGAGCGCAGGAGGCCACGCATCCAGCGGATACCGGCCGGGTCGAGGCCGTTGGCCGGCTCGTCGAGGATGAGCACCTCGGGGTCACCGAGCAGCGCGTGCCCGATGCCGAGGCGCTGACGCATACCGAGCGAGTAGTCGCCCACGCGACGCTTCGCCTCCGGCGGCGTGAGGCCGACGACGTCGAGAATTTCGTCGACGCGGTCGGTGCCGAGGCCCATCGTCTTGGCGCCGAGCGTGAGCACCTCACGGCCGGTGCGTCCGGCGTGCTGAGCACTCGCGTCGAGCAGGACACCGACGTGGCGTCCCGGGTTCGTCAGTTCGTCGTACTTCTTTCCCAGGATGGTGGCGTGGCCGCTCGTGGGCGGCGTCAGCCCCGTCATCATGCGCATGCACGTCGACTTACCGGCACCGTTCGGGCCGAGGAAGCCGGTGACTCGGCCCGGCTCGGCCTTGAAGGTGACGTTGTCGACGGCCACGGTTCCCCCGTAGCTCTTGGTCAACGCCTCTACTGTGATCATGCTTCAAACCCTAGGCACCTGACGCTGCGTGAGCCCTGAGGGACATCCCCCATTTCGACCCTTCGCCGAAAATTCATCCTCAGGGTGGACACGGCGTCATCCTCAGGGTGGACATCCGTGGGGCCGGCGGGTCGTTCGAGGGTCGCAGCCGGGATGACGGCGGCGCCTTCCGTCCGGGGCTGAGTTTCGGCGAGGCCTCTGCCGGGGTTGTCGGAGCGACGAGACACAATGCGTGGCATGGCCGACGACACCGCACTCACCAAGAACGAACGCTTCGTCGAAGTGGACTTCTACGACACCGATCTCGACGGCCGACGCTTCATCTCCTGCCGCTTCAACGGCTGCGACTTCACGGAGAAGACGATGGCCGCCACGGTGTTCGAAGGGTGCGCGTTCTTCAACTGTCGGTTCAACGACGCGCAGCTCGAGCAGGTCGCGTTCACCGGGTGCACGTTGAGCGACTGCGGGTTCTTCATGGCGACGCTCGCCGGGTGCAAGCTCTCGGGTTCGACGTTCGCCGACTGCTCGTGGACCCACGCCGTCGTCCGCGGTGGGCAGTGGCCGATGGTGACGATGCGCCAGGCGAAGCTCGACGGGCTCGACCTGTCGGACGTGCGCTTGGCCGAGGCCGATCTCAGCGAGTCGTCACTCAAGCGCGTCGTCTTCGACGACGCCGACCTCACGGGCGCGACGCTGCGCGGCTGCGACCTGCGCGAGGCGGACCTGCGCGGCGCGAGGGTCGACAGCGTCAACCTCGCCGGGGCCCGCTTCGGCAACACACGGATGGACGTCGACGGGGCGCTGGTCGTCGCAGTGGCGCAGGGCATCGTCATCGGTTGAGAGACGACGCCCTGGACACGTGTCGTCGCACGAGCGGACGTTCCACCCGTGCGACGACAGTGCTCACTCAGTGCGTCGGGAAGCCCAGGTCGACCTGGCTCTCGGTCGGCTCCGGCCAGCGCGACGTGACGACCTTGCGGCGCGTGTAGAAGTTGAACGCCTCGGGGCCGTACATGTGTGTGTCGCCGAAGAGCGACTTCTTCCAGCCGCCGAAGCTGAACGAGCCGACCGGCACGGGGATGGGCACGTTGACGCCCACCATGCCCACCTCGATGGCGTACTCGAACTCGCGCGCGCTCTTGCCGTCACGCGTGAAGATGGCGACGCCGTTGGCGAACTGGTTGTCGTTGACGAGCTTCACGGCCTCCTCGAAGGTGTCGACGCGCACGACCGACAGCACGGGCCCGAAGATCTCCTCGTCGTAGACCTTCATGCCGGGCCGCACGTTGTCGACGAGGCTCGTGCCGATGAAGAAGCCGTCGCCGTCGAAGGTCTTCTCGCGGCCGTCGACGACGACCGTGGCCCCCTCACCGGCGGCGCCCTCGACGTAGGAGGCGACGCGGTCACGCGCCTCGGCGGTGATGAGGGGGCCCATTTCCGAGGCTTCGTCGGTGCCGTCGCCGATGGTGAGCTTCTTCATGCGCTCGGCGATCTTCTCGACGAGCGGGTCGGCCACCTCGCCGACGGCGACGAGGACGGAGACCGCCATGCAGCGCTCGCCCGCGGAGCCGTACGCGGCGGAGACGGCGGCGTCAGCGGCGCCGTCGAGTTCGGCGTCGGGCATGACGACCATGTGGTTCTTCGCGCCGCCGAGTGCCTGAACCCGCTTGCCCTTGCCCGCTGCTCGCTCGTAGATGTACTGGGCGATGGGGGTGGAGCCGACGAAGGAGACGGCCGCGACGTCGTCGTGATCGAGGATGCCGTCGACGGCTTCCTTGTCACCGTTGACGACGTTGAGCACGCCGTCGGGAAGACCGGCTTCGCTGAACGCCTCGGCTAGCCAGAGGGCCGCTGAGGGGTCGCGCTCGCTCGGCTTGAGGATGACGGTGTTGCCGGCGGCTATCGCCGTCGTCACCATCCACAGCGGCACCATGGCGGGGAAATTGAAGGGCGTGATGCACGCGACGACGCCGACGGGCTGGCGCACGGAGTGAACGTCGACGCCTGTCGAGATCTGCTCGGAGTAGTCGCCCTTGAGGTGGTGCATGAGGCCGGCGCAGAACTCGACGTTCTCGAGGCCGCGCGTCACCTCGCCGGCGGCGTCGGAGACGACCTTGCCGTGCTCACTCGTGATGATGCGGGCGAGTTCGTCGCTGCGCGCCGTGATGATCTCGCGGAGGTTGAACATGACGGCGGTGCGCTTCGTCAGACCCGTGTCGCGCCAGCCGGGCAGCGCGGCGCGGGCGGTCGCGACGGCCGTGTCGAGTTCGCCGGGCGACGCGAGCGCCACCCGTCCGGTGACCTGGCCGGTGGCGGGGTTGAACACGTCGCCCTCGCGACCCGATTCCCCTGCGACCCGTGCTCCGTTGATCCAGTGCCCGATCTGCGTGACGTCTGCCATGTGAGCGCTCCCTTCCTCGTCGTTTCGACCCTATGACGGGGCAGTGCGGGCGCGGGGCGAGCGCAGCGACCGAAATCCGCGTCGTCCGGGCGCCAGCGCGCCGAGGGGCTCCCCCGTAGGCTGGCCGCGATGTCCCACCAGAGCGAGCCCGACGCCATGCCTGCCGCGAACACCCCTCCTGCTGCACCAAGCGCTGCCCGCGAGGTGCTGCAACGCGTGTGGGGGTACGACGACTTCCGCGGTGATCAGGCGGCCGTCGTCGACGAGCTCATCGCCGGGCGCGACGCTCTCGTTCTCATGCCGACCGGTGGCGGCAAATCGCTGTGCTACCAGGTGCCTTCGCTCGTGCGGGAGGGGACGGGCGTCGTCATCTCGCCGCTCATCGCGCTCATGGCCGACCAGGTGGACGCCCTCTCGGCCCTCGGCGTGCGCGCCGGCTTTCTCAACTCGACGCAGCTGCCCAACGAGCGGGCGGCCACCGAGCAGGCCCTCCTCGCGGGCGAGCTCGACCTGCTCTATCTCGCGCCCGAGCGACTCCTCGTGCCCGAGACGCAGCGGCTGCTCGACAACGCGCGCATCGCCCTGTTCGCCATCGACGAGGCGCACTGCGTGTCGCAGTGGGGCCACGACTTCCGGCCCGATTACCTGCGGCTGTCGATGCTGCACGAGCGCTGGCCCGGCGTGCCGCGCGTCGCCCTCACCGCCACGGCCACCGACGCCACGCGCCGCGAGATCGCGACCCGCCTCGAGCTCGAGGACGCGCGGCACTTCGTTGCCGACTTCGACCGGCCGAACATCACGTACCGCATCGTCGCGAAGGATTCGCCGCAGCAGCAGCTCCTCGCGTTCCTGCAGGCGGAGCACGCGGGAGACTCCGGCATCGTCTACTGCCTTTCGCGGGCGTCGGTGGAGAAAACGGCGGCGTTCCTCGAGAGCAAGGGCATCCCGGCCCTGCCGTACCACGCGGGCCTCGATCGCCAGGTGCGCGCGGCCAATCAGTCGCGCTTCCTGCGCGAGGACGGCCTCGTCATGGTGGCGACGATCGCCTTCGGCATGGGGATCGACAAGCCCGACGTGCGGTTCGTCGCCCACCTCGACCTGCCGAAGTCGGTGGAGGGCTACTACCAGGAGACGGGGCGCGCGGGACGTGATGGCCAGCCGTCGACGGCGTGGCTCACGTACGGGCTCGCCGACGTCGTGCAGCAGCGCAAAATGATCGCGACGAGTGACGGCGACGCCGCGCACCAGCGCAACCTGGGGCGCCACCTCGACGCAATGCTGGCGCTCTGCGAGACCGTCACCTGCCGACGCGAGCAGTTGCTCGCCTACTTCGGGCAGCCGGGCACCGGCCCGTGCGGCAACTGCGACACCTGCCTCGAACCGCCGAAGACGTGGGACGGCACTATTCCGGCACAGAAGCTGCTGTCGACGGTCGTCAGGCTCGACCGACGCGGGCAGCGTTACGGCTCAGGCCATCTCATCGACATCCTGCTCGGGCGCGAGACAGAGCGTGTGGTGAAACTCGGCCACACCGACCTCACGACATTCGCTATCGGCACCGAACTCGAGGAGCGTGGGTGGCGCGGCGTCGTTCGGCAACTGCTGGCGGCGGGCCTGCTCGACGTCGAGGGCGACTACGGGATGCTCGGGCTGACGGAGGCGTCGGGCACGGTGTTGCGCGGGGAGCGTCAGCTCGCGATGCGCACGGAGCCGGAGCGACGCAAGACCCGATCGAGCTCCGGTGGTGGCAAGAGTGCGAAGGCGACTGCCGATCTGACGGGCGCCGAGGCGGAACTGTTCGAGCAACTGCGCGCGTGGCGCGCCGCCACGGCGAAGGAGCAGGGCGTGCCCGCGTACGTCGTGTTTCACGACGCCACGCTGCGGGCCATCGCGACAGCGGCTCCGACGACGATCGTCGCGCTCGGAAAGATAAGCGGCGTGGGCGCCGCAAAGCTCGACCGCTACGGTCCGGGAGTGCTCGAGACGGTGGCGGCGGCCACCAGCTGACGCGGCTCAGGCCCGCGCTGCTGTTTTCGCTGTCTCCCAGCCACCGAAATGCTGACGGACGGCCGCGCCGCTCGGGCGTTTCGCACCTTCGGACGAGCGCGCCTTCGCCCACACGATGTACTGCGCGAACGAATCCGACGTCACGGATCGGTTGTCGCCATCCGCTGCAGCGTCAAGGAATTCGGCGACAGCGGAACGGTAGTCGTCGTCGCTGAACGAGCCGGTTCCACGGGTTCGGCCCGAGTTCGTCGTGAGGCCGAGGCTCGTCATGGCCGTACTCCACGAGCCGTTGCCCAGGCGCTTCATGAGGGTCTGCGATGTCGGCGGCCAGATCGCAACGCCCGGTTTCGCGACGATGCGCTTCTCTGCAAGGTAGTCGGCCCGGGCCGAGTCGTACTGCGCGGCCGACAGCGAACGCTCCCCCGGCGTCGGCGGCTGCCCGACGGCGCGCTCGTGAAGGAGGCGGTAGGCCGCCTCCGGGGTCTCGTCACCGTCTGCATTCACCGTGCCATTGTGCGCCGCCCGCCCGCGATGCAGAGCGCTCGCCCCGCACGACCGCGGCCGCCCGCAACTCCACCCGTGCGGGCGTTGGCGTGCCCCGCACTGTCCAATTACGTTGGAGACATGGCAAAGATCGCTTTTCTCACCGCATCCGAAGGCATCGAAAAGGTCGAGCTGACCGAGCCCTGGAAGGCCGTCACCGACGCCGGTTTCACCGCCGAACTGCTCTCCCCCGAGAGCGGCGAGGTCCAGCTGTTCAACCACCTCGACAAGGCTGACACGCAGAAGGTCGACATCGAGGTGTCGAAGGCGAACGTCGACGACTACGCCGCGCTCGTGCTGCCCGGCGGCGTCGCCAACCCTGACGCGCTGCGCCTCGACGAGGACGCCGTCACCTTCGTCAAGAACTTCGTGGCGTCGGGCAAGCCGGTCGCCGCGATCTGTCACGCACCGTGGGTGCTCGTCGAGGCCGACGTCGTGCGCGGCAAGCGCCTCGCGTCGTTCCCGAGCCTGCAGACCGACATCCGCAACGCCGGCGGCGAGTGGGTCGACGAGACGGTCGTCGTCGACGGCAACCTCATCACGAGCCGCAACCCCGACGACCTGCCCGCGTTCAACAAGGCCATCCTCGACGCGGTCAAGGCCTAGGCCTGACTCCGCGCTGAGAACCCTGACGACGTCGGTGCCACCCGCTACTGTCGCGGTGTGCGCGCCGGCGTCGTCATGCGCGCTCCGCGAGAGGTGGGCCTGCAGGTGCTTCATCTCGACCGCCATGACACCCATCTCGAGTCGCCACGCATCAGCACCTTGCGCGATCTCCCGAGGCTTCTGGATGGTCAGTCGAAAATCGCCGGGACGGCGTTGAACTGAAGCATTGGCGCCAGCAGGACGCCGGGCGGCGGGGTGCGCAGTTCGGCCTCGGTGAACCAGCGCAGCTCGTCGATCTCCGCCGCGACGGCAGGCACCTGCGTCAGGACGCCGCGGTAGGTGAAGACGTGCGACTCCAGTGCGTGGCCCGGCTCATTGGCGGCGTCCGACGAGAAGCGGCCGAGGGCGTCGAGGTCGTCCGGTGTGACGTCGAGCCCCAGCTCCTCGTCCACCTCGCGCGCCGCCGTGTCGATGAACTCCTCGCCCGCCTCCGGCTTCCCGCCGGGCAGCATGAACCGCTCCGTGCCGCGCTTGCGGACGGTCAAGACGCGCCCCTCGGCGTCCCGAAAGACGACGGCGGCAACCCGGATCAACAGCGAATTCGAGGACATGCACCGAGGCTATCCGGCACAGTGAAACCCATGGCCGAGCGTCCTTCCACCCCGTACCGTCCCTCCGCAGCCGAACGCGCCGAGCGTCGCGCCTTCGAAGCGCTCCTCGCGCTCCCGAAGTCGGCGCGCAAACGCGCCGCAGGGCGCCCACACGTCGTCGACGGCGGCGCCCTCGACCCCGACATCGCGACCGGCCTCAAGGTGCTCGGCCGCGTCGGCGGCAAGGAACTCGACGAGCGCACCGTCGACGACGCCCGCACCGCCCTTGCCGCCGAATCCTGGATGTTCGCAGGCGAACCCGCCGACGTGGCGTCGGTCGAACAGGTGACGATCGACGGCGCAGCGCACGGCGCCGACGGCGACATCCCGGCTTTCCTCTACCGCCCGAACCCCAGCCCCGTCACCGTCGTGGGCAAGCACGCCGACGCCGCCCGCACTCCCGGCACAGCCCGTCCCTGCGTCGTCTACTTCCACGGCGGCGGCTGGGTGCTCGGATCAGCGCAGACCCACGACGCCGTGGCCCGCGCCCTGTGCGCCGACGGCGAGGTCATCGTCCTCAACGTCGACTACCGCCGCGCCCCCGAACACGTCTTCCCCGCCGCGGTCGACGACGCCGTCGCCGCCTTCCGGTGGGCCCACGCCAACGCCGAACGCCTCGGCATCGACCCGGAGCGCATCGCCGTGGCGGGCGACTCCGCGGGCGGCAACCTCTCCGCCGTCGTCGCCCAGGAAACGACGCGCCACGGTGGCCCCAAGCCCGCCCTGCAGATGCTCTTCGTGCCCGTCACCGACCTCACGCTGCCGCGCTCCGACAGCTACGAGCGCTTCTCCAGCGGCTACTTCCTCACCCGCGCCAACATGGACTGGTACGAGGCCACCTACCTCACCGGCAGCCCGACGCTCGGTGGGAGCAGCGACGTCGATATCGACGCTCTGCGCGCCGACCCCCGCGTCTCCCCGCTGCGCGCCACCGACCTCGACGCGCTCGTCGCCGCGGGCCTTCCCCCGGCCTACGTCGCGGTGGCCGGGTTCGACCCGCTGCGTGACGAGGGCATCGCCTACGCGCGGATGCTCGAGCGCGCCGGCGTCGCCACCACCCTGCGGGTCCACACCGACGCCGTGCACCCGTTCATCAACATCCTCGCCACGGATCTCGGACGCCGCTGCATGGCCGAAGCCGTTGGCGCGATGCGGACGGCGCTCGGCGTCGACCCCGCCTGAGCCACCTCCTCACTGGGCAGACTTTCCTGCCGTTGGGTCGTCACAGACACTGCCCAGCCGCAGGAAAGTCTGCCCAACCCGTTTTCGGACGCTCCGCGGCCAGGTGGCATCACCGCCGGAGTGAGAACGGTTTTCATTATGAGTTAGTGTTCCATCCATGAACACCACAACGCATCTGCGCGCACTCGCCCTGACGGCCACCGCAGCCGTCGCCCTCTCCGCCTGCGGCAACTCGACCTCGTCCGCCGGGTCATCGACCACCGCGACGGCGCCCGTCGGCAGCAACGAGAAGGAGGCCGCCACCGTCAACCCGCGCGTGCTCCTCTCGCACGACCAGGGCCTCACGCTGCTCGACGCCGAGACCGGCAAGACGCTCAAGGAAACGAAGAAGCCCGGCTTCCTGCGCCTGTCGAACGCCGGGGACGGTCGGCACATCATGGTGAGCGACGCCGACGTCTTCCGCGTCTTCGACATGGGAATCAGCAGCCATCCGCACGGCGACCACAAGCACAACTACACGTACGAGCCCGGCCTCGCCGAGCGGACGTTTGCCGCGCCGAAGGCCGGCCACGTCGTGCCACACGCCGGCAAGGTGTCGCTGTTCTCCGACGGCGCGGGCACGATCCAGACGCTCGACGCCGACCAGGTCGGCTCGAAGACCGTCGAACCGCACACGGCGAAGACGAAGGCCCCGCACCACGGTGTCGCCATCGCGCTGCCCGACGGCACGATGGTGCACACCGAAGGCACGAAGGACGCGCGCAAGAGCATCGTCGCGACGAAGAACGGCAAGGAGATCGCCCGCACCGACGACTGCGAGGGCGTCCACGGCGAGGCGGCACCGCACTCCGAGGGCGACGACGTCGCCGTGTTCGGCTGCGAGAGCGGCCCCGTCGTCTACCGCGACGGCGACTTCCACAAGGTGAAGGTGAGCGGGTACGTGCGCAACGGCAACCTGGCCGGCTCGCACGAGTCGCCCATCGTGCTCGGCGACCACAAGACGAAGAAGATCGACGACGAGAACGCCGAGGCCGAGCACCCGACGAAGGTGGCGCTCATCGACTCGCGCAACGATTCACTCACCACGGTCGAGCTGGGCTCGTCGTACTGGTTCCGCTCCCTTGCGCGCGGCCCGGAGGGTGAGGGGCTCGTGCTGACGTACGACGGCAAGGTCAACGTCATCGACGTCGAGACCGGCAAGGTGACCAAGCGCATCGACGCGATCAAGCCCTGGAAGGAGAAGGCGGACTGGCAGGAGCCCGGCCCGGCCATCAAGGTCGCCGGCGACAAGGCCTACGTCACGGACGCGGAGAACAAGGAACTCGTCGTCATCGACCTCGAGAGCGGCAAGGTCGCCAAGCGCATCTCGCTCGCGAACACTCCGGTCGAGATAGCTGTAGTCGACGGTGTCGCCGAGGCGCCGGCCCACAAGGAAGCACACGAGGGCCACGCGCACTGACGGGCGGCGCCGGCCGGTGATCCGTCCGCTGGCTCGGGACGAACTGGGGTCGTCCCGAGCCGGCGCCGGTCACCTGGCACTCACCCAGCGAGGAACTCGATGGCCTGACCGTGCGGCCCGACGAGGGCGCGGGCGACCCCGTCGACCGCAAGAATGAAGCGCCCCGCCGGCACCTCAACGCCCTCCGGCACCGTCTCCGCAATGCCTGGCATGACGCCCGGGCCCTCGTTGCTGATCCACGTGAAACCACCCGGCCGCGAGGCGATTTCACGCATCCGGTCGGCGAACTCGGCTCGGGTGGCCTCGTCGGTGTACGCGAGCACGGCGGAGTGGAACAGCACGAGAGGAAGCTCGTCTGGCACCTGGCGCAGCAGCTCGTCGAGGTCGTCGACGACGTCACCCCTTACGACAACCGGCCGCTCGCCGGGGTGCGTGCCGAGGTGGCCGCGCACCGTGGCGATGCACCCGCGCAGTCGCTCGGCCCGCGTCGTCTGCCCGGGCCAGACGAGCGCCTCGAGCCAGCGAGCGTTGTCGCGCGCCTTCGCGGAATCGCTGAGGACGTCGAGGGGGTTGAGGTCGAGGCCGCCGCGCCAGGCGACGAGGGGTAGGCCCATCGGGAGGTCGAACTGCGCCCCGGACACTGCGGTCGCGAGTTCAGGCGAACCCGCACCGACGCGATCGGCAACCCCGTCGGCCGCATCGAAGCGGTAGGCATAGAGGTCGGGGAAGAGCGCCAGCCCCGCCGAGCAACCCACCTCGACGAGAGCGATCGGACGACCCTGAGCCGCCCCGACGACGAAGGGCAGGAGGGTGGCGCAGCGTCCGGCTTCGTTGGTCTGCGTGGCGCGCCCACGGACGACGCGCTCGACGGCGTCCCAATGTTCGACCATCCACGTGACGAAGGCATCCGCGCCGGTTTCGGGCGCATTCAGGTAGCGCGCCGCACCGAGCACGAGGTTGGGCTGACGCTTGGCGGCAGGGAGCGTTTCGATGCGTGCGAGCAAGGTGTCGTCGCGAGCGATCGCACCCGAAACTTCCTCGTAGAGAGGAGAATTGCCGCGAGCTTCTCGTTCACCGAAGCGGGCGTAGGCAAGGCGCGTCTCGGCTTCCAGGCCTGTCATCTGCGTGATGCCCTGCCGCTGCGCGTCCGCCTCACTCACGTGCACTCCCGTGGCCTCGGGCCGCTGACCGTCCATGGTGAACCTCCTCCGTTTCCCTGATCGTGCACCCGCAGACCTGGACGATCCAGATCCGCCATCGCGCAAGAAGGGCGCTTCTTGCCGCCGGAGCAACGCCGTGTGGGCGGCGCCTCAGACAGGGTGACTTCTGGCAGAGGGGCTGATAACGGCGGCGCGCGGCCGGCGTGGGCACCCTGCCTTGAAGGTGCGGGCGCCGTCACCCCCAGCGACCCATACGGCGACGAGTCTCCAGCTGCGACACGGAGAGCCCACCGCGGCGTCCCGCAAAGGGGATGCCCCGACGACCCGTGCGAGCCACACTGGTCGCATGCTGCCTCGGAAGGTCACTACGGCGGAGTCTGGGCGGGTGCGCCTGCGTCCGTGGCGACTGGACGACGTCGGGGTCGTCCAGTCCGTCGCCGACGATCCACTCATCCCCCTCATCACGAGTGTGCCGGCATCGGGAACGCTCGCGGATGCCGAGGCTTTCGTTCGCCGTCAGCAGGGCCGTCTCGACAAGGGCGTCGGTTACGCCTTTGCCATCGCGCTGCGCGAAACCGACGAGGCAGTGGGGCACATCGGACTGTGGACCCAGCATCTCAACGAGGGCCGTGCGACGACCGGCTACTGGATGGCTCCCTCTCACACCGTGGCAGCGGTCTGCTCACGGAAGCCCTTGGGGTACTGAAGGATTGGGCTATGGCACATGAGGAGATCGCCCGACTCGACCTTTTCGTCGAGCCGTGGAACGAGGGCTCTTGGCGCGCCGCTGAGACGTGCGGGTTCGTGCGCGAGGGACTCCTGCGCAACTGGCAGCGTGTGGGCGACGAACCGAAGGACATGTTCGCCTACGCGATCACACGCTGAGCGAGCCTTTCCGGGACGCTGGATGGCTTGTTCGGCCGAAGATGCTGCAAACGTTCGACGCATCTTCGGCCAAACGCGCCACCCCCGTCGCGCCCCCTCGAATCGTGCTGCCGACGCTTGGTGTGATTGATTCCTCGTAGAGCGAGCAGCCGATGACGCACTCAGCGCCCCGCTCACGATCCCCCTTCCGCGCACCGCGCGATCTCGGATCACGTCACATCACCGCTGGGACCACTCGTACCGCGAACCCGCGACGCCGCGACTGCCCAGCCCACTCGAAGGATTTTCGAATGACTGGTGCCAACCCGTTCAGCCCCACCGTCGTCACGACCGCCGAGACGGCGGACGCTGGTCGCGAAGCCGCGATCACCCCCGTCACGCCGTACGACACTCTCTGCGCGGACGCCACCCGCCCGGCCGCGTTCAACCTCACGTTCCGCGAGCCCACCGCCGCCTGAGCAGCATCCCGCGAGACACAGCAGGGCCGGTCACACCTCAGGTGTGACCCGGGGGGTATAAAAC
>NZ_JAGTHU010000031.1:0-24608 GCF_019895135.1 Dermacoccus sp. Tok2021
GCCCCCGTCCCCCCCCCCCCCCCCCCCACCCCCCCCCCCCCCCCCCCCGCCGCGCCCCCCCCCGGGGGGGGGCCCCCGCCTCCTTAGTCGTCTTGGCGGTACTGCTGCCTACTTCGCCACGGCCCGCGCGTAGATGCGGGTAGCGAGTGGCACGAAGATTGCGAGAACCACGAGTACCCAGGCCAGCGTGTAGATCTCTGCGTGCTGCAGCGCCCACGTGTACTCGATCTTCTCGCGCATGGCCGCCGAGTCACCGCCCATGGCGCCGAGGTTGCCGAAGCGTTCACGGGCGGCGTGCGTGATGGTGGAGACCGGGTTCCAGCCAGCGAACCACTTGAGTGCGCTCGGCATGTTCTCAGCCGGCACGAACGTGTTGGCGATGAAGGTGAGCGGGAAGATCACCATGAACGCGGCGTTGTTGACGATCTCCGGCGCCTTCACCTTGAGGCCGATGCACGCCATGATCCACGAGATCGCGTAGCTGAACAGGAGCATGAGCGCGTAGGCGATGAGCGCGTCGAGCACGCTTCCGCGGATGCGCCACCCGATGACGAGGCCCGTCAGGGACATGACGACGAGCACGATGACGTTGTTGACCACGTCGCTCAGGGTGCGCCCCACGAGCACCGACGACGGGTGCATCGGCAGCGTCCGGAAGCGGTCGATGACGCCCTTCTGCATGTCGTCGGCGAGGCCGGCACCGGTGATCGTGGCGCCGAAGACGATGGTCTGGGCGAAGATACCGGCCATCATGAACTCGCGGTAGCCGCCGGCGTTCGGTCCGGCGAGCGAACCGAAGACGTAACCGAAGAGCAACACGAACATGATCGGCTGCATCGTCGAGAACACGAGCAGGTCGGGAACCCGCTTGATCTTGATGAGGTTGCGACGCATGACGGTGAGCGCGTCGGACACGAGAGGACCCATCAGTGCTCACCCCCTTCGCTCGCGTCGTCGGCTTCGTCCTCGGACTCCGCGACCGAGTGGCCGGTGAGCGAGAGGAAGGCGTCGTCGAGGGTGGGGCGACGCACGGCGATGTCCGCCACCTCGATGCCGGCCTCGTCGAGGTCCCGCACGAGTGCGACGAGGGCGCGAGTGCCGGATTCGACCGGGACGACGAGCTCGCGGCCGCCTTCCGGAGCGGCCACCTCGCCGGAGCCGTGACGCGCCATGAACTCGCGGGTGCGGGCGACGTCGCCCTTCTCGCGAAGGTGCACTTCGAGGCGCTCTCCCCCGACCTCGTTCTTGAGGTCGTCGGCCGTTCCGCGCGCGATGACGTGCCCGCCGTCGACGACGACGATCGAGTCCGCGAGACGGTCGGCTTCCTCGAGGTACTGGGTCGTCAGGAGCAGGCTCGTGCCGCCGGAGACGAGTTCCTCGATGACCTCCCACATCTCGCCGCGACTGCGCGGGTCGAGGCCGGTCGTCGGCTCGTCGAGGAAGATGACCGGCGGGCGGGCGACGAGTGCTCCGGCGAGGTCGAGGCGGCGGCGCATGCCGCCCGAGTACGTCTTGGCCGGGCGGTTGGCCGCGTCCTCCAGACGGAATTGGGCGAGCAATTCCTTGGCCCGCGCCTTCGACGCCTTCCCACCGAGGTGGTAGAGGCGCCCGATCATGTCGAGGTTTTCGAAGCCGGTGAGGTATTCGTCGACGGCCGCGTACTGGCCGGAGACGCCGATGCGGCGACGCACTTCGTCGGCTTGCTTCACGACGTCGCCTCCGGCAACACGCGCATGGCCGCCGTCGGGGCGGATGAGCGTCGTGAGCATGCGCACGGTTGTCGTCTTACCGGCACCGTTCGGGCCGAGGACACCGAGCACGGTGCCCTCGGGAACCGTGAGGCTGACATCGGCCACCGCTACGGACTGGCCGAACTTCTTGACGAGGCCCTCGGCCTCCACCGCGTGAGGCACGGGTGTCTCCGTTCGTCGAGGCGCCCGGGATACGAGCGCCTGCCCCATGGTCTCAGGGCATCGAGCCTTCTGGCCAACCCTTTTGGGTGAACGGGCATCCAGTTCGACGTCAGACGCTGCCCGAACTCACCTGTGCGACAACACTGACGGCGAGGAACGCCGCGATGACCACACAGATCCAGCCCCAGACCCATGCGGCCTGGTCGGGCTTGGGGCCACGAAGCTCCGAGCGAGGCCCGTTCGGGCCGAGGTACGGCGCGATGTCGCCTGGCACCTCGCGTCGTTCCTGGTCGAACGGGCCGCCGTGCGTGCGCGCCCACCACTCCTCCGCGCGGGTGAGCGCAGCGTCGCGCACGGCCCACTCGCGCCGTGCGACCGCTGAACGGTGCAGCAGTCGCACGGCGAGAAAGAGGGCCATCGCCAGGAGGACGAGGCGGATGACGACGCCGGTCATCGCGTGCTGTCGAGCGCCTGACGCAGGTCGGCGACGAGGTCGTCCGCGTCTTCGATGCCGACGGACAGGCGGATGAGGGCCGGAGGCACCTCGAGCGCGGTGCCCGCAACGCTCGCGTGCGTCATCTTGCCCGGGTGCTCGATGAGCGACTCGACACCGCCGAGGCTTTCGCCGAGGGTGAAGATCTTCGTCGCGTCGCACACCTCGAGCGCACGCTCCATGCCGCCGGCGACCTCGAAGCTCACCATGCCGCCGAAACGCTTCATCTGCTTCGCGGCGACCTCGTGGCCGGGGTGCTCGGCCAGGCCCGGGTAATAGATCTTCGTGACGTCGTCGCGTGCCGAGAGGAACTCGACGACCTTCTCCGCGTTGTCGCAGTGGCGCTCCATGCGCACGGAGAGAGTCTTGAGGCCACGCAGCGTGAGCCAGGCGTCGAACGGGCCGGCGATGGCGCCGAGCGCGTTCTGGTTGAACCGGATCATGGCCGCCACCTCGGCGTACTCCTCGACCGCGACGTTGTCACCGACGACGACGGCGCCGCCGACAACGTCGGAGTGGCCACCGGCGTACTTCGTCGTCGAGTGGACGACGATGTCGGCGCCGAGGGCGAGCGGCTGCTGGAGGTAGCTCGAGGCGAAGGTGTTGTCGACGACGAGCAGCGCTCCGCGCTCGTGCGCGACGGCGGCGATGGCCGTGATGTCGGCGATGCCGAGGAGCGGGTTGGTGGGCGTCTCGACCCAGACGAGCTTCGTCTTGTCCGTCATCGCGGCGGCGACGGCCTGAGGGTCGGCGATGGGAGCGGTGGAGTAGTCGACGCCCCAGTGCTGCGTCACCTTGTCGACGAGGCGGAACGTGCCGCCGTAGGCGTCGGTGGGGATGACCATGTGGTCGCCGGGGCGCAGAACAGCGCGCAGCACGGCGTCGGAGCCGGCGAGGCCCGAGGCGAACGCGTAGCCGTGCGTACCGCCCTCGAGAGCCGCGATGCATTCCTCGAGCGCGGTGCGGGTGGGGTTGGCCGACCGGCTGTACTCGTAGCCCTCACGCAGACCTCCGACCCCGTCCTGCTTGTACGTCGAGGTCTGGTAGATCGCGGGGACGACGGCCCCGGTGCGCGGATCGGGCTCCTGCCCTGCGTGGATGGCGCGGGTGGTGAAACCCAGGGTCTCGAGATCGTTGTCGTGCGTCATGGCTTCAGCCTAGTGGCGAGCACTGACAACCGCGTCATGCAGAAGGTCGCCGCAGGCGCATGCCCGCGGCGACCTTCCAGCCGATCACTCTGCGTCGCTCAGAGCCCGTATCGCGTCCTCGACGAGACCCCAGAAGCGGTCGGCGTCGAGCGTCGTCGCCACCTGGGTGTGCGTACCCTCCGGCGCGGGCCCGCGCAGGTCGACGACGGTCATGCCCACCGTGTGCTCGCCCCGTAGCTCCACCGCGATCGGCGCCCTTCTGGTCTGCACGATCGTCGGATCGATGAGGTAGGCGATCGTGCAGGGATCGTGAACGGGCGGGTCGTCGAAGGCCTGCGACTCCTTGTACGCCTTGCGGAAGAACCCCATGAGCCCGACGAAGAAGTCGCTCAGCGGCGAACCGATGGCGCCGACGCGCGCCTCGACCTCCGCCGTCGCGAGCGCCTGGTGCGTGAGGTCGAGCCCCACCATCGTCACCGGCCACGGCTCGTCGAAGACGATGGCCGCGGCCTCCGGGTCGACCCAGATGTTGAACTCGGCTGCTGCCGTCCAGTTGGCCTCGGGAAAGCCGCCGCCCATGACGACGACCTCGGCCACCCGCTCGACGATGCGCGGCTCGAGTCGCACCGCGAGCGCCAGGTTGGTCAACGGGCCGGTGCCGACGAGGGTGACCTCCCCCGGTTTCGCCCCCATGACCGCGTCGACGATGGCAACGGCCGCGTGACCGTCGCGCAGAGCCGCGCCGGGTTCGGGCAACTCGACGCCGTCGAGGCCCGACTCGCCGTGGATCTCCGGAGCCGACTCGACCCTGTGCACGAGCGGGCGGGAAGCCCCCTGGTACACCGGGACGTCCTCTCGCCTGCACATCGCCAGCACGCTCTGTGCGTTGCGGGTGACCTTGTCGATCGTCTGGTTGCCTCCGACCGTCGTGATGGCGAGCACCTCGATGGCGGGGTTGCCGAGCGCCAGCATCATCGCGACGGCGTCGTCGTGGCCGGGGTCGCAGTCGAGCACGATCCTGCGCGGTGCGCTCGTCATGACGTCACCTCCTGACCGGCCGTCGGGGCCGATCCTTCATCGTCGAAGTGTTCGGCGTTCGTCGGCTTGGGGATGAGGAAGGACGCGAGCAGTGCCAGGACGAGCACGAGAGCGCCCGTCAGCATCCCGCCGCGATAACCCGCTGCCGCACCGCTACCGCCCGAGAGCCACGTGTTGACCGCGAAGAGCAGAGCGAAACTGAGCCCGGCGCCGATGTTGAACGCCCCCGAGTTCATGCCCGGCAGGTAGCCGGTGTTGTCCTTCGGGCTGAGCACGACGCCGAGACCGTTGAGCATGATGTTCGTCATGCCCGCGTAGCTGATACCGATCCACGTCGAGACGATGAACAGCAACCACGATGCCGGGTTCGACACGGCGAGCACTGCGACCCCGACTCCGACGATCGTGATGACGATGCCGGCGCGCAACACCGCGAGGTACCCGAACCTCGACGCCAGCTTGCCGGCGATCGGGCCCATGAGCAGACCGGCCAGAGCGTACGGCGTCAGGGTGATCCACGAGACGCTGTCCGCGTCGATGCCGCCGAAGCCCTTGGCCTGGGCGAGGTTGGGCACGAGGCCGTTCATCACGGCGAAGATACCCGTCATCGTGAGCACCGTGGTGAGCAGGAGACCCCACGTGCGCCGCTCCTTGAGGTAATGGGTCGACACCAGCGGAGCCGCCGTCGTCGATTCCACGCGCCAGAAGATGACGAACGCCAGGATGCCGACGACCATCAGCACGGCGAACAGCGTCCAGTTGGCCGCCGACAGCTTGCCGAGCTCGTTGAACGCGATGAGAACGGCTCCCAGCGAGATGACCAGCGGCGCCGCACCCTTCCAGTCCATCGGATGCCGGTCCTCGACGTTGCGGCTGTCGCCGACTCCCGCCACGACGCAGACGAACGCGACGACACAGACCACGGCCATCGTCCAGAACACCGCGTGGAAACCGAAGGTGGAGGCGAGCCATCCTCCTGCGAGGGCGTCGACGCCGGCGATACCGCCGTTGACCGAGGCGAGCACCGCCATCCAGAAGGCGTAGCGCTTGTCGTCAGAGATCTCCGCGCGCAGCATGATGAGCGCCATCGGAACGATGGGCCCGGAGGCACCCTGGATCACTCGTGCCACGAGAAGCACGTCGACGGAGGTGGCCACTGCGGCGAGGACGGAGCCGACGCCCGTCACCGCGAGCAGGCCCAGCATGATGCGCTTGCGGCCGATGAGGTCGCCCCAGCGCGGCATGATGAGCGAGAACAGTGCAGCGGCGGTGAAGAAGGCCGTCTGGGTGACGCCGATCTGCGCGGCCCTGGTGTCGAGTTCCTTCTCCATCGTCGCGAGGACCGGCGACAGCATGGAGGCGTTGAGCTGGAACGCGACGATCGCGGCCAGCAGCGCCATGACGACGCCGAAGGTGCCAGAGGCCGATGTCCGGCGCTGCGTCGAGGTGTCGGTCATGACGCTCCTTCTGCGGTGTTCGGCGAATCCCAGTCCGGCTCGGTGGCGCCCGGGCTCGTGAGCACCCTGCGGCTCAACGCGTGCGCGGCCTGGACGTTGGCGACCGGGTCCACCCCGTCGTTGATGACGCTGGCGAGGAATCCGGCGTTGAAGGCGTCACCGGCACCGGTGAGGTCACGGATGTTCTCCACGGGTTCCACGGCCACCTCGGCAACGTGACGAGGGCCGACGAAGACCTGCGTCGCCTCGCCGCCGTTGCGCGAGAGCACCATGACGTCGCCCAGTTCGGCGAGCAGCCTTCCCGGCTGTTGGCCGTTCGCGAGCCCCAGCCGACGGGACTCGTCCTGGTTCGCCGAGATGAAGTCCGGGGCGATCTGCTTGAGCAGACGCGCGAACTCCTCGTCCCCGAGACGTTCGATCGTGTAGACGCTCGAGACGTCGAAGGAGACCCGCCCGCCGTTGTCGTGAACGCGCCGCGCCGCCTCGACGACCGAGTTGCGGGCCGGTTCGACCTCCAGCGAGTAGGCAGTGAGGTGCAGCAGGTCGATGCCGTCGAGCCACGACGGGTCGACGCTCTCCAACATGCCGCTCGCCGCACGCGAGGGAAACATGTTCCGCTCGCCTGCTTCGTCGATCTGGAGCACGATCATCCCCGTCGTGCCACGCACCTGCATCTTGGTCTCGACGCCGCGCTCCTCGAGCGCACGCGTGACCGCGACGCCCGCGAGATCCTCACCGACACACCCGATGAACCGGGTGGGCACCCGCGAACCGGCGAAGGCGGCGACGTTCGATGCGGAGCCGCCTCGCTGCATGAAGATGTCCGACGCGGTGTCGGTCGCGTGGCGGACCGGCTCCTTCTGCCAGACGACGATGTCCTGAACGATGTCTCCGATGACGCCCAGCATCGTCACTCCACCATCGCTGCGGCCACCTGGGTCGCGAGCTTGATGTTGTTGCGGTAGAGCGCGACGTTGGCGTCGAGGCTGCGGTCGTTCGTCGCGCGACGGATGTAGTCGAGCAGGTACGGCGTGGACGCCTGACCGGAGATGCCGTCCTTCTCCGCATCGGCCCAGGCCTGCTCGAGGATCGCGTCGAGGCCCTCGGGGTCGAGCTGCTCGTCAACGGGGACCGGGTTGGCGAGGTTGACGCCGGACGTCATGCCGAGGGCCCGCTGCTCGCGCAGCATGGCGGCGACCTCCTGCGGCGAGTCGACGCGCTGGTTGAGGGTGTAACCCGACTCCTGAACGTAGAAGCCCGGGTAGCTGTTCGTGCGGTAGCCGACGACCGGGACGCTCAGCGTCTCGAAGCGCTCGAGGGTGGCTGCGATGTCGAGGATCGCCTTGGCCCCTGAGGAGACGAGGACGAAGGACGTGCGCGACATCGCGACGAGGTCAGCGGATTCGTCGAACGTCTTCTCGGCGCCGTGGTGCACGCCGCCGAGGCCACCCGTCGCGAAGACGTCGATACCGGCGCGGTTGGCCAGGTAGGCGGTGGCCGCGATGGTGGTTCCCGCGCTCAGCCCCTTGACCTTGGCATAGGCGAGTTCACGGATGGACGCCTTGAGAAGTCCGTCCTCCTTCGACAGTTCGGTGATCTCGTCCTCGCTCAGGCCGACGACGCTCTCACCGTGGAAGACGCCGATGGTGGCAGGCACGGCGCCTGCGTCACGCACGATGGCCTCGCCCTCCAGCGCGACCTCCAGGTTGCGCGGACGAGGCAGGCCGTGGGTGAAGATCGTCGACTCGAGGGCCACCACGGGGCGACCCTCTGCGAGTGCGTCGCGGACCTCTGCGCTGATTCGGATGGGTTCGGTCATGGCTTCCTCCTGGAGCAATGTGATGTCGGTTACGTTCGACCATAGGGAGATTCGTCGGGGGTTCCCAGGCTCAGATCGGCATGGGCCTATAGCCTGAGGCTATGGATCTGCGGGTCACGCTCAAGCAGCTCGAAGCCTTCGAGGCCGTCGCAACGCACGGCACCTTCGGGCGGGCAGCGGACGCTCTGGGGCGGGCACAGCCGACCGTCAGCAAGGAGGTGCGCGCGCTCGAACGCACCCTGGGGACCGAGCTCGTCATCCGACAGGCAAGGCCGACACGGTTGTCACCCGAAGGCGTCGAGTTGCTCGAACGAGCCCGCGCGGCCCTGACCGCAACTGCCCTCTTCGAGCGCACGGCCCGCGACCTGGGCGAACGCGCCGCGTCGCACCTCACCGTCGCCTGCTCCCCCAGCATCGCGAACCGGCTCATGCCTCATCTCCTCCAGCGGCTCGAGACCGAGGGGCCGAAGCTCACGGTGCTCGAGATCGGGACCGGACAGGTCGAACAGGCCGTGGCCACGGGAGAAGCGGACCTCGGGCTCGCGCACTTCGCGCGAGCGCCGCAAGGGTGTCGACGCATCCACCTCGGCGACGACCCCCTGGTTCTCGTCGGGCATCCCGATCTGCTCGGTGACCTGCGGACGACGCAGGACCTCGCCTCACTCGACGAGACGCCTCTGCCCGTGTGGCCCCGGGAGAACCATCCCGCGTACTTCGACGCGATCATGACCGGCCTGTTGCGACGCGGGCTCGAACCGCACACGCTCCTGCAGGCGACCGACCGGCTCTCCGGCTCCCACGGCTACCTGCTCGGTCAAGGACGTGCGGTCGCCGTCGTCCCCGTCGACGCGGCGGAGAGTCTCGATCCGCAGCTGTTGAGCCTTCCGCTCGGGGAGGGTGCGGACGTCCCGTTCGACGCCGTCATCCCCCACCCGCCCAAGGCCGTAGTCGATCTCGTGCTCGCCACCTGCCGGCGCATCCACGCCGAACTGCGCGGCGGAGGCGAACAAGGCTGATGCATAGGGTGGGCAAAGTGCGACAACCTGAAGGGACCCCATCGTGGCCACCGTCCTCGTCATCGGCTCGACCAACGTCGACCTCGCCGTTCAGGTGGAACGGCATCCGCTGCCCGGCGAGACCCTCGCCGCCCGCTCGATGCACTCCTCCCCGGGCGGCAAGGGCGCGAACCAGGCTCTCGCGGCACGCCTCAATGGGGCGGACGTGATGTTCGCAGGCAAGGTCGGTACGGACCCCTACGCCGATGAAGCCCTCGAACTCCTTCGCGCGGCCGATGTCGATCTCGCACTCACCGACGCCGTCGACGGGACAACCGGAATGGCCTTCATCACGATCGACGATGCCGGGGAGAACAGCATCGTCATCGTTCCCGGTGCCAACGGAGGCTGGGACGTGGCCGACGTCGACCGGCTTCGCGACACCATCGACGGGGCCAAAGTCGTGCTGTGCCAGGGAGAGATCCCTGCTCACGTCGTCGACGCCGTCGCGGAGACCTGCGAGGCGATTGCGACACGCTTCGTGCTCAACCTCGCGCCCGTCATCAACGTTTCGCCGACGACGATCCGGCGTGCCGACCCGCTCGTCGTCAACGAGCACGAGGCCAGACTCGCCGCTGGCATCCTGGATCTCGGCTCCACCGATGACGACGACGCCCTTCTGCGCGCCATCGTCGCCGCGGGGGTGCCGTCCGTCGTCATGACACGCGGAGCCGCCAGCACCTTGGTGGCCACGGCCGAGGGCCTCGACGAGGTACCGTCGCGCCCCGTGGAGGCGGTGGACACCACGGGTGCAGGCGACGCGTTCACCGGAGCCTTCGTGGCCCGATTCGCCCACGGGATGACGATGGAGGATGCCGCTCAGGTGGCAGCCGCATTCGCCGCCGACACCGTGACCCGTCGCGGCGCGCAGGAGTCCTACCGAACCCTCGGCTGAGATAGCGGCTCACCGCGCGCAACGGAGAACGGTGGCCGGTGACGCCTTCGGTCACCGGCCACCGTTCGCCGTGAAGTGCTACGCGGTCAGAATCAGGCGTCGAGCGCCCTGTCGAGCTCCTTGTAGTCGATGCCGGCAGGTGCCTTGGCGACGACCGTCTGCAGCATGCCGAGTCGTGCAGCCTTGAGCTTCTCGTCGTCAGCCATGACGAGCACCTCGTCGAAGAACGTGTTCAGCTTGTCGGTGAGACCGCTTGCCGCAGCGAACCATTCGGTAAGTGATCCGTGCGAGTTGTCGGCTAGGTCGGCCACGAGCGGAGCGACAACCCTCTCTGCGTCGTCGGTGAGAACCGACGCGTCGAAGGAGGCGTCGGTGCCCGCAGGAACGATGCGCGTGATGCGCTGCGTCACCTGCACGAGAGCCGCGAACGCCTCGTCTCCCGAGAGCGTCTGGATGTCGGCGAGGTAGGCCTCCGCCGCACCCGGCGTGCCGGCCGACGGAGCCACCGCTGCAACGAGCGGCGCGGAGACGCCCTCGTCACGCAGCTGCTGGCCGAAGCGGCCCTCGACGAACTCGGCTGCCCACGCGAGCGCTTCGTCGGAGACCTCGACGCCCTGCTCGCGCAGGCGCGCCGCTGCGGCTTCGAGCCCGGAAGCCACGCTCACGTTGGCCACCGTCGGCACGCCGCGCAGGATCGAGACGACACCGAGCGCGGCGCGACGTAGCGCGAAGGGGTCGGACGAACCGGTCGGCTTCGCGCCGATGGCGAACATCGCAGTGAGCAGGTCGAAGCGGTCGGCGAGGGCGAGCAGTGCACCCGGCGTCGAGACCGGCAGCGAGTCACCGGCCGAACGGGGCTTCTCCATCTCGAAGAGTGCCTCCGCGACGGCCGGGGTCTCCCCTGCCTTGAGCGCGTACTCGCGCGCCATCGTGCCCGCGAGCGACGAGAGTTCGACGACCATCTGCGTCGACAGGTCGAACTTGGCGAGTTCGCCTGCGCGCGTCAGCGTCGTCTTGTCGTCGCCCGACAGCTCCACATGGCCGGCGAGCGCCTGAGCCACGTCGCGGATGCGATCCGCGCGCTGGGCGAAGGAGCCGAGACGGTTCTCGAACGTCAGGGAGTCGATGTTCCGACGGAAGTCGTCGAGGCCCACCTTGAGGTCGGCGTCCCAGAAGAAGGCCGCGTCCTCGTAGCGGGCGCGCAGCACCGACTCGTTGCCGGCGCGCACGACGTCGTCGTCGATCGCCCCGTTGGCCATCGTGACGAAGTACGGCATGAGCTTGCCCGACTCGTCGCGCACCGGCAGGTACCGCTGGTGCTTGCGCATGACGGTGGTGAGAATCTGCTCGGGCAGGTCGAGGTAACGCTCCTCGAAGGTGCCGAGCACGCCGCGCGGCTCCTCGACGAGGTTCGTGATCTCGTCGACGAGACCGGCCTCGCCCTCGATGTCGATCGTGCCGCCCACGGAGCGAGCGAGTTCCAGCGCGCCGTCGACGACGGCCTGGCGCCGCGCGTCGATGTCGAGGAGGAAGCCGGCGCCCTCGAGCGTGCTGACGAGATCCTCGGCCGAGGCGATGTCGACGTGCGGCTGCGCAGCGGTGCGCTGCAGGTACGTGGTGCGACCCGCCGTGAGAAGACCGGCCGTCGCGGGGACGACAGCAGTGCCCCACAGCGCCACGAGCCAACGGATCGGGCGGCTGAAGGTGAGCTCCGGGTCGTTCCACTTCATGTTCTTGTCGCTGCGCAGGCCCGCGACGACGTCAGTGACGATCGCGCCGAGCACCTCGAGCACACCGCGACCGGTCTGCGTCTGCTTGACGGCGACGTGCTCCGCGCCGTCGAACTCAGCGGTGACGACGTCATCGACGGAGACGCCCTTGCCGCGGGCGAACCCTTCGAGCGCCTTCGTGAGCTTGCCGTCGGCGTCGTAGGCGGCCGCGACCTTGGGCCCCTTGGCGAGCGTCTCGGCGTCCGGCTCGTGCGCGCTGACGCCGGGCACCGTGACAACGATGCGGCGCGGCGTGCCGACGACGCTGAGGTCACCGTGCTCGAGGCGGGTGGCCGCGAGCGCCGTCGTGACGGCCTCCTTCACCGCGGGGAGGGTGGCGTCGACGACGTGCGGCGGCATCTCCTCGACGCCAATCTCGAACGCGAACGTCTGAGCGTCGTCGCCGAGGTCCGTCGCCGACTCGGCCTTCTGGGCCGGCTGCGTGACGTTCGGCGCCGTCACCGCTGCAGCAGCGATCTCGTTGACGCGCGACGTGGCGACGCCGTCCTTGAGCAGCGGGAAGCCGAGCTCCTCGCGGCGTTCGGTCCACAGAGCACCGGCCTCGCGGGCGAGGCGGCGCATGAGCGAGAACGAGCGAGCGCGCTCGGTGGTCGACACGGCGCCACGCGAGTCGAGGATGTTGAACGCGTGCGAGCTCTTGAGCACGTACGTCCACGCCGGCACGGGCAGGCGGGCGTCGATCATGCGCTGCGCTTCGTCCGTGTAGTTCTTGAAGAAGGTGTGCGCAGTCTCGACGTCGGCGTCGTCGAGGTAGTAGCGCGACATCTCGTACTCGTTCTGCGCGAAGACCTCGCCGTAGGAGATGCCCTCGGCGTACGCCATGTCCTTGAAGTGCGTGACGCCCTGGAGCGCCATGAGGATGCGCTCCATGCCGTAGGTGAGTTCGACGGAGATCGGCTCGAGGTTCTGGCCCACGACCTGCTGGAAGTAGGTGAACTGCGTGACCTCCATGCCGTCGAGCCAGACCTCCCAGCCGAGGCCCCACGCGCCGATGGCGGGCTGCTGCCAGTTGTCCTCGACGAAGCGCACGTCGTGCGCGTCGAGGTCGATGCCGAGCGCCTGCAGGGAGCCGAGGTAGAGCTCCTGCGGGTTGCCCGGGTCGGGCTTGAGGATGACCTGGAACTGCGTGTGCGTCTGCAGACGGTTCGGGTTCTCGCCGTAGCGGCTGTCGTCGGGGCGCACGGAGGGTTCGACGTACGCGACGTGCCACGGCTCGGGCCCGAGGACGCGCATGACCGTGGCGGGGTTCATCGTTCCCGCCCCGACCTCGGTGTTGTAGGGCTGGACCACCATGCAACCGCGGTCGGTCCAGTACTTCTGCAACGTCAACAGGGCATCTTGCATCGTCAGTACATCGGTCACACGCCCAAGGTTACCGAGTGCCGCGTGTCACCCGCGCCACCGTTCGTCCACGGGGGCCGGTGCCTTGTCGCTCAGGCGTCGTGTGCAGCGTCACCCGGAGCCGAATCGAGCACCTTCTGCCACTCGACCAACGTCCCCTCTCGCTCGTAGCCGAGTTCACGGTTGATGCGCAGCATGTGCTCGTTGGTCTCGTCGTTCCAGGTGCGTTGCACGGTGACGCCGGGCGCGGCCTGGGGCAGAGCCAAGGACACGGCAGCCTTCACGCGGTAGCCGAGCCGATGGCCCCGGTGGGCTTTCGCGACGAGGGTGTCGTCCTGGTAGGCGATCCACGGTGTTTCCGCGGGCACCGAAACGTGCGTGAACGCGGCCATCTCACCGGTTTCCTCGTGCCAGGCCACGGCCTCTACGACGACGCGCCCGCGACGTTCGTCCTCGTCGAACATCGCGGTGACGCGCTCGGGGGTCCAGTTCTCCGGCTCGATGGCGAGGTCGCCGAGAGGTGTGTCGGTCGACATCATTCCGGCGAGGCGCGCCCGTTCCGGCAGCCAGTCTTCGGGAAGCCGACCGACGACGGTCTCGATGCGGTAGCCGTCGTTCATCTCGATGACGCGGCGCATCTCGGCCCCGATGTCGGCGCTCACGGGGAGCCGCTGCCCGTTACGCACGCACGTCTGCGCTTCCGCATAGCCCGCTGCTTCGAAGAAGGCGGCCTCGTCGTTGGCGGCACCGACCGGCGTCTGCGTTTCGATCATGAGCGTGGTGCGCCCGGCCTCTCGGCAGACACGTTCGACCTCGTCGACGAGACGTTGCTTGAGCGCCGTAGCCCGCTCGTCGAGGCAGGCGACGTCGAACCCGGCGAGATGTGGGTTGTCCTGCGTCGGCATCCCGATGGCTGCGGACCCGACGACGTCGCCGTCGTCGTCGATCGCGGCGAGCCAGACCTTCGCGTGGGCCAGGGACTCCCACATCTGTGCGAGTTCGTTCGGCGGGTAGGCAGTCGTGTCGCGCCCCCACTGGCGGCGCCCGGCCGTGACGAAGACGGTCGCCCACTCCTCGAACTGCGGGTGTTCAGGGGTGATCCGTTCGATGCGCACCGTGTTCATGCCAGTCATGGAACGCCAGCAACCGCGCGCCCGACAAGTGAATTTCCGGCGGTACCGGCCCTACGATCGACGGCAGGCCCGGAACCCGACGCCACATCACCCTGCGTTTCATGGCCGCACCGATGGATGCCAACGTGCGCGGGCGCGTCGGTGCCGGCCGGATGCTCGAGTGGATCGACAAGTCCGCGTACGCCTGTGCCGCGGCGTGGAGCGGGCACTACTGCGTGACGGCCTACGTCGGCAATGTGCGCTTCACCCGCCCCGTCGAGGTGGGCCACATCGTCGAGGTGCAGTCGCGTGTCGTCCACACCGGACGCACGTCGATGCGCATCGTCGCGACCGTTTCGTCCGGCGACCCGCGTCAGGGCGAGCTGCGCGTCAACACACAGTGCCTGCTCATCTTCGTCGCGGTCGACGACGACCGGAAGCCCACACCTGTCCCGACGTTCACGCCGCAGGACGAGTGGGAACGCGACCAGCAGGAGCGCGCCGTCACCCTCACCGACGTGCGCACCCGCATCGAAGCCGACATGGTGAAGCAGAGTTACACGGGACGCGACGGAGTCGTGCCGCGAGACGCTGCGCTTCCTCGCGGCACCGACGACCGTCAACTGGGGCGGCAACGTGCACGGCGGCGTCGTCATGGAGTGGATCGACGAGGCGACAACCCTCGTTGCGGAGCGCTGGAACCAGGGTTCGGCGGTGGCCGTGTACGCGGGCGGCGTGCGCTTCCACCAGCCGTTGCACGTCCGCGACCTCGTCGAGGTGCAGGCGCGGCTCATCCACACGGGCACGTCGAGCATGCACGTGTCGGCGCGAGTGCGCTCGGGCAACCCGCGCACGGGCGAACTGAACCTCACGACCGAGTGCACGATGGTGCTTGTCGGCCTTGACAACGACGGCGACAAGCGGGCCGTGCCGCCTTGGGTGCCAACGCTTTCCGAGGACGTCGCGCTCGACACGGACGCGCAGACGATGGTCGAGATCCGCGCGAGGCTACTGCGCCCCATCCCGCTCGAAGTGCCGCCGCTCGTCGACTGACGCGCGCCGTTCACGCGGTTGCTCCGCGAGTTCGGAATCCTCTCGGACACGCCTGCGTTGAACACAGCGACTCCAGTGAAAGGAACGCCCCATGTGGTTCACCCGTCAGGATTCCGCCCCGGTCGACGTCGCTGCCGTGCACGACGTTCTCGGCACGCCACTGCTCGGCGGGTGGCCGGACAAGACCGAGACGCTGTACGTCGCGATGGGATGTTTCTGGGGTGCGGAGCGCATCTTATGGCAGATCCCGGGGGTCGTCTCGACGGCCGTCGGCTACATGGGTGGCGACCGTGAGAACCCCTCGTACGAGGACGTCTGCACGGGCACGACGGGCCACACCGAGGCCGTCCAGATCGCGTACGACCCGGAGAAGGTCTCCCCGGCCCAGCTGCTCAAGGCGTTCTGGGAGAACCATGACCCGACGACGGCCAACCGTCAGGGCAATGACATCGGCACGCAGTACCGCTCTGCGGTCTACTGGACGACGCCCGAGCAGGAGACCGCTACGCGTCGCACCGCGGAAGCGTTCCAGGATGCGCTGACCGACGCGGGCCGCGGCGCCATCACGACGGAGATGAAGCCCGCCGACGAAGCCGGAAAGTTCTGGCCGGCCGAGGGCTACCACCAGCAGTACCTCGCGAAAAATCCAGGCGGGTACTGCAATCACGGCTACAAGGGCGTGACGTGCCCGGTCGGCGTGGCCGACCTCCCCGCGCAGACCGACGTTCTTCCGCCGAGCAAATAAGCGCGAGCTCGGGGTACCTCGACCCCGTGGAGTCCACGCTCCGCCCCTAGTGACTCCAGCCCACGGGGAGAGCACGGCGTCAGCGCATCTCTCCACTGGGCAGACTTTCCTGCCGTTGGGTCGAGGCGGCGACTACCCAACCGCAGGAAACTCGGCCCAGCGGTGACACAGAGTGGCCCAGATCACTTGATTTGACGGGCTTCTCGCGGCGCCTCTAATGTGATGCCGGTCAAGAGATCCGATGCAAAGCCCTGGCTGGTCGGACGGCAACCCTCACGAACGTGGCGGGGTGCTCCAGGTGATGACACGGCCGCGTCAACCGCGCGGCAAGCACGTTCCGCACCCGGAACACATCCCTTTCGAGGGCCTCGTACCGGTGCGCCCGATCCCGGGAGATCACATGCAGCACACGCATCGCCCCACCCAGGCCCCCACCGCGCGACCGCACACGCACGACGCCGCGTTCGCGCGCCCCAAGCACTGACCGCACCCATCGTCGGGCGGTCGTCGCCGCCCACCCCACCGGCGCCTCGCACGCCCCTTCGAGGAAGGCATCACCATGTCCGAGAACACCAACTCCACCACCCCCGGAGCCAGCCCGGCCGTCCAGGCCCTGCCCGAGAAGCCGAAGAGCAACGGCCCCAAGTACGCGGCCATCGGCGCAGGCGTCCTCGTCGTCGCGCTCGCCGCAGGCTTCGGCATCAAGGCCTTCACGGGTAGCGACGACGAGAAGCTGACGAAGATTACCGTCGGTACCACCGAAGCGTCCGACCCGTACTGGACCGAACTGGTCAAGGTCGGCAAGGAGAAGTACGGCCTCGACATCCAGCCGGTCAACTTCACCGACTACACGCAGGCCAACCCGGCGCTCTCCCAGGGCCAGGTCGACGTCAACCAGTTCCAGCACCTGCAGTTCCTCGCCGACTACAACGCCGCGAAGAACGACACCCTGACGCCGGTCGGCTCCACCTACATCGTGCCGCTGTCGCTGTACTCGAAGAAGCACACCACGGTGAACGAGTTCGCCGACGGCGGCAAGGTCGCCATCCCGAACGACGCGACGAACCAGGCACGCGCCCTCCTGCTCCTGCAGAGCGCCGGTCTGCTCACGCTCAAGGGCGGGGGCAACTCCCTGTCGACGCCCGCCGAGATCGACGCCGCGAAGTCGAAGGTCGGCGTCACGCCCGTCGACGCTGCCCAGACCGCAGCCGCCCTGCCCTCCGTCGAGGGCGCCGTGGTCAACAACAACTTCGCCGCCGACGCGAACCTCGACCCGAGCAAGGCGCTGTTCAAGGACGACCCCAAGGCGAAGTCCTCGGAGCCGTACATCAACGTCATCGTGGCCCGCAAGAAGGACGCCGACAACCCGACGTACGCGAAGTTCGTCCAGGCGTACCACGAGAAGTCGGTGCAGGACCTCATCTCCAAGCGCACCAAGGGAACCCAGTACGAGGTGAAGCGTTCCGTCGCGGACGTGCGCGGCATCCTCACCCGCATCGAGTCGCAGATCAAGGCCAAGAAGTGACCCCCACTCCCCCGGCCCGACCCGAGAACGCGCCGGCGGTCCGGCTGCGCGGCGTGAGCAAGACCTTCGTGCGCGGCAAGAAGAACGTCACCGCGCTGCAGGAGATCGACCTCGACGTCGCTACCGGCCGCGTCCTCGCCGTCATCGGGTTCTCCGGTGCAGGCAAGAGCACCCTCGTGCGGCTCATCAACGCGCTCGAGACCCCGACGACCGGCTCCGTCGAGGTCGACGGCGTCGATCTGGCGGGTCTGGGAGCAAAGCAGGTCCGAGCTCTGCGGGCCCGCATCGGCATGGTGTTCCAGCAGTTCAATCTCATCCGCTCGCGCACGGTGTACGCCAACGTCGCCTATCCGCTCGAGGTCGCCGGTTGGGACAAGGACAAGCAGGAGGCGCGAGTCACCGAACTGCTCCACTTCGTCGGTCTGACGGAGAAGGCCTGGGCCTATCCTGACGAGCTGTCCGGCGGCCAGAAGCAGCGCGTCGGCATCGCCCGCGCCCTGGCCACGAACCCGGAGATCCTGCTCGCCGACGAGTCGACCTCCGCCCTCGACCCCGACACGACGAAGGACGTCCTCGCCCTCCTGCGCCGCGTCAACGATGAGCTCGGCGTGACGATCGTCGTCATCACGCACGAGATGGACGTCGTGCGTGAACTGGCCGACGACGTCGTGGTCCTCGAACACGGCCGCCTCGTCGAATCCGGGCCGACCGAGCAGGTGCTCGGCGCACCGACATCGTCAGCCACGCGGCGGCTCGTCGACGCGACGCTGCGCAACGTGCCCGACGCCCGCGAGATCGCGCGGCTGCGCGAGAGGGTGAGCGGACGCCTCGTCACGGCAACCGTCCACGACTCCGCTGGATTCGGAAGGGTTCTCGCCTCCACCGGCGCCCGCGGTGTCGAACCGGAGATCGTCCACGGTGGCCTCACGCCCCTCAAGGAAGCGAACCTCACGACGTTGACCCTGGCCCTGCGCGGTGACGACGTCACCGTCACGCAGGTGCTGACCGACCTCGCCCAGGTCGCCACCGTCCACGAACTCGAGGAGGCCACGGCATGAAGGTCATCACTGCGGACACGGACTGGAGCGCACTGCGCCCCGTGCTGTGGGAGTCGGTCGGGCAGACCCTCCTCATGGTCAGCGCCACCATCGTCCTCGGCGGTCTGTTCGGGCTCGTGCTCGGCGTGCTGCTCAACACGACGCGCCGCGGCGGCATCATGGCCAACCCGACGGTTCACACGATCCTCAACGTGCTCGTCAACATCATCCGGCCGATCCCGTTCATCATCTTCGCGGCCGCGCTCGGTCCGCTGACGCTGAAGGTCACCGGCTCGACGATCGGTACCGCGTCGATGATCTTCCCGCTGACGCTCGCCGCAACGTTCGGCATCAGTCGCATCGTCGAACAGAACCTCGTGAGTGTCGACCCGGGCGTCATCGAGGCGGCTCAGGCGATGGGCGCGAGCCCGTGGCGGATCATCCGCACCGTTCTCATCCCCGAGGCGCTCGCGCCGCTCATCCTCGGATACACCTTCGCGCTCGTCGCCGTCATCGACATGACCGCGGTCGTCGGCGCGATGGGCGGCGGCGGTCTCGGCAACTTCGCGCTGGCGTACGGCTACCAGCGCTACCAGTGGGCCGTGACGTGGGCAGCCGTCGTCATCATCATCGTGTTCGTGCAGATCGCGCAGTTCATCGGTAACGCACTGGCCCGCAAGGCTCTGCGTCACTGATCGACGCGCACGGCGAAACGCCCGAGCGGCCGGCAACCTTGGGGGTGCCGGCCGCTCGGGCGTTCAAAGGGTCAGTCCGTCAGCGGGTCGACGAAGCGGCCTGCTGCAACTGGGCGCGCAGATCCTGCGGCATGCCGTGACGCTTCTTGCCGTGGCTCTTGCCGTGACCGTGGCCGCGCCCCGAGTCGGACGCCGACTCCGTCAGCGCGTTCGCCGGGCCCGGCGCCGGCTGCGGCACCGGCTCGCACTTCACGTCCGAGTGCCCCTGCCCGCGAGTGCGCTGCGGCGTCTTGCCGGACAGCAGGTAGGTGGCGATCTTGTCGTCCGTGCACGCGATACCGCTCAGCGAACCCGAGTGCGTCGTGCCGCCGACGCCCTCGATGAGCGAGCTCTTCGGGAAGCGCTTACGCACCTCGAGCGCACCGCCGTACGGCGTCGCGCCGTCCTTCGTCTCCGAGATGAGCAGGATGGGCCCGACCTTCGAGCCGTCGACGCGGGGCGCCTGGCGGTTGCTCGCCTTCACCGGCCAGCTCGTGCACGGAAGGTTGAACATCGCATTGGCCCACGTCTCGAACGGTGCCTTCTTGGCGACGCGCGTGTTGTCGGCCTTCCACTTGTTCCACGACGTGGGCCAGGCAACATCCGAGCACTGCGTGCCGAGGTAGACCGCATACCCGTTGTCCGAACCCGGGCCGGAGCCGTTCGCCTCGTCGTAGAGGTCGGTGACCGGGCCGAAGTCACCCTTGAACGCCGCGACGAGTGCCTCGGCGTCACCTTCCCAGCCGAACACGTAGTAACCGGCGTTGAGGAAGGCATCCGTCCACTCGTTCGGTCCGATCTTGCCGTCCGCCGGCGTTTTCGCGAGCTTGTCGAGCATCGCGTACCAGCGCTTCTTGATCGCCTTGCCGCTCTTACCCAGGTGGTAGGTGGCGTCGTTCTTGGCGACCCAGTCGAAGAAGGTGTCCATGTTCGCGTCGAACGCGACGTCCTGGTTGAGGTTCGCGTCGTACCAGACGTCCTTGGGGTTGACGACGCCGTCGAGCACCATGCGGCGTGTTTGCTTGGGATACATCGTCGCGTAGACCTGGCCGAGGTAGGAGCCGTAGCTGAAACCGTAGAAGTTGATCTGCTTCTCACCGAGGGCCTTGCGGATCGAGTCCATGTCACGCACGTTGTCGACGGTCTTCATGTGCGGCAACAGACGTGCGCCGTCCGCCTTCGAGCAGGCCTTCGAGTAGCCCGCGGTCTTGCGAAGCCACTGACGTTCCGTGCCGGCCTTCGTCACGCGGTAGTCGGGGCGGTTGTAGCCGAAGTAGTTACCGTCGCACGCGAGGCTCGGGAGGCTGTCGCCTACGCCTCGCGGGTCGAATCCGATCCAGTCGTACGGGTCGCCGCCTCCGTTCGGCACCCACTGACCCAGGCGTGCCAACGTCAGGCCGGAACCGCCGGGGCCACCCGGGTTGACGAGCATGATGCCCTGCTTCTTCGCGTCGGGCGTCTTGTGCTTGATACGGGACACGGCGAGCTTGATCTTCGCGCCCTTCGGCTTCGCGTAGTCGAGGGGAACCGTGACGTAGCCGCACTGGGCACCCGCCTTGACGAGACTCGGCGCCTTGCATGCTCCCCATGACACCGGCGGTGGCGTGTAGCTCGACGACGCGCCGGACGTCGGCGCCTTGGACGAGGCCTGCCGGGCGCTCGCACCTGCAGGTGCAAGGCCGATGCTGACGAGACCAAAGACTGCGGCTGCTGCGCTGAGAGACTTCTTCATGGTTCCCCTTGAATCCCTTTGCGCGACGCGTTCGTTCGCGCACTCACCCACTGATCTTGCCGCTCCTAGGTCATCAATGGGTGAAAAGAACTCAAGGAAATGTCAGCCACCTCATAGCTCAGTCGAGAGGAGAGCAGGTTCCCTTCGCCGAGGAGGAGGGTCCACTCAGCCCTGCGGACGGACGAACGGGAACGCGAGCGTGGCGCGGATCGGAGCCCCGAGCAGCATCATGATCGTGCGGTCGACGCCGATGCCGAGGCCACCCGTGGGCGGCATCGCGTACTCGAGCGCGCCGAGGAACGACTCGTCGAGCGACATCGCCTCGACGTCACCGGCCGCCGCCTTGAGCGACTGCTCGGTAAGGCGACGACGCTGCTCGACCGGATCGACCAGCTCGGTGTACGCCGTACCGATCTCGGCGCCGAAGGCCACGAGGTCCCAGCGTTCCGAGAGGCGCGGATCGTCACGGTGCTCCCGCGTGAGCGGCGACGTCTCGACGGGAAAGTCCGTGTAGAACGTCGGGAAGGTCGTTCGTGCCTCGACGAGTTCGTCGTACAGCTCGACGACGAGTTCGCCGGCGCCCTTCTCCCGCGGAGCATCGATGCCGTGGGCTTCGCACACCGCAGCGACTTCCTCACGTGTCGACGCGGACGTGAGCGTCACGCCGCAGGCCTTCGACACCGCCTCGTGGACGGGCACGGCGGGCCACGGTCCAGAAAGATCGACACGCTCCACGCTGCCGTCCGACATCGGTCGCAGCGCGATCTCCTCACCGTGCACCGCGCGTGCCACTGCGAGCAGGACCTCGCGCGTCAGGTGACGCATTGTTGTGTAATCGCCGTACGCGTCGTAGGCCTCGAGCGAGGTGAACTCGGGGTTGTGCGTCGCGTCGGCGCCCTCGTTGCGGAAGTTTCGGTTCAGTTCGAAGACCTTCTGCATGCCACCGACCGCGAGGCGCTTGAGATAGAGCTCCGGCGCGATGCGCAGGAACAGATCCATGCCGTAGGCGTTGATGTGTGTCTTGAACGGCCGCGCGGACGCTCCGCCGTGCACGGCCTGGAGCATCGGGGTCTCCACCTCGGTGTAGCCCAGGTCGTCGAACGCGTCACGGAAAGCGCGCACCCCACGTGAGCGTGCTTGCAGCATCTCCATGGAGTCGGTGTTGACGATGAGGTCGAGCGAGCGCTGACGCACGCGAGC
This sequence comes from Dermacoccus sp. Tok2021, assembly GCF_019895135.1. Lineage (NCBI taxonomy): Bacteria > Bacillati > Actinomycetota > Actinomycetes > Micrococcales > Dermacoccaceae > Dermacoccus > Dermacoccus sp. Tok2021. Next base: position 22,088 of record NZ_JAGTHU010000031.1, read on the forward strand.
GTCAGGGTCGCGGAAGCCGGAGTGCAGATCGGGTACCGGGCTGAGGCATTTGGCCGCCATCTGCCACGAGTCCACGAGAACCGACAACTCGCCGCGCTTCGAGGTCACCACCTCGCCGCTGACGCTGATGATGTCGCCGAGATCGATCCAGTGGCCCCAACGGCCGAAGGCAGGCTCCGGGGTGCCGTCCCGCGTGGCCATCGCCTGAAGGCGAACGCCGTTCTCCTCGAGCACGACGAAGCTCACCCCACCGAGGTCGCGCAGAGCGCGCACTCGGCCCGTGACGGAGACTCGCTCCCCCGTTGCGGCGGCGGGCGCCAGATCGGGATGGCGCGCCACGACGTCGGCAACGGTCGTCGTCCGCGGAACGCGTGGCGGGTAGGCCTCCACGCCGGCTTCGGCCATCTGCGTCAGCTTCGCGCGCCGGACGCGCTGCTGCTCACTGCGCCGCGGCTCGGGAACGCGCGGGGTGAGGCTCTCGGCCTCGAGCGCCTGAACCCGCTCGACGAAGTCCGCCTCCGGGCGGGGCGGCTGGTGGTCGGCCGGCTTCGGCCCCAAGAGCAGGCGCGGACCGAGAAGGGGCACGAAACCCTCCGCCACGCCCATGGCCAGGGCGGCGCGCGGCACCGTCAGCTCGGGGTCGTAACAGAGATAACGCGGCACCCACTCGGGGCGGTACTTGTCGTTCGAGCGGTAGAGCGTCTCGAGCTGCCAGAAGCGAGACGCGAACGACAGCGCCTTGTCGCTCAGGCGCGTCACGGGACCGGCACCGACCTCATCGGCATCGGCGAAGACGTTGCGGAAAACCGCGAAGTTGAGCGAGATACGCCGGACGCCCAGCGCCGGCGCCGCCTCGACGAGGTGGGCGACCATGTACTCGTTGAGCCCGTTCTCTGCGGCCCGGTCACGGCGCATGACGTCGAGAGACAGTCCACGCGCACCCCACGGCACGAAGGACAGGAACCCGCGAACGGCCCCGCTCTCGTCGTGAGCCGTGATGACGACGCAGCGTCCGTCAGCGCGATCGCCGAGACGGTTGAGCGCCATGGAGAACCCACGCTCGGTCTCGTTGCCGCGCCAGGCGTCCGCCAGCCGCGAGATCTCATCGAGCTCCTGGCCGGACAGCTCTTCGTGCCGGCGCACGTGTGTCGAGTAACCGGCGCGTTCGACGCGGGTGACCGCCTGGCGCACGGGACGCATCGTGCGCCCCTGAAGGGTGAATGCGTCGACGTCGATGATTGCCTCGTCGCCCAAGGACCACGCCTTGAGACCCGCGTCGACGTACGCCTGCGCGCCGTTAGCGCTCGCCGACAGGACGGCCGGGTAGAGCCCGTGCTCAGCACACTGCTCCAGCCAGCCTTCGATCGCGCCGTTCCAGGATTCGCGTCGCCCCACGGGGTCGGCCGATGCAACGCTGACGCTTCCCTCGTTGCGGAACGTCAGCGCGGCTCGCCCGTCTGGTGCGAAGAGCGCGGACTTGTCACGACGCGTGGCGAAGTAACCGAGCGAGTCGTCCTCGCCGTGTTCGAGAAGCAGAGCACGCAGACGCAATTCGTCGTCCGCGTCCGTCAGGCCACGCACACGCCCGGAGCGCCACAGCACGAGCACGGCGAACAACAACGCGAGCGTGGACAGGACGCTGCCGATACCGAAGACCCACTGATGACCGTGGTGGCCGGCGAATCCCGGAGTATCAGGAGGAGTCCGAACACCGAAAGCACTCCGGATTCCCCACACGACTCGTTGCCCCACGGTGTCGAGGCTGCGAGGGAAGAACAGCGTGAGTGCCACGGTCACGAGAACGGAGAAGGCCCACCCACTGAGCAGGGCGACGAGGGAGGCCCGCTTCGCGCCTTCGCTGAGACGAGTCTTGAACGCACGTCGAGAAGCTAAGACGAGGGCGAAGCTCGCAACCGAGATGCCCAGCGTGACGCTGGAGACGATCGGCGATATCTGGAAGCGCGCCCAATCTCGATAGGCCCCGTGAACGTGGAGCCGATCGAGCATGAGAAGCGACTCTGTGCGGAAGAAGATCCGCATGACGGAGTCGAAGACGGCGAGGCCCATGATGAACACGAGCGCCGTGTGAGCTGCTCGGAAGCGACGTCGTATTCCACCGGAGAGCACGAGTGTCATGCAGACCACGAAGAGTGACGGCTCACTGGGGATGTCGAACCAGCCGAGGACGTCCATGACGACGTTGAGAAATGTGTTGCGACGAACGGGGATCGCCACGAGGGACACGAGCGCAGCAACGAGAAGCAGCCGGCCGGCCCAGGTCGCAACCTCGTCCCGCCAACCCTCGTCGCGCCAACCGCGTCGGGATCTGACGCCGCTCTTGTTCCCCTGCTTCACAGCCACACGTGTGAGGGTAGCCGCCGCACAATGCAAGAAACCCGAGACGGTCCCAGACGCGTTGAAGGAAAGACTTTTGGGTATGAGAAAAAAGGGGGTTCTCGAACCTGAACCATAGTCGGTGTGGGCCGAGCCGTTGGGCTACGAGGCCGTCACACGTGTGACG